>JBMHDV010000015.1:0-36510 GCA_049889215.1 Candidatus Marinamargulisbacteria bacterium
TCGCCAGGGTTCCCTAACCCTACAATGAGTTTTAAATTAGAGTCCGACACGAATAACGGCTTCGATGGCGTCCGTTACTGGCATATCCAACAACGATGTTTTTAATTGGTTAAACACGCCT
Source organism: Candidatus Marinamargulisbacteria bacterium (assembly GCA_049889215.1). Lineage (GTDB taxonomy): Bacteria > Margulisbacteria > Marinamargulisbacteria > UBA817 > UBA817 > UBA817. The sequence goes on from JBMHDV010000015.1 coordinate 122, forward strand.
TCGTTGGTAACATCCGTTAAAATTACCACCTGAGCGTGGCCACCCGAGTTTTCTTTTTGAATGATGTTTCGAATATTAATATTCGCTGTTTTAAATGCCGTTGTAATGGCTTCCAATGCACCCGCTTCATCTTTAACCGCCAAACGCACATAAAACTGAGTGTCATTTTTATCAATGGCCACCACGGTTGCTTTATCAATTTTTGTTTCTAGATTTCGTCGTGAATGGTGCGTATAAATATCAAACGCGATGTCCAAAATATCCGACATAACCGCAGAACCAGTCGGCAAACTACCTGCACCTTTTCCGTAAATCATCGATTCTCCAACCATGTTCCCGGTTGAATAAATGGCATTAAACTCATTACGAACCGTTGCTAACGGGTGATCCGACGGAATCGCCGTGGGGTAAACAGCCGCAAAAACACCGTCATCCACACGCTTGGCCTTCGCAATTAAACGCACCCGATAGCCAAGCTCATCCAAATACTGAATGTCTTTTAGCTGAATTTGATCAATGCCTTCATAAAACACATCGTCAATTTGAATGTTTAACTTTAATGCTACCGCCGTTAAAATCACAATTTTATACGCCGCATCCAACCCAGACACATCCGCTGTCGGATCAGCTTCCGCAAATCCTAAATCCTGCGCCTGCTTTAATACATCGGCAAACTCCTGCTTATCTTCAAACAATTTGGTTAATATAAAATTGGTTGTGCCATTTAAAATCCCGTACACCGATTCGATCTCATTAGCAGAATAACCCACCTTAAACGACTTAATAATCGGAATACCGCCACCCACCGATGCCTCAAAAAAGATATCAACATCGTTCTGTTTAGCTAAGTCAAAAAATGTTTTTTTATGCTTGGCAATCAACTCTTTATTGGCCGTTACAACATATTTTTTATGCTTCAATGCTTCAGTAATGTAATCATAAGCAGGTGTTTCACCACCAATTACTTCAACAACAATATCAATTTCAGGATCCGTTAAAATATCATTCACATCGGTGGTTAGCGCCGCACCATTGGCCAATTCCTTATACTTATCGACGTTTCGAACACAGATGGTTTTAATGTGAACCCCTTGCCCAAGACGATCTTGAATCATGCCTTGATTGGTTTTAACAATTGAATGAACGCCCTGGCCCACATTGCCAAATCCAATGAGTCCTAGCGTGATTGATGATTTAGTTGAATCCATGTCAAAAGTATAACAAAGAAGCCAAAACTCAAAAAGAGCTGTTCCACCAAAACGAACATGAGCTGTTGCAAAACAGTAGCTTTAGTCAATTAAACTAAACCGAACGAAATTTGACGCCAGATTAGAATGAGTCTAAAATTAGATGAGGTGATTTAATATGGATCAGTTAACCCAAATACATTTTTTACTCAAAAAAATAATACCCCATACATCAGAACCCGTCAGATTTCAGGCTAGTGATATTAAAAAAACAGAAAATACGGGTGGGGCACCTGCATCAAGTGCAGCAAAAAAACCCGATCAACTAATTGATAAAAAAGGGAAAAAGTTATCCAAATTAATTGATAAGTTTAGCACAGCGCCTATAGATTATTTTCACACTGGGGATGCTTTTAAAACACTGACTAAAAAAATTGATGTTCTTCTAAACGGGCTCACTAAAGATCAAAAAAAACACATCATAAATAGGCAAGGGCCTAAATCTGGAAGAACATCGCTTCATTACCTTATTAAAAAAGCAGAAACTGAACTTAAAACCTTTAAAAAAGAGGACCTAAAAAACTATTTCAAGGCATTACGGCACGGCAGGGGAAACAATGTCAGTATATCCAATTTAAAACTATTATTATGGCACAAAGGTATATCTAGTTTATTTGAAAAGCTTGTTGCACTCGGTGGGGATTTAGAAATTAAAGATAAAGATAATAATTCGGTTTCTCGTAGCATGCGTAAAAACATAGATTTAGATTTCTTACTTATCGCCCACAAAATTCCCCAAAACAAAAATATTACGGACGTATTTAGGTTCCCCTTATTAACCGAAAGTTTAATGAGTAACGTTACCGTCACCGGTGGACAAACGTTTGAAAATAGCATCATCAATAACGTTTGGGTGTTTGGCCCAGGGTCTGAACCTGAACGAAATCAATCACCACAAATGGAAGAACTTATTGCGGCCTGCCCAACGGCAAGCTTTTTAGCTTTAGATGAAAATACAGAAGTACTTGACCACGTTAAAAACATTATAAACAGCAAAAGGTTTGAAAATGGAAATGAAATATTCCCTAGGTTGTCAGATAATCATCGAGAAAATGAAAGATACCGAACTCGATTAAAAACAAATTTTCAATCAAGTGAAAAAAATGTAGCTGTTCATAAAACAGTATTGCAATGGGAGCCGAAATATTTTAATGTTTTAAACCAGCTGTTTGTTAAACCAGATGTTATTGTTGCAACAAAAGTATTGAGCTATGTGATGCAAACATCAAAAAAACATCACACTATTGAGTACAATCAATCTGTATTAAAGAGCATACTGCAATGTTTACAGCCCAATGGTCGCTTAATTTTAGATTATACAGCCATAAGAATGATGTTATGTTTAGGTCATGATGAACCACTCAAACCAGAAGACATTCACAGGTTTATTCATGGTAGTACAAGAAGGAATAAATATGTAAAAATTGCCACAATAACAAATTTAAACTCACGTGGAGGACTTGAAGACAAGATGACATTTCCAATTTTTCAAACAGGAAAAGGTTACTGTTATCGGGATTCTCGCCCTTTTATTGAAATTGGAATTTAAAGACTAATACTAGTTTTATCCACCAAATCCATCACAAAATATTAAGATGGTTTCAGCGATGAATTAAACTCAGGTTGCGCACGCATCAGATAAAATATAAATAAACGAAACTAAAAAGTTAAGAAATATTACAACAACCTGCAGAATTTCTAAGCGGTAATAAGAGCTCCACGGTTGCACCAGTCACTAATTCATGAACATGATTACTTAGTGTTAATAAGCCACCTAACCGTACAGCATCAACCTGCAATAATCTTAATCCTTGCCCACCAGTACTATTTTCAGAAACCTTTGGCTTACCTGTCTTACCAAACGTAAAACCTCCACCATTGTCCTCATAATAGACCCGAATATCAGTCCCGCGAATCGTAACCGAAAACCGCCAAAATGTGTCTCGAGCATATTTTGCCGCATTAAAGGTTGTCTCAAAAATAACTCGAATCATTAAACATCGTTGTTCGTAGGAATAATCATTAAATCGGATGCCATCGCCAACAATAAAATCATAAGTGGACATATTTACTCCACGGTCCATTCGGACAAAATTAATTAATTTTTGAATATCTTCTTTCCAATTATTGCAAAACACATGTTTATTTTCACCTAAAGCTATAAACTCAAAAACATTGATAAGAAACATGAACAGATCTTTAGAATATAAAATTAGAGTCAGTTCGTTTGCCTTTAATTTTTGTTTAAAGTTTTCAATGAAAGCCTCTAAATCCTGTTTAGTTTTAGGAGAATTTTCACTGCGTCTTTCATTGTCTGGAAAACAATAGCCAAACATCGCATACATATTACCCAAATCATGTTGAAGCCCATTTTTTTTTTCATTCAATGCCCAATCAAATGATGTTGCAACCGTCTTTTTCAAACTACCATTCACAGTGATCAACAATAAAACGGCCCATTTTTTTTAATGCATTTACCAGCTTTAATCTCATGCCATACCACCTTTAATTAAATTTAACTTAATTTTAACTTGGCGCAAATTAGTTTGGCAAGACTGTGCGAGCTTTGGACTCCCCATCATACGCTGAAATAACACCCGCCTCTTCAAGTTCATCCATCAGCCGTGCTGCACGATTATAGCCAATGCGTAATTTACGCTGCAAATACGATGTGGATGCATACTGCGTGGACTGGATCATTTCTTTGGCTTGATTAAACAAAGCATCACGATCAGAATCTTCACTCGATCCAGCAGCGGCGTCCTCCGTTTCTGGCTCCACATCCATAATTTCGTTCACATAGTTAGGGCCACCTTGCCGCTTAATAAAACCAACCACGGCGTTCACTTCTTTTTCTGACACAAACACCCCTTGCACTCGATCCGGCTTCGATGCCCCAACAGGCATGTATAACATGTCCCCACGGCCCAATAACTTTTCAGCGCCGGCCATATCCAATACCGTTCGAGAATCCACTTGGGATTGCACTGCAAACGAAATTCGTGATGGCACGTTCGCTTTAATTAAACCAGTAACAACATTAACACTGGGTCGCTGAGTCGCAATCACCAAATGAATCCCAGTCGCTCTGGCCATTTGGGCCAACCGACAAATGGTATTTTCAACTTCTTGCGATGCCACCATCATTAAGTCAGCAAATTCATCAATAATCACAACAATATACGGAATGGGCTTTAACGAAGGGTCCTCCGATTCTTTGGCCATCGCATTAAACCCAGCCAAGTCTTTCACGCCATGCTCAGTAAACAGTTCATAACGGCGTTCCATTTCTGCCAACGCCCACTGCTTTAATGTCGCCGCAGCTTTATGAGGATTGGTTACAACTGGTGCTAGCAGATGCGGGATATCTGAATATAAACTCAATTCAACTTTTTTAGGGTCAATCATCAAAAACTTAACCTCATCAGGCGTTGCCTTCATTAAAATAGATAAAATAATGGCGTTCACACAGACACTTTTTCCAGACCCTGTTGATCCAGCCACTAAAATGTGCGGCATCTTATTTAAATTCATCGTAACGCCCTCGCCTGTAATGCGCTGACCCAAAATACACTCCAATGGTAACTCAGAGTTAAAAAATGTTTTAGGGTTAATAATGGAACGCAAGTTCAGCGGTGCAATATCCGCATTGGGAACTTCGATTCCTACCAAGGCCTTTCCTGGAATTGGGGCCTCAATTCGCAATGTCGGCACAGCCAACTTTAGTGCGATGTCCTGATTTAAATTGGTAATCTTACTAATTTTTACCCCTTCACCAGGTTGCAACTCAAATCGGCTCACCGATGGACCAATGGTCACATTCACCACTTTCGCACTGACATTAAAGCTATCAAGCGCCATTTCCAATATTTTGGCTTTATTGCGCATGTCGTCTTCGATTTGTTTGGCATTGGTGGTACGTGGTTTGGTTAACAAATCCAATGGGGGCAAAATATACCCTTCATGGGACACATCCTCAGCCTGGGGTGTCATGTCTTTTGTTTCTGGAATATCTTCCAATACCACCGTTTGTGCATTAATCACATCCAACGGTGCTGCAGGAACCGGCTCTGGCTCTGGAATAACATCCTCTTTAATTCGCTTTAGTGCTAAGTCATCCTTCTTTTTACGCAATTGTATTTTTGACTTCTTATATTTTAATTTAGGTTTTGGTTGATCGTAAAACAAGCGATATTTTAATGCAGTCAAACGGGATGCAATGTCCAATGATTTAGGCTCTTTTATTGTTGAGAGAAGTTGAGCTAACGATAATTGAAACAACAAACCACCAAAAATACCCGCAAATGAAAGACAAAAGAAACGTACTCCAAACTGACCAAAAATAGCCGCTCCATACTGAATCATTAACCCCGACAATGTGACTGGTATTTCGCCATGCAATAACAGTGTTTTATGATCAAAAAAAGAATCAATAAAGGTCAATCCAAAAAATGAAAACAGACACAAATACGCAATGTAAGGCTTAAAAAATAATTGCTTTGACCGAATCAATATTGGACTCGTCAAAAATAATACCCATGGCAATAAAGACACAGCATCCCCCACAAACCAAAAGCCAACCTGCTGAACCAATTGCCCGAATGGGCCCATCAACTGTTGTGAATAAATCGAAAAGAAAATTACCAGACCAAAAATAAGCTGAGCAACAAATACCAAGTCCAAAAAGGTTGCACTCAAAGGCTTTGAGGGCTCAGGCTTGCTTAATTTTGATCGCTTCGAATGTTGTTTTTTTGTTTTACTCACCAAAAATATTATACGTGAATTTTAAATGAATTTAAATGAATGTATTCGATTTCAAAAAATTAAAAACTCTGCTAAAATGTCTGAGTGATAGATCAAGACCAAAACGAAGACCCAATAAAACGAATTATTAATCCCAAAAGTGGATTCTCTCTTTTCATTCGTAAATCAAATGACTCAGGTGCTATTTCACAAATTAGTACTGAAGAATCGTTTAGGCCATTTGATCTGGATGCATTTCAAGAGCAACAAAAGAGTGAAAAGATCAACGAAGAACTACAACAACTTAAAGAAACTAACTCGGCTTTAATTACGCAACTCAATCACACCAACCAGAAGTTGGATGCCCAATTCAAATTTTTTCGAACAATTGCACTTATCGGGCTTGGAATCTTAACGTTGAGCGTATTGCTTTAATCGGTTACTTAACGGAACTGTGATTAAAACAGGATCGCCAGATGATGGATGCTTAAAACCCAGCCGATAACTTTGTAATAAATAACCATCATCACGTTGGGATTGCGAACTATACAGCGCATCGCCCAATACTGGGCATTGTAATGCCGCAAAATGAACTCGGATTTGGTGGGTTCTACCGGTAATCAAATCAATGTCAACCAAACATGTATTCGTGGTTGCTTGAACAACCCGATAATTTGTAATTGCATCTTTTTCGGACCCAGATATGTAATGATGACAACTTTTTCGGGCGCGAATGGCACGATCCCTACCAATCGGTCGATCAATCACACCTTCCGGTGCTACGGGAACCCCTTTCAAAATTGCAAAGTATGATTTCTGAACTGAACGATCTTTAAATTGCTCTTTTAAGGAATCATACGCCACTTTCGACTTGACCAACACCAAAACCCCCTCGGTAAATTGATCCAACCGATGCACAATCCCTGGCCGAATATTGTCCGATAAATACAATTGAATCCCTGCACGAAGTAAAATAGCGACCAAACTATCTTGGTCATCTCCAGCCACATCATGCACAAGCAAGCCAGCTGGTTTATTTACAATAATGACATCATCATCATGATGCAAGATATCAATCTTAAATTGCTGCGTCTTCAAAAGGTCATGGCTATGTTCAAGTATTGGCAACGGCTCAGTACGTTCTACTTTGGGCAATACCACCTTAATGTGATCGCGGTTTACAACCTTTAATGAAGGCCTTACCCTCGCATTATTCACTTGTATCGCACCGGTTTGTATCAATACTTTCAATCGCTCCCTTGGAATCCCCAATGTAATTGCAAGATATCGGTCTAGTCGCTGAGTAACAAGAATAAAAACAGAGAAAGAAATCATGCTTTTCTACGCATATAATCCAAGATACTTTGCAAAATTATTAATAGTATCCCGCAATTTAAAAGCATATCTGCAACATTAAAAACTGGCAAAATATGAATATTTATAAAATCAGTAACACGACCAAAAAGTAAACGATCAAACGTATTCCCCAGAGCTCCGGCCAATAAGCAGCCAACTGCAACAGAGTCCATCTTTGTTTTAACCAAATCACGTAAGGAGTATAGTAAGAAAGCAATTGCGGCCACACCTAAGAAAGTCAATACTTGAGTATGGTCTGAAAAAATCCCCCATGCAGCACCTTTATTAAATACCAAATCAAAACGAATCACGCCAAAATCAACGGATTGTGTCACTAAATAGTGGCGACTTATTGCTTTTGAAATCTGATCAAAAAAGAATCCAGTAATTGCTGTTAAGTAAACGATTCTAAAGCGCAAAAACACAAATTATGATCCAAAAATAACCGTATCAGACAACGATGCCAATACAATAATAATGATCAATAACACAGCTAAAGCAAACCCCAATCCCCGAACGAACCCAATAATAAAATTAAGTCCCAATAATCGAGTTGGATTGGATATTAAGTGAACAATATCATCAAACTTAGATTCCGAAAATAATGCCATCATAAGTTTAAGCTCATGTCGAAGCTCTTTTACTTCAGGAAAGTAATCATCATCAATATCCTCGGGAGCAAAACCATCAAGCCCAGTCTTTTGAGAATCAAATTCTTTTTTAGCTAAAAACGCATCTGACCGAATAGCGGCTTGTTTTTCTTGAATCTTTTTCTCTAAATCATCTGTCATGACAGTACCGCAATCCCAGGCAATTCCTTACCTTCTAAAAATTCTAAGCTAGCACCACCACCGGTTGAGATATGATCAATTTGATCACTATACCCAGCCAGGTTTAATGCCGCAATTGAATCGCCGCCACCAACAACAGAGGTTACATTAGCCGCTTCAGCCAATGCCTTAGCAACACCAAATGTTCCTTTGGCATATTCGGGTGTTTCAAAAACACCAACTGGACCATTCCAAAATACAAGCTTTGATGACTCGATGAGAGACGAAATTTTTTCAGTTGCTTTTGGGCCAATATCAACCCCAATCTGATCATCTTCAAATTCAGAAACAATAGCTGCAGAATCAACATTGCCAAAATCAGTAACAGCCAAATGATCTTCAGGCAAATACAGTGTTTTACCCTGCGCTTCAACATCAGCTAAAAATTCTCTGGCTGCGGGAATCAAATCATCTTCTACCAATGACTTCCCAACTGACTTACCTTGGGCTTTTAACAAAGTATAAACCATTGCACCACCCAGAATCATAACATCTACTGTTTGCAATAAATTCTTTAATACAGAAAACTTTGTTGAAATTTTTGCGCCCCCAATAATGGCGGTGAATGGCCGTTCAGGCGACGATATAATTTTTGATAAATAATCCAACTCTTTATCTAGTAACTGACCAGAATAAGCAGGTAAAAATTGAGCAACCCCATATGTAGAGGCATGTTGTCGGTGAACCGCACCAAACGCATCCTGCACAAAATAATCACAATAACTCGCTAATGTTTTTGCGAAGTCTTGATCATTGGCCTCTTCTTCCTTATAAAATCGGATATTTTCTAAAAGAATAACATCAGAATTATTCATTTCAGATATTGCCGTTGCGACATCGTCTCCAATGCAATCATCCAGTTTTTTTACGGGTTGATTTAATAAGTTTGCTAAATCAACTTGAATCGGTGTCAGACGGTGCGCCTCAACCACCTGACCACCAGGACGGTTAAGATGGGACACCAATACAACTTTAGCACCACGTTCGGTTAATGATTGAATCGTACCAATGGACGCTTTCAATCGTGTGTTATCAGTTACCAGACCATCCTTGATTGGCGCATTAAAGTCCACACGAACCAAAACAACTTTCCCAGCAATGTCCTGAGAAAGTAAGTCCGTAAAGGAATTATTACGCATCAGCAACTTTTTGTACCAAGTCGACAACACGGTTTGAATAACCATATTCATTGTCGTACCACGATACAACTTTAACTAAATTGCCATTTACCATTGTTGATAAACCATCAACAATTGAAGAATGGGAATTACCAATAATATCAACCGATACCAGTGGTTCATCAGAATACTCTAAAATCCCCTTCATCGCTCCTGACGCTGCTGCTTTAAGTGCATTGTTGACATCCTCTTTGGTTACATCTTTCTCAAGTTCAGCAACAAGATCAACAACAGATCCATCAGGCGTTGGTACACGCATGGCCATACCATCAAGCTTTCCTTTTAATTCAGGAATAACCAGTGAGACCGCTTTTGCCGCACCCGTAGATGTCGGAATAATGGACTGAGCCGCAGCTCGTGCACGTCGTAAGTCTTTGTGTGGCAAATCCAAAATAGATTGATCATTGGTGTAAGCATGAACAGTATTCATAAAACCTTTTTTAATACCAAAGGAATCATTCAATACTTTAGCAATTGGCGCTAAGCAGTTGGTGGTACAACTTGCGTTGGACCATGCCTTAACAGCACCATTATAACTTTCGTCATTCACTCCCAACACCATGGTTTCAATATCATCCTTCGCCGGAACAGTTAGAATAACTTTCTTAGCTCCTGCATCGATATGACTTAAGTATCCACCACGATCCGATCGTGCTGCCGTAAAAACACCCGTTGATTCAATTGCAACATCAACATTTAAATCTGCCCAAGGCAATTTTCCAGGGTCACGCTCTGAATAAATGCGAATCGATTGACCATTCACAACGATTGAATCGCCATCGACTTCAACAGAACCATTGAACCGACCATGAACCGAATCATACTTAAGTAAATGCGCTAAAGTTTTAGGGTCTGTTAAATCGTTAATTGCAACGATAGAAATATTTGGGTTGGTTTGAACAATACGAAATACATTTCGTCCAATTCGTCCAAATCCATTAATTGCTATTTTAATACTCATAAACGTATCACACTACCTTTCTTATGTTTCTATTAAACCAAAATTACCGTCATCTGTAACGTATATCACGTTAATTTTTTCATTGGCGGCATTTCTAAACACCAAAAACGACTGTTCTTTTCCTTCTAAAATCATTGCTGCATCTTCCGGGTGCATTGGCTTTTTAACGTAAAAATTTGCCGGATCATCATTGCTGGTTTCTTGTTCAACATCACCAACAATGTTTAAAGAAATCTTTTGAATATCACGCTTGGTCTTCATGGCTTGCTTGCGATTTTTCAAGCGTAATTTATCTTTATATTTTTTAAGTTGACGCTGCAATTTATCCACCATGCCATCAACACTTGCATATAAATCCTTACTTGATTCACGTGCAATTAGCGCAGAGCCTGGCACCATAACGGTTGCAGATACAATTTGACGATCCTCTTCATTTGGAAACGTCTCAACATCTAAATCAACTTGAATTTCTTGAATCTTATCAAAGAACTGGTCCAACTTGGACAGCTTTTTATCGACATACTCCTTAATACTTGGAGAAATATCAACATGATGAGTTTTAATAATAATTTGTGTCATGGTCACATCCCTATTCTAATTTAAAATGCCAACCCCTATAGCATTAATGATGTGCTCATTTTAGCATTAAATCATCAAAATCCTCAAGGCACATACACAATGAAATTGACATAAACGTGCAATACTTAAAACTATTCTGTATACTGCTAAAATGACAAAAACAACCGCCATTATTTTAGCCGCAGGGAAAGGCACCCGATTTAAATCTGAAAAACCAAAAGTATTGCACCCTATCTTTGATAAACCAATGGTGCACCACGTTATTAATGCTGTTCAATCCGCCAACATTGCCGACATATGTTTGGTGGTTGGCTACAAACAAGATGATGTTAAAGCCGCGTGTCAAAATTACAATCTAACCTATGCCTTACAAGAAGAACAACTTGGCACAGGTCACGCCGTGGTTTGTGGCTTAAATCAAATCGATACCAGCCAATCTGATCACTGCATCGTACTTGCTGGAGACTGCCCGTTAATCCAAAGCAGCACCATTAAATCATTACTAGAATTACATCAAACTACACAAGCATCAGCAACAGTATTAACTGCAACATTGGATGATGCTGGACAATATGGTCGAATCATTCGAGATAGCAACAATCACATTACTGCCATTCGCGAAGCCAAAGATTGTTCAACTGAAGAAAAAACCATTACTGAATTTAACAGCGGCATCTATTGCTTTAACACACATGAACTGACCACTTGCATTCAGCAAATTAAAACCAACAACGCACAAAACGAATATTATTTAACCGATGTAATAGAATTTTTTAGTAACGAAAATAAAATTGTATCGGGATTATGTGTCGAAAACGCATTAGAAGTTAGTGGTGCAAATACCCCTGACGAACTAACTGCCATGGCGGCAGATGCAACGAAACTATTTAATTTTTAGTTATTTAATAACATCAATTTCAATATTTAAATGACTCAATCGATCACGAATCGTGTCTAGAATAAATACTTCGGATTGATAGTGCCCCAGTAAAAATAGGCCAACTTTTTGTTGGCGAATATGCTGAATCTCATGATATCCAAGCTCGCCTGTTACAAGAACATCAATGCCTTGAGCAACAACCTCATTCACAATGCTCTTGCCACTCCCACCCATAAATGCAACTGAATTAATTTCAAGGTCTTCAGGAATGACTTTAGCTACAGAAGGCACTTTATCATCCAATTGTTCAATCTCTAATGGATGTGCAAAATACGCCACTTTGCCATACCCATCAACCAAGTGGTTAGACGACGACACCACCAACTCATATTGTCGCATCAAAATATCAGATACCCCGTCTGATGCACGATCCAAATTGGTGTGACTAACATACAAACCAACGTCTTTACGAATCAATTCGCGCACCACGTTCTGAGTCCAGTCATCATGCCCAATTGCTTTAAGAGGCTTAAAAATTAATGGATGATGAGAAATAATTAAATCATAATCATATTGTTGAATAATATCCCAGGTATCAAGATTTAATTCTAGAACAACCGCAATTCGAGAAATCTCACGATTGGTATCCAACTGCAAACCAACATTATCCCAAGATTCAGCTGTATCTTCGGGCGCCCAATTCGACATAATAGAAATAACTTCATTTTTTAAATTCATATCGTCAGTGTAATATTGCTGAAATTAAAATTACCAGTTTTTTTATTGATTAAAATGATTGATTGGGCTCAACATCATAGTAATCAACCATGACTTTTGCTACTTCAGCAAACAATGGCGCTGCCGCTGTGGACCCCCAAATCGTTGTTTCAGGGCGATCAACCACAACCAAAATTGCATACCGAGGGTTTTTAATTGGTAATAGTCCAACAAACGATGCGATATATGCACCTTCCTCATAACCGCGTCCATTTTCTAATGGTTTTTGCGCCGTCCCTGTTTTTCCACCAACATCAAAATGATTAATTTTTGCATATCGCCCCGTTCCCCGTGCAACAACTTCTGCCATAGCATCACGAACCAATTGCGCGGTTTGGCTGGATATAACACGGTGCTGGCGAAATGGAACCGGGTTTGAAATTGTTAAGTTATTATGATCGGTTTGGTGCTTGATAATACGTGGTCGAACATACATACCATCATTACCTATCGCCGCCGCAGCAGCCACCATTTGCAAGGAAGTCACACTAATCCCCTGACCAAACGACATCACCGCCAAATCAATGGGCGCCATAGTAGCCAATGGCCGAACCAACCCTCGGGTTTCACCTGGCAATAAAATTAATGACCGGTCACCAAAACCAAATGATTGCACGTAATTATAAAATGCAGCCTTCCCCATTTTTTCGGCCAACATACTAGTACCAACGTTCATCGATTTTACCAAAATATCCTTCGCCGGATAATACAACGGATCTTCCGGTTTTCGGTCATGAGCCTCCTTAATGCGACGCCGCTGAATCACAATAGACTCAGGTATTTCAAGTAACATGCCTGGCGTCACCACCTGTTCCTCTAATGCTGCCGCATAAGTGACAATTTTAAAAATAGAGCCCGGTTCAAACACATCCACAATGCAGGAGTTTTTTAATACCTCATGCGGTTCTTTCGCAAACTGATTTGGATCAAAATAAGGGTAATTTGCCATGGCTAAAATATCCCCATGTTTAACGTCCATAACAATCACCTGACCAGCATTTGCAGATACCCGCTCAATATTTTTAGCCAACAACTGTTCAACCAAAAACTGAACACGATAATCAATGGTTGTCACCAAGTTTCCGCCTTTCAAAGAGCTGGCCTCCATCCCAAACGCGGCCTTTGAAAACCCCTTTGCCTTTCCGATCAATGTTTTTTCTGATGAAATAATCCGCACACCACGAGGATCGCCTTGAATAATGTAATACCCTTGTTCACCAGTTAAAAACCGATCAAACTGGAACTCTAAACCACCCAGACCTTTATCCATCCCGACAAAGCCCAACACATCCCCCATCAACACATTGTTTGGATACACACGCCGTTCTTCCTCTAAGACATTAATTTGCAATGGATTATACGCTTTAATCGCAGCCACATCCAAATCATCAACTTTACGTTTTAACCAAACAAACGTAGCTGAATTATCAATTAACTGATATATCTGTTGAGCATTCATCCCCATCATTTCTGCAACATCCAACGAGAACTTCCTTTTATCGGCAATGCGAATTGGTGATGCATAAACGGATACCACTGGTTGACTTAAAGCAAGTGGATGATAATGCCGATCATAGATCTTACCGCGACTGGTATCCACTTTAATCAATTTTTGAATTTGCTTCTCTGACCGGTCCAAATAAAAATCATGTTGAATCACCATCAAGTAAAACAAGCGGGCAATGATGGCAATAAATACCATCGAAACACAAGCAACTATAAAAAAATAACGCCGATAAAATGACGTCATCGCAATTGAACCTGCTCGTTTGAAAATACCAATGGCTGACGTTGTCGAAACATGCCAAACTCGTTTTCAGCGCGCTCTTCAACCTTATCTAAACTTGTCGCAGTATAATAATTTATTTCTTTTAACTCGACCTCACGCTCCAACGCTTGCAACGCTATTGTTAGGGTTTGCAATTCTTGAGTAAGTCGAAACGTACGCACATTAAAATTCAAATTTAAAATCAATAGTGCGAATGATAAAACATTAATGAAAATCAGGCCTCGAGATGGTTTATTGCGATTGGCAGGCATTTAAAATCAGCTCTCGTACCGTATCTGGTTTGGCACGACCTTTGGTTTCTTTCATGACTTGCCCCATCAAAAAATTAGCTGACCCTGTTTTCCCGTTTTTAATTTTCTCAACAACATCTGGATTGGCTGCAAGCACCTGATTAACCACAGATTGTAACTCATCTTCATTGGAAATCTGACCGCCGCCCATGGCTGACATTGCTTGTTCAAGTGGGGTTCCTTTGAACAGTTGTGGCAAAATATCTTTCGCCATTTTCCCAGAAACTTTCCCATCCGAAATTGAATCCAATAACTGTGAAAAATCACCGGTATTTAGTGCAGTTAAAGAATTCCCATCCTCTTTTATCAACGCACTGACATCACCAACAATCCACTTGGATGCTGTTTTTGCATCCGCAGTTTTAACATCCGCTAATACACGATTAAAGTAATCAAACAAATCACGTTCTTGCAGCAACACCTTCACATCATGATCAGGCAATTGATAATCTGCTTGTAGACGCGCTTTAACAACCGCTGGCAAATCTGGCATTGTTTCTTTGACAGCGTCAATTTGTTCTTGCAATACAATCAATGGCTTTAAATCTGGATCTGGAAAATAGCGATAATCGTGAGCATTTTCTTTGGACCTCAATGCTGACGTTTCACCAGAAACATCATCAAAGTTCATGGTTTGCTGAATAATTTTACCACCCGATTCAACCACTTGTATCTGACGTTGTATCTCAAAATTAATTGCGCGCTCTAAACTTCGAAATGAATTTAAATTTTTAACTTCAGTTCGAGTACCAAACTCAGCTTGACCAACAGGTCGAATCGAAATGTTTGCATCACATCGAAAAGATCCCTTTTCAAGATCACCATCACAAACACCAATAAAGGATAATATCTGATGAATTTTTTCCATGTAAGCACGAGCTTCTTTTGCATTACGAAACTCTGGCTCAGAAACAATCTCAATTAATGGAACCCCCGCGCGATTTAAATCAGCAATGGAACTTGTTGCTCCAGCGATACCATCCGCACCTTGGTGATTCAGCTTACCCGCGTCTTCTTCCATATGAATTCGGGTTAAGTTAATGGTTTTGTTCATGCCATCCAATTCAACTTTTCCACCCAAACAAATCGGAAACTCAAACTGAGAAATTTGATATCCCTTTGGTAAATCAGGATAAAAATAATTTTTACGAGCAAAAACAGATCGTTCCTGAATATCACAATCCAACGCCAATCCAGCCATAATGGCCAAGCGAACAGCCTCTTTATTCAACACTGGCAGTGCCCCAGGCAAGCCCAAGCTCACCGGCGAAACATTTTTATTGGGCGCATCACCAAAGGTTGTACCAGCGGTACAAAACAATTTCGATTTTGTATTTAACTGAGCATGAATCTCAAGCCCAATGACTGGTTCATACGCCATGGGTAAGCACCTCCATATCAAACGATTTTTTCTGTTTAAACTCAAGCGCTGCTTCTAATGCATAGGACGCTTTTAGTAATTCATGTTCTTTAAACCAGGGGGCTGTGATTTGAAACCCAATTGGCAATCCATCTGAATCCATGCCACAGGGCAATGATAATGCGGGCAAGCCAGCAAGATTTACAGGGATTGTCGCAATATCAGACAAATACATGGTCAATGGATCTCCAGCATGCTGACCTTGTTGAAATGCGGTTGTTGGGGCTGTTGGTGAGCAAATAAAATCAAATCTTTCAAACACATTTGCATAGGCTTTAGAAATTACAGCACGCACTTGCTGCGCCTTGCCATAATAGGCATCATAATAACCAGAACTTAACACATAAGTTCCTAAAATAATCCGACGTTTAACCTCGTCACCAAACCCTTGTTGTCGGGATGTCTCAATCATTTCTTTTAAGGAAGCCGTATCATCCGCTCGATGACCATAACGCACTCCGTCAAACCGACTTAAGTTAGACGATGCCTCAGCAGGCGCCAGGATGTAATACGTTGCAATTGCCTCATCAAAATAAGGAAAATCAAATGGCTCAATGTGCGCCCCCATGGCTTCCATTTTTGATAAGGTCGCTTGAACCGCGGACTTTACTTCGTCATTCATCTGACTGGCCATCAGCTGATTGGGTACCCCAACACGCTTACCTTTAAGAGACGATGATTCAAGATTGCTTGAAAACCCATGATCATCACGCTTTTCAGATGTTGAATCATTGGGATCAAACCCGGCCAAAGCGTCCATCGTAATCGCAACATCTTCAACCGTTTGACCCAAGGGGCCAATTTGATCCAATGAAGATGCAAACGCAACCAAGCCATAACGGGATACTCGCCCATACGTCGGCTTTAAACCCACAACACCACAAAATGAGGCTGGCTGACGAATTGACCCACCGGTATCAGACCCTAAGGTAACGGGCACCAAACCTGCTGCGACAGCAGCAGCAGCACCACCAGAGGATCCACCTGAAACACGAGATGAATCCCAAGGGTTATTCACAGGGCCATATACGGAATACTCATTCGATGACCCCATCGCAAATTCATCCATATTGGTTCGCCCAACAGGAACAAAACCATGATTTAGCAAATTTTGTACAGCCGTTGCAGTATATGGCGATCGATAGCCACTTAAAATTTTAGATGCACATGTTACATGCTCATTTTCAAGGCACATATTATCTTTAATCCCAACAGGAATACCAAATCCAGCTGGCAAATCTCCTCCATTGGCCAATTGAGCATCTAATGTTGCCGCTACTTTGGTGGCTGTTTCCGCAAAAATACCAACAAATGCATTATCCGCATTATGCGACTCTAGTCCCTGAATCACACCTTGAATAAATGATGCAACTGATACGTCTTTGTTTTTTAATAACTTTTGAATGTTTCGAATCACTGACATTACACAATCCTCGGAACCGAAAATCCACCATCTTTAAAATCCGGCGCATTCTCCTTAACCAAATCATGTGAGAACGATTGCGGCTCATCCTGACGTTCCACAACATCTTTATGTAATGGCCATTCGTAATCAGCACTAGCAGGTTCTTTCACATTCTCCAACACCGACATGTAATCCAGAATTTTTCCAATTTGATTGGAAAACTCGGCTTTTCTCTCATCGGTTATATTTAAGTGACTAAGTTCTAAAATTGAGTTAATATCCATGCTTGACATACATCAAATTCTACTTGATTTAGAGCGGACATTCAATCATTCTTCACCAATTCCATCTTAGGAATCTTTAATGACTGTCCTGGAACAATATGAACATAAGTAACAGCATTCCCACTCACCACAATCTCACGAGTAGGTAATGAATTAAGCGCAACCAATTCGCGCCAACGCGATGAATCCCCAAACACACGCCTTGCAATTCGCTGAATAGAATCCCCTGGCAAAACATTGACAGTATCATAAACAACCTCAGGCGAAGGACGTTCTTTGGATGCCTTAACTGGCAATGAGGCAAGCGATTTTTCGGATGATTTAACAGGCTGAATTTTTTGTTTTAGATTTACCACCGGCTCAGTTTGTCGAGGCTTCTTTAACCACGCGATCGCTTGATCTGACAATTTTGATAGCTGCTGTTTTAACGGAACCTCACCAGACTGATTCACGCGAAATGCCAAAGGGGTACCGGTTGACATTACCGGCAAAGGCAACACCTTTCCAAACAATTGAATCACATCACGTTTTGAAACATATGCCAAAGGATCTTTCGACCAGTGCGATGGGACAAGCCCTTCCAATGACGAAAATACTGGTAGATCAGTGGCCACATGCATGGTGGTTGCCACCTGCATAGGAACGCCTTTTATCAGTAGCATTAAATTCAAAAATTCTTCACGAGTCACATATGCATTGGGATAAAACTTCTGATGAATGGGTCGTGGAAGCCACTGTGGAAATAATGAAAAGATCGCTTTGTAATGGTCGTAGCCAAACAAATCTGAATATTGCCACATTGATCGAGGCTGCTTAATCGGTTGAGTTAACGGCTGCTTTTCTAAAAAAATCATTAGTAATGCGTATAAGTCCCGCTTTAAAATCGGGTCATTTATATTTGCCTTTCCGTCTCGATTCACCAAACGAATATCATGATCAACAAAGGCATCCGTTAATACACGTGCTTCTTCTGACAATACGTCATCACGAATACGTAGTTGTCGATAAACGATCAATTGCTGCTGCTGGTTTGGATCAAATTTCAAATTCGCATCCACAAGCCCTACATTAATAACATTTTTCCCTAAGCCCAACTCAATTATTTCTTCATTTGCTTTAAGTACAGAAACAAGCTGCCCATCGATAAGCAAAAACCCTTGCTTAAGTTTTGACGTAACACGAATTGGGTATTGGGCTTGATCCGTTACCGCGCCTGGCACAGGCGAAACAATCGTAATTGATGCAAAAATTGGAACAGTCAGGAAGAATAATAAGAACGAGTTAAGCCGCATGACGAGATTCAAGCACCGCAATCACCTCATCAATAGTTGCCCCCTGCTTTTTAAGCACTAACATTAAATGGAACAACAAATCAGCCGACTCGTTTAATAACTCGTTTTTATCATTATTTTTTGCCGCAATGATAACTTCGCCAGCTTCTTCGCCCACCTTCTTCAATACTCGATCAATGGGCTCATTAAGCAACCGCTTCACGTAGGATGAATCATTGCCAGACGCCAACCGCTGATCAATAATTTGATTTAACTCTGTTAAAAACCCTAATTTTCCATCCATACTTTTTGCTCTCCTACAATAGATTCTAAAACAGTTACGGCACTATCTTTAATCCAAAACTTCTTATTCGTTTCTATTATAGTCTGTTGCACATGAAACACAACCGGTATTTGTCCTCGATGCAACAAGCACACTTGTCTAATTTCATTTAATTGCTCTACCGAATGATTCTCTAATAAATCAACATGACAAATTTTTTCAGCAAAGTCCCCCGTCAACAACTTAACCTCCTCAAGCATGAGCGATACCTCAGCGTTGCGAACTTTCACTTTACCTGTAAGTGTCACAATCACATCATCTTTCACTGGCGCCACGAGTTCCTGATATTTGGGAGAATCAAACGCCAAAAAGGTGATCTTCTTCCCAAAGTCTTCCACCTCCCCCATGGTAAATGGACGATTGGTTTTGGTTGTTCGGTGCGCAACGTTCGATAATACACCAGTTACGCTGACCACTTCTTTATCAAACGACTCCCCCAAGTCAGCCAAGGCAACACCTTCTTTCCATTGAGGCAAAAAACCATCCAATGGGTGCGCAGATAAATAATCACCAATCAATTCTTTTTCATATCGCAACAATTCCAATTGAGGAATTTCTTTATAGGTACTCTCTTCCAATAAGTCCGTATAAAAATCTTGGTCCAATGTTTGAAACAAACCTACTTGCCCCTCTTGTTGATGGCGCATGGACGACGCCATTTTATCCAAAATATCCTCATAAACCCCCAATAACTTTGACCGATTTTCATCCACACAATCCAACGCACCCGCTCGAATCAAGTGCTCAACAACACGCTTGTTAACATCACGCCCCTTGACCCGATCAAAAAAATCATATGCTGATTTGTAAGGCCCGTTTTGAATGCGTTCATTCACAATTGTTTCAACGGGAGCCTCACCAATGCCTTTAATACTCCCCAAACCAAAAACAAGTGCCCCATCCACCAATTCGTGACGGTACTTCGATACATTCACATTGGGTGGCACAACCTCAATCCCCAAGCGTTTGGCTTCCGAAACATAGACCGCCGTTCGTTCCGTATTGCCTAATACCGATAACAATAAGCCCAACACATATTCACTGGGATAATGCGCTTTTAAGTAGGCGGTTTGATACGATACTAAGGCATAAGCCGCACTATGAGATTTATTAAATCCATACTCTGCAAATTTATAACACAAATCGAAAATCTTTTCTGCAATACCAACGTCAATCTTCTTCACTTTTGCACCGGCCAAAAACTCGTCTTTCATTTGGTCCATCACGTCTTTTTTCTTTTTACCCATGGCTCGACGTAACATGTCCGACTGCCCCAGACTAAAGCCCCCAACCGCCGTTGCAATCTGCATAACCTGTTCCTGATAAACAATCATGCCATAGGTATCCTTTAGTATCGGCTCCAATTCTGGCAAATCATATTTAACCGTTGTTTTTCCAGACTTGTTCGAAATAAAGTCACTAACCATGCCAGACCCCAATGGCCCCGGTCGATACAAGGCCAGTAAGGCAATAATATCTTCAAAAACCTTGGGCTTTAAATCCACAATCAAGCGCCGCATGCCCGGAGATTCACACTGAAAAATACCAATACTCTCACCCGTCGAAAACAAATCATAAGTGGCTTTATCATCCAAGGGAATTTCATCAATCCTAAAGTCAGGAACATCTTGCTGAATCAAATCACAAGCATCCCGAATCACCGTTAAGTTTCGCAACCCCAGGATATCCATTTTTAATAACCCAATCTTCTCAAGGTTATTCATCGTGAAGTGAGTGGTTATTTGACCATCATTATTCATTAACGGCACCATTTGTGCCAACGGGTCACGCGAAATAACCAACCCTGCCGCATGCGTGGATGAATGACGGGCAAACCCTTCCAATTTTTGACCATAATCCAACAACTGCTTCGCAGATGGATCGCTATCATATAGTTTACGCAAATCTTCCACAGTATCCAACGCCTCTGCAATGGACACATTTTGACCTGGTGCCGATGGAATTAACTTGGCCACACGATCAACAAAATCCAAAGGCGTCCCTAGGGCACGCCCCACATCACGAACAACCCCACGGGCTGCCATGGTACCAAACGTTACAATTTGAGCAACGTGATCATCACCGTATTTTTGAGAAATATAATCAATGACTTCTCCACGGCGTTTAATGCAGAAATCGATATCGATATCTGGCATCGATACCCGTTCTGGATTTAAAAATCGCTCAAAAAGCAATTGATAGCGAATGGGGTCAATCCGCGTAATATTTAATGCGTAAGCCACAATCGAACCAGCGGCAGACCCTCGCCCAGGGCCCACAGGGATTTCGACATCATCACAAAATGCCAAAAAGTCATAGATAATTAAAAAGTAGATGGGGTATTGCATCTTATTGATGATTTCAAGCTCAAAGCGCACACGCTCTTTAATTTCGTCGGTAATATCATCATATTTTTCGTTGATGCCATCCCAAACCAACGCCTCTAAATAAGCTTCAGGGGTTTGGTTATCAGGGCACTCAAATCGTGGCAATAGCACCTGATCGGCAACAATCTCCAATTGGCATTCATTGGCAATTTTAACCGTATTTTGAATGGCTTGCGGCACATCTTCAAATAAAGCAATCATGTCATCAGCGGATTTTAAATAATGTTGCGATAAAGCAGAATTATTCTGATCATCAATATCAATTTCACGACCGGTTTGAATGCAGTGCAACATATCTTGCATCCAGCCATCGCTTGACTGTAAAAAGTAAACATCATTCAGTGCCACCAATGGGTGATTGGTTGACGCAGATAGTTCAATAATATCATTGGATAATTGATCCATGCCCGGCTCACCCGTCCGCTGCACCCCCAAATAAAAGCGATTGGGAAACACCTTTGCCAGTTGCGCGGCCATATCTTGTGCTTGATCCACAAAGTGGGATTGCAACGATTGCGCAATTGGCCCCCAATACCCCGGCGAAATGCAAATGAGCCCATCGGAATGAGCTTTCAATAAGTTTAAATCGACTCGGGGCTGATAGTAAAACCCATTAATATTTGCTTCTGTAACAATTGTACACAAGTTTTCATACCCTTGCTGATTTTGGCAAAGTAAAATTAAGCGTTCCATGGTTTTGGTTTTTACTGTCATATCCTCAGCAAAAAACAGTTCACAACCCACAATTGGGTGAACCCCTTTGGATTTGGCCCCAAAATAAAAATCAATGGCACCAAATAAGTTCCCTTTGTCGGTGAGTGCTATGGCAGAATGGTGCTCGGCACAGGCATCCAATAATCGTGGCACACGCACTGCCCCATCCAACAGCGAAAATTCAGAGTGCACATGCAAATGAACAAACGTGGCATTTTCCATAGGCTCAATATAACATCACTCCCCCATTCCATCCATGGCGACCAGCAACCCCATTTAACAAAATGAAAATTTAATTTAAAATTAAGAAAAAAAATTTAGGAGATTTTAAATGTTAGGAGTAATAAAAAGGGCAGTTATATTAGGATTAGCAGCTACAGCCCGAGGACAACAAGCAAATCAAAATTGCAAGGTCACAAAGGATGTGTGCTTGGAGCTCGCACCAAAACCAACATCTTGCACAACCAATGAACTCGCAATAGGTTGCAAAGAGCTATTCGCCCATTGCGGCCCCGTTTGCAACCTCCATCTATCCGAATCAATTGAATGCCAACTGTATGGTGATGTAAAAAAAGATAACGGAAACACCATCTATTCCTTATCTAAAAAAATTAATTTCATTACAAGCAGCGCACTCGAAAAATTAATAAAATCACCAAGTAAAGAAGAAATGTTATCAATTATTGACCAAACTACAACTACACTTGATAGATTAAAAGTGATGATCAAATCGTCTAAATCTATCAAAGATGCGCATCAATCATCGGACCACCCTCTAACAACACATGACTATTTAGCGCCGGATGATCATCTAGAGAAATATTATGGAAAGGGCGGCATCTTAGAGTCTGAATTATTTGATCAGATTAATGATTTAAAGGAAAAATTTACATCATTAATCAATAAAGAGCCCGAAGAAATAAAGGAAATTGCAAAAGACGCACTTAGAGGTTATTCAAATGAAGTAATACGTAAGTCTTATCAACCTAAAACTGAAACATCCACAACAGTTTATGAAGAAGAGATCCATCTTGACACCGATCCGAACAACCCTCAATTTTTCGGCGATGATTTTAATTATGATTTAGAGGACTTACAAGAGGCAGGGGTATTTACTAGAGAAGATGTCTTACGTCTTATTGAAGACAAAACAAAACTAAACATAAAGAAACAGCCAAATACTGAACTATAAGATTTTTACTTTTTATAGATTGTCATCCATTGTCTCCCACTGGGTCCACCGGGCCCAGCGGGACAATCCCCGACGGATTAATCGTCGGGTGTGACATATAATAATGATCTTTAATATGATCCATATGAATCGTATCTTCGATATCGTATGCAGTGCGCACACGATCCATGTACGCCGACAAATGGGTGTAATCTTTTATCCGTTGCAGGTTGCATTTAAAATGACCAACATAAACGGGATCAAATCGCAATAACGTAACAAACAATCGAATATCAGATTCCGTTAACGCATCACCACATAAAAAGGGACGTGATTCCAAATGCCGATCAATCTCGTCTAAAGCTGTAAATAAACGAATCACTTCTTGATTGTAAACATCTTGCGATCGTGCAAAACCAACTTTATAAACACCATTGTTGATATCATCATAAATGGACGAATTCCAACGAATAATTTCATCCTGCAATTGCGGCGGAAACAAATCAATGGGGTTTCCAGTTAATGCATTAAATTCTGAATTAAACATGCGAATAATATCACTCGACTCATTATTAACAATGGCATTGGTTTTCAAATCCCACAAAACAGGGACTGTTACCCGACCAGTAAAGGTAGCATCATGAGCCAAGTAAACCTCACCCAACGATTTAAATTCACCAAATGTGGGGGGCAACACCCCTTCCCCTTGGCTAAAGTCCCAACCATGTGGCCCCATGTAAGGATGCACCACAGCAACTGAAATATGATCCACCAACCCTTTTATTTTCCGGTAAATTAATGTTCGGTGCGCCCAAGGGCACGCATAGGATACAATCAGTTGATAGCGGCCTGACTCTGGTAAGTAAGCTGAGTCTGTGGCTATAACATCGCGACATGTGGTCGGAAGTCGTTCAAACGCACCGGACGTTGTTTTTGGATTCACATCTTGCACATGCCATTGGCCATCAATAAACATTCCCATGCAAGAATTATATCAAAATTGAACCCTTAAAACATAAATGAAAATTTTAAAGCAACAACTCCGTACTATTTGAACTCAAATTAAATATATGATAAATTAATCACACAGGGCCTGCAAAAACCGTTGTTTTTTTCAAAGCATTCCTGATTACTGTTTGTATTGCTTTGATGAAAGCAGCACATGTGTTTTTAATGGTTTTCCTGTAAACTGGAAACAGTTGAAAGGATAAACGAATGATTTTAATCGAAAACTTTTCGCAAGTAATTGCTCAAATAGAATCTGAACGAGGAATCGATCGACATCGCATCATTGATGGCATTGAAAAAGCACTCATATCTGCCGCTAAAAAAAAGTTTGGCGCTGAATTGGAAGTTAACGCTTACTTAAATGAAGATTCGGGTGAAGCTCGTCTGTGGATGGAAAAAGTGGTTGTTGATTCAGTTGAGGATGAACTCAACGAATTAAGCCTATCTGAAGCAACCGAGTTAAGTGATGATGCTGAGATTGGCGACACACTAGAAATTGATCTTGATATTGAAGACTTTGGACGTATTGCAGCACAAACTGCAAAACAAGTCATACTTCAATGCATCCGCGAAGCAGAAAAAGATTTAATCATGAGCGAATTTTCTGACAAAATTGGTCAGATTGTTACAGGTACTGTTCAAAACATTGAAGGCAATACATACCTCATCAACCTTGGGAAAATTGAAGCATTCCTTCCGCCAAAAGAGCAAGTCTATGGTGAAAACTTCAACGTGAAAGATCGAATTCGTGTGTTTATTGTTGACATTCAAAAGTCAAACCGTGGGCCAATGATTCGAATCTCTCGATCTCACCCTGGATTAATTCAAGAATTATTTAAGTTAGAAGTTCCTGAAATACAAGATGGCATCATCGAAATAAAAAGCATATCTCGAGACGCTGGCCGACGAACCAAAATCGCTGTTCACTCTACCAATAGCTCCGTTGGCGCAGTTGGTACATGTGTTGGGCACATGGGTGGCAGAATCCAAGCCATTTTAAGAGAAATCAATAATGAAAAAATCGATATTCTAGAATGGAATGAAGATCCAAAAGCATTCATTGGAAACTCACTTAAACCAGCAACAGTGAGCGAAGTTATCATCGAAAATGAAGACACGCGTGAAGCTAAAGTTGTGGTTCCAGATGACCAACTTTCATTGGCCATTGGTAAATCGGGTCAAAATGTTCGCTTAGCTGTCAAGCTGACCAATTGGAAGCTAGACATTATGAGCGAAAGCGACCATAACAAACTAACAAACCCATCAGAAGGGCAAACACTTGAAGACAAATTGAAAGAAACAGTTGCAGAAGAAGCCACTGCCGCTGAAGCTCAGTCTGAAGAGTCAACAGAAGCAGAAAATAACGACACCATTGTTGCTGAAAATACAGACGAAACCAGTGAAACAGCGACGGAAAATTCACCAGCAGACAACACAGTAGAACCACCAATAGCATCAGAGGACGCCCCATCAGATAGCGAAACGACTGAAGACGACGCTGATGTCACTGATGCCCCAGAAGATGTTACCGCTGAAGTAGAAAGTGTACAAACAGAAAGTTAAGCCATTGAAAGTTAAAGATCTCGCCAACGAATACGGTAAACAACCGAAAGATTTTATAAAAATCCTCCTTGGATTTGATATAAAAGTTAAATCAGAAAACACACGATTGGACAATGACACCATCGAAACAATTAAAGACTTGTTTGAAGGTGATAAAGATTACATTGATCAACAAATTGCAGAATCAAAGAAAGCAACTTTTTCTGATGACCAAATTAAAATATCTGATTTTGCAAAACTAATTGATTCACCAATGAAAGACATCATGGGTGTGGTCTTGAAAAAAGGATTATTACTCAATATCAATTCTGTTATTGATGCATCGTTAGCTCAAGACATTGCATCTGATCTTGGGATTAAACTAACCCTTGATAATGGCGATAAAACATCCCCATCTACAGACCTTCGCGAACAAATCGAAGAACTATCCGAAAACCAAGACAAAAAAGATCTAAGATCTCGTCCACCTGTTATTACAGTGATGGGCCACGTTGACCATGGTAAAACATTATTATTGGATAAGATCAGAGCAAGTAATGTGGCCGATTCAGAATCTGGTGGTATTACACAACACATTGGGGCTTATCAAGTTCAACTTGAAAATAAAAAGAAAATGACATTTTTAGACACCCCTGGTCACGAAGCTTTTACAGCACTTCGTTCTCGTGGTGCACAGGTCACCGATATTGCGATTCTAGTTATTGCCGCTGATGATGGCATAAAACCTCAAACCATTGAAGCGATTAATCATGCAAAAGCAGCAGATACCCCCATTATTGTTGCAGCCAATAAAATCGATGCACCGGGTGCAGACGTTGAACGCATTAAGCAACAAATTACAGAACATGAATTGGTTCCAGAAGAATGGGGTGGAAACACTATTCTATGCCCAATCTCTGCCAAAACTGGCGAGGGTATCGATAACTTATTGGAAATGATCCAACTAACCTCTGATGTTTTAGAACTTAAAACAACATATGATGATTTAGCCAAAGCTGTCACCATTGAAGCTTTCTTAGATAAACAACGCGGTCCAATAACATCCGTCCTTGTTAAATCAGGAAAATTAACCGTTGGTTCCTTTGTAACCATTGGTGGCGTCACTGGTAAAGTACGCGCATTATACAACGATAAAGGTGAAAGTGTTAAAGAAGCACTGCCAAGTACACCAGTCGAAGTACTAGGATTATCGGAAGTACCAACCCCTGGTGATATTCTAGAGCAACATGAAACTGAACAAATTGCACGCAAGATTGCTGAAGAGAACTTAGAAAAAAAGAAAAAGCAACACAAGCAAAGTTTAAATAAAAGTGTATCGTTGGATACATTATCCCAGCAAATTAACGATGGCGATGTTAAAACATTAAACTTAATCATTAAAGCAGATGTTCATGGCTCACTCGACGCATTGGTTTTATCCATTAACCAGTTGGACGTGGATGACATTTCGATTAATGTTATGCATTCAGCCACAGGCAGCGTCAATGAAAATGATATTCTACTCGCGAAAGCGGCCGATGCTATTGTCATTGGCTTTCGTGTTCAAGTCACCAATGACGCTAAAAAAGCTAGTGAAGAAGCGAACATTGATATCCGAAGCTACAAAGTAATTTACGATATCATCAGCGATATCGAAGACGTTATGTCAGGTATGTACAAAAAATCAATGATTGAAACACGTATTGGCGAAGCTGAGGTGCGCGAAGTATTTAAATTTTCGAAAGTTGGTGCCATTGCTGGAAGTTATGTCACAGACGGAAAGTTAACTCGAAATAGTGTTGTTGCTGTCCACCGAGATAAGAAAGAACTATTTAAAGGCAAATTATCATCATTAAAGCGCTTTAAAGAAGATGTTAAACAAGTAGAAACAGGGTATGAATGTGGTATTGTAATTGATGGCTTTTCTGCGTTTGAAGCAGGCGATGTCATTGAATGCTTTGAAATTTCTGAAGGGTAATTACCATGTCTCGAATGATTCGTATTGAATCTTTACTTAAGCAAGAAATTTCACGCATTATTCAGCAAGATTTTCGTAGCAATCTCGGTTTAATATCCATTACGGGTTTAAAAATTGCAAAAGACTTATCAAATGCAACTGTATTTTACAGCCACATGGGATCTGAAGCAGAAAAACGTAAATCATTCGAAAAGCTGCGTAAATCGGCATCGTTTATTAAAGGTGAGTTAGGCAAGCATATCCGCTTAAAACGAATCCCAAACTTAACCTTCCGTTTGGATGATTCATTGGAACGTGGATTTAATATTGTGACAAAATTAAATCAGGTGAATGATTAATACGGAATTTTTAAATCAATTTAAGAATCTTCCCAATTGCATTGTTGCTACCGTTCATAAAGACCCGGATTTTGATGCCATTGGGTCGCTGCTCGCATTTGGTGAATTAATTGAATTGTTGGGTGGCAATGTTGATTTATACGCACCAGACTTGGACATGCATCAATTTAAGCACTTACCAAATATCGAAAAGTTATCGACATCCTTAGCCCCACACTATGATTTGGCCTGTTTTTTAGACTGTTCTGATATCTCTCGCATTTACAAACCAACCAAGTTTCCACAATACACCCGTGGCATCAATATTGATCACCATCAAGATAATACGCTATTTTGCAAGGACAACTTGGTTCTACCATTATCATCCGTTGGTGAAATCGTCTATAACCTATACCGCCAATTAAACATTCCCATTAGCAAGCATGCCGCCATTAACATGTATGCTGCCATTTGTTTTGATACCGGCAATTTTAAATTTTCAAACACACAAGTGAGCACTTTCACAGCCGCTGCAGATTTATTGAGCTGTGGAATAAACGGCAGTCAGATCAGTGAATGGATATTTGAAAATAAAAGCATGGCCTATTTAGCGGACATTAAAGAAGGGTTAAACCACTTGTACCGTGACGCCAATCATCCCTACATCATTGTCAAAATCCCTTACCACGAACACCAAAGCAAAGAAAGTACCATCAACTTTTTTAGAGAATGTGCGGATACTGAGTTGGTCATTGTTTGTAAAGAAACATCAAAAAACACATTTAAACTTAGCTTTCGATCAAAACAACTGGTGGATGTTGCTGCCATGGCACATCGCTATAACGGTGGTGGCCATATTCGTGCATCAGGGGCTTATATAGAAATGCCATTTGATCAATTAAAAGATCAACTCATTCAACATGCCAATGAGGTGTTTAAATGAATGGCTTTTTACTGGTCAATAAACCGGCTGGCATCACATCTTATGACGCCATTCGCCATATTAAAACATGCTGCCCAAAAAAAACGAAAATTGGCCATTCTGGAACGTTGGATCCATTTGCAACAGGCTTATTAATCATTGCAATTGGCCGTGACTATACCCGCCAATTGAATGATTTGTTGGGTTTAGATAAAACCTATCGTGCAGAAGTTACGTTGGGCATTGAGACCGACTCTTACGACATTGACGGTACCATTACCCAGCAATACAGCGGAGATATTCAACTATCAACAGCTGAAATCACGGCCTGTTTAACCCAGTTTAAGGGTGAGATTCAACAGCAACCACCCGCATTCTCAGCCAAAAAAATTAATGGTCAACCGGCCTACAAATTGGCCCGCAATGGCCAAACCGTAGAATTAAAACCCAGCACCGTTACCATTTACGAATTGAACCTAAATAGTGACCAATTATCGCCAAGCAACAGCTTTAATGTATCGGTGCATTGCTCCAAAGGCACCTACATTCGGTCACTCGCACATGACATTGGCCAATCATTGCAGGTTGGTGCACACCTATCACAATTGCAACGCGTGGCCATCGGCGCTACACACATTGATGATGCGCATGAATTGGCAGCAATTACACCAGAATCCATCTCGTCCTGTCTACGAACTGAATTGATGGTTTAATGACAATTATAGATCTTAATAACAAGCAAGAATACCAAGGCAAACGCATTTGCTTAGGTAACTTTGACGGCTTTCATGTTGGGCACCAAGCCCTAGCCAAGTCAGCGGATGTGTTGGTAACCTTTGACCCACACCCAAAAGAAGTACTCACCCAAAAAACCATCCATCGCCTCACCACACCGGACGAACTCAAAACCTACGTTCCCAATGTATTGCTCATTGAATTTACACCCACCATTCAACGCATGACAGCAGATATTTTTTTAAACGACGTCATCGCACAATTATCACCAAGCAGTATTACCGTTGGTTACGATTTTCGCTTTGGCGTTAATGGGCAAGGCAATATCGATTCATTGCATGAATGGGGCCGCAACAATCACTGTCAGATCATTCAAATCGAAAAACAGCAACTCACTCCTGAGATTGCCTATAAAAGCAGTCGAATTAGGGAACAACTAAGCATCAACCCAAACCATGCCATCCAATTGTTGGGGCACCCGTATTTAATGATGGGCACCGTTGTTTCTGGCGATAAACGTGGCCGAGAAATTGGGTTTCCTACAGCGAACTTAAACGTGAGCGCCAACAAATGCATTCCCAAATTTGGGGTGTATCGCAGCCATGTCCTAATAAACAGTAAACAGTATCCCAGTATCTCCTACATTGGCCGCAAGCCATCCTTTAACGGCCAGCACCCCAGCATTGAAACCCATATTTTAGGTGGCTATTCAGCCGATATTTATGGCCAAACCATCCAACTTCATTTGGAAACATTTATTCGAGACGAACAACGATTCGAATCTCAAACAGAATTGATCAAGCAAATCAACACCGACATCGCAGTGTGTTATTCACCCTCTGTGCTTGAGGCCTGATCCAGACGGCGCCTGCGATCCGCTTCGTCTTGATCCTCACGCATTTTTTTTGCAAAGCCAATTGCAGCAATTTCATCTAAAAACTTCATCTCTTCTTTTTTCATAACCTCTCGCCACATGCCGCGCTTCTTTTCTTTATCTTCTTCAAGAATCTTTTTATCTTTCATGGCCTGCACCAACGCCTCACGCTGGGTATCCTTAGCTTCCTCAGCATCGATACGCACCTTTTCTTGCTCAACAATTTCACCCTTTAATTGCTCTAAATGCGCTTTACGCATCATCACCTGTTGAAAATCAATGGTTTTACCTTCGCCCAGTTGGGCAACCAACCCGCCATGCTCTTGCTGTTCTTGCAGCTTCATGCGCTCTTCTTTGCTTAGTTCTTCGTTAAATTTTTGCTCAGCTTTATTGTACTTATCCTGCTCCTGCGTTTCACGCCGTTCCCTAAAATTCAAGGCAGACTGTAAATTATATTTAAATCGCTTGGACTTTTTGGGTGGCTTGGGCATTCGCTAAATTAAAAAATGGAACTGATCATTCGAACGGTCTCTTCAAATGGCACATTTTCATCTGTTCGCTGCCGTAAAAACGCATTCACTTCGTCAATCTTTTCAACCGCCTCGTCAACCTTTGGGTTAGAGCCTTTCACATAGGCGCCAATATTAATCAAATCTTCAGCTTCCTCATACTTTGCCAATACCTCACGCAAACGACTCGCTGCATTCTTATGCTCTTCCGAACAAATTACTGAAAATAGTCGACTCACGCTGTGCCCCACATCAATACATGGGTAATGGTTCTTGGCCGCCAAATCTCGACTCAATAAAATGTGACCATCCAAAATACCTCGTGCCGCATCTGCAATGGGTTCGTCAAAGTCGCCACCGTCCACTAAAACAGTGTATATTGCAGTGATTGACCCTTTATCTGATGTCCCCGCACGTTCCATCAAACGAGGTAACATGGCAAATACTGATGGCGTATACCCTTTGGTGGTGGGCGGCTCGCCTGTAGCAAGGCCAATCTCACGTTGGGCCATTGCAAATCGAGTCACTGAATCCATCATAAACAATACAGCCTTGCCTTGATCTCGAAAATATTCAGCAATGGCCGTTCCAGCCATCGGACACTTGGCTCTAATTAACGGCACCGTATCGGACGTTGCACAAATAACAACCGATTTCTTTAAGCCTTCTTCACCCAGTGATTCCTCGATAAAATCATTCACCTCTCGGCCCCGTTCCCCGACCAAACAAATCACGTTTACCTCACCCGTACAGTTTCGTGCCAACATCCCCATTAACGTACTTTTACCAACCCCAGACCCCGCAAAAATTCCAATCCGCTGCCCTTGCCCCAAGGTTAATAAACCATCAATGGATTTAACCCCAACGCTTAAAACATCATGAATCCGTGGCCGTGAAAATGGGTCCGGTGGATCCTGATCAATGGGGTACTGAGCCTCATATTCAAGCGGCCCTTTACCATCAATGGGCTCACCCAACCCATTCAACACACGCCCCAATAACTTGGGCCCCACTTTAACTGAAATTGGGATTCCCATTGGGTACACTTTACTCCCTGGACGAATGCCATTAATGCCACCCAAGGGCATCATTAATACTTGCTCTTCTTTAAAACCGACCACCTCGGCACGAATCATCTCACCCCCAACAATTTCTACCATGCACAAGTCACCAACGGATACGCCTTGAATCTGAGCTTCAATCACCAGACCCACCACTTTTACAACACGGCCAACCACCCGTACAACATCCAACTCGTTTAGGGCTTGTTTATGGGCATCAAAATTCATGAGCTAGGCGAAATCTTCTTTAATGTTTGGGTAATCAAATTCATCTTTTCGCGGATGGTAACATCGACAAATCCCAAATCTGTTTCAATCAAACAGCCCCCTTGGTCCACCGTACCATCTTGTTGAACAGTAATTTTTTCTACCCCAATCAAGCGCGACTCCAATGTGGGTTGAAACTGATTAAAGGCATCCGCATCTGCTGGGTTAATTTTAAATGTGATCCGATCCGATCCAGAAATCTTATTAAATGTATCTTCCACCACCGATTGAATAATCGATGAATCAGACTCAATTTTCTTGTGAATCACCTTTTCAGCAATACTCAATGCCAAATCCACCAACTGTGACTGGGCAGATTGAACCACCTCATCCCGTGCCGCTTTTAAGTTTGTAATGGCCGTGGTTAACTCATTAAAATTGTCCGCCAACTCAGACCGTAGTTCATCTCGAATTTGATCTTCATCAACCGTTGGCATGGGTGCCGGTGCCGCAGCAGGCGGTGCCACTGCCAATGGGGCATCTTCAAATGCATCGTCATCGTCCTCAAAATCATCCTCAACATCGTCGTCAAAATCATTGGAATAGGCATCGTCAACAGGCTCACCAGTCACCACAACCGTGGGCATATGATCCACACGAATGGACTTTAATACATTACCAGCCAATTTTTCTGGCTGTTCTTGTGACACTTCTAAGTCATCATATTCATAATTTTTTAGGATACCCATTGTGTTTCATTATAGCTAAAAACAAGGTTAATTGGTATAGTTATTAGCAATCATGACCTGTAAAAAATTCCTTCCAGCACTCACCTACCCTGTCATCGACCCTGTCTTGGTATCCATTGGCCCCATCTCCATTCATTGGTATGGTGTTGCCTATGTTGCTGGGGTGCTTTTGGGCAATGGCCTGGCCGTTAAGTTAAGCTCATCGATTCAATTAAACGTCAATGTCAATGACTGGGTGACGAATGTCATCCTAGGCATCATATTGGGCGGGCGTTTGGGGTATGTGTGTTTTTATGACCCAAACTATTATTTATCAAACCCAGCAAAAATTATGGCGATTTGGGAAGGCGGCATGGCCTTTCACGGTGGCGCTATTGGCGCATTTTTAGCCACCATTTATACCTGTAAAAAAGCAAACGTATCCATCCACAAAGGGTTGGACATTTTAGCCATTTGTGCCACGCCCGGGCTATTTTTCGGACGAGTGGCCAACTTTATAAATGCCGAATTGGTTGGCCGCCCAACCAGTCACCCGTTTGGCATGGTGTTTCCAGGTGCTGGGGATGTGCCACGCCACCCATCACAGCTGTATGAAGCTGGGTTAGAAGGGCTCCTATTATTTGTTATTTTATATTGGTTAATTCAACGCCACTACAGCGAGGGTCGCATCTTTAGTACCTTTGTGATTGGCTATGGGATGATTCGTTTTTTTATTGAATTTACCCGTGCCCCCGATGCCCACCTGGGGCTATTGGCCGGGCAATTATCGATGGGGCAATGGTTATCAATAGTCATGATTATTGCGGGAGGAGCGTGGACATATGGCCGCCATAAACACATACTTCATTAACGAATCAAAACCGTTTCGACCGGACCAACTGAAAGCCAACACCCTACGGCGCCACTTTAATGTGCCAACCAATGGCATGGTGGCCTTTGTAAATACAGATTCACCAGACACCTTGACCTTTATTTTCGAACGACAATGCCCACCCGAAGCCTTGGCCTGTTACAACAAACTATTTTTATTAAGCGTTCAAGCGGCCTTTCCAGGCATTTTTGAAGATGATGGCCGCACCTTGGTATTGCAAGGCATCCCGATGGCCGGGGTATTTTACTACTTTACCAAACGCCAAAGCCTGTTTATGTTAAGCATCTTTATTCGTACCCATAACAGCACCCCAGTGGTCGGGCATTCTAAAATCCAACCCAAAGATTTCGCCCTTGGCGTGTTAAATCAATTCAAACAATACAGCCTGGATGTGGCCAACACACTTAAACTGTGTGAACCTACTCATGATTCTCAGGTTCAATCCCCAGTGTCTTCAACCTAGCCTGTAAGTCCTTGCCATATAAATTATCACCGCCAAAATATTTACTTTTATTAGCAGTATTAGTACCAGTCATATCCAACAACAATTGTTTTAACTCTGGTTCAACATCATTAAGGGACTCTATTCTTTCTCGAGTTGTCATAATCATGTTTCGTAATTGATTTGATGACGATCCTTCTTCTAATCTATATTTATCGTCTTGATTGATTAAATTTTTCCCGGTATAAACTTCATAAATCGATACAGCAGCAGCAAACGCATCTTGTCGCTGCTTACCCTCAAATGTTCCGAATTCATCACTATGTATCCATTGATAAAAACTAACCTTCCCAGGAGTATGAATACTTCCATACCAGTCCCAGTCATCTCCATCCTTTTTTTTGACAAGCGAACCATGATCAATCGAATTGCCGTGTCTATCCAAATTTTTTATCTTAATGTCAGAATGAGCAGCGTCTTCGTTAGCAAGAGTAGCCACCAATCGTAATACCCCGTTTTTAAAATTCTCTTTTTCTTCTTGTGATGTCTCTTTAGAAATTGCTAAATCAAATGCCTCTTCTACTTTTACAGCCAACCCCAATGTTTTATTTTTTTCAAACCAGGTCTTATTTTTGGCGTCGCTAGGGCCCGCATGCCTTCTTGCTTTTACTGACATAAATTTTGACCCAATACACACCTTGCTTAACGCTTTATTATCATCAAGCAACTGTTGTACATTAATGTCTTCTTTAGCCTTACTATCTTGAGCCGTTAAAGCAAACTTTTGTGAAACAATGTCTCCATTGTCGCCCTCATACATCAAAACAGCCTCCTGCACAAATTTAAACGACCCTGCCCCTAACGCACCCGTTCCCTTTTTTGCGTTTCCGTATTCATCAAACCTTCGTTGACGACCACCATGCCCCGTCTTTTTTAATATAACAGCCTCTTTTTGCTTACCATTCACAGTAATGGTTATTGGGTGCTTGGTGTATTTTTGACCATTCACTGTAACTTTTTCTCTACCTTTTTTATATTGACTTGCATCTGTTATTGATATGCTTTGTAGATCTTGGGCTGTCATTTCATTCGATGTTGTAAATCTTTGAAGAAGATTATGATTGTTAATTTTTGACATTATTGCGGAATTCAACTTATTGGAGGATTTAGATGTACCAAAACTTATCATTGTTTTAAAAATACTGAACAAAATATTTTGTTGTTTATTAGCAACTTTTGTACCAACACCACCTAATTCATTTCCTTGTTGTTTTGAACTTACACGTGCGGCACTAACTGTAGAGCTTGATTTAATCCCATGAAGATCCATATACCCCTCCTGCACTTAACTATACCCAAAAGCCAGCACCTTTAAACATGATTCAGCATGGCATGCGCCCACTTAACAAGTTCGCCCTTGGCGTGTTAAATCAATTCAAACAATACAGCCTGGATGTGGCCAACACACTTAAACTGTGTGAGCCTACTAAGTCGCAGGGTTAATCCCCAGCGTCTTCAACCTAGCCTGTAATGTCTTGCCATATAAATT
>JBMHDV010000016.1:0-36036 GCA_049889215.1 Candidatus Marinamargulisbacteria bacterium
TCATTGAAAAAGGTGGGGTCAACACATCGGAAGTGTTTGGGCATTTAAAAGCAACCGAACTTCCCATGTTTAACCAGCTTATTCAACGGGTTGATTCAACTGCTGTAGCGACTGAAGATAGCTCGTTTTATGCCACTGGGATCAGTTTGGTTATTCACCCACATAACCCTCATGTTCCAACTGTTCACGCAAACTTTCGGTATTTTGATATTCAGTTGGCTGATCGAACGTTGTGGTGGATTGGTGGCGGGGCTGATTTGACCCCCTATATTTTATATGAAGACGATGCCACACACTTTCATACCACGCTTAAATCCGCCTGTGATGGATATGATCCCAGTGCCTACCCCAAATTCAAACTCGCCTGTGATGACTACTTTTATTTGCCTCACCGTCAAGAAACTCGGGGAATTGGGGGCATCTTTTTTGATTATTTAACCCATGACTTTGATGCGTTGCATGGCTTTGTTGGGAATGCTGCAACGGCATTTTTAGATGCGTATGTGCCAATCATGCTGCGTCGTAAAGATATTACAAGCACCCCAGCTGAACGAAACTGGCAAGGGTTGCGTCGTGGCCGCTACGCAGAATTTAATTTATTGCATGACAGAGGAACACTTTTTGGCCTCAAAACCAACGGTCGTATTGAAAGCATCTTAATGTCGATGCCACCCGTTGCCAACTGGGCCTATAATCATACCCCTCAGCCCGGATCCGCAGCGGCTAACTTAATGGCTGTTTTAAAAACCCCACGGGATTGGGCTGGTGATGATGCCTAAGGTTGCCATCATTACTGGGGCATCTTCAGGCATTGGTCGAGGTCTTGCTGAATCTTATGCTGCTGCAGGGTATTCTTTGGGATTAATTGCCCGAAGAGAACCAGAATTAATTGAACTAAAGACTCAGCTTGAAGCTAAACATGCCTGTGTAATTGAACTTGGGGTGTGTGATGTATCTGATAAACAACTCTTATTCCCATGCATTGAGCACATGATTGCCGTTTTTGGCCAAGTGGACTTACTGATTGCCAATGCTGGGGTTAGTTTGGCATCCCCTGCTTACGAGGCACCCACAGCAGCGTTTGAAACCACCATGCAAGTGAATGTTTTGGGTGCGGGGTACAGTGCTTACGCTGTGATTCCGACCATGATTCAACAACGGTGTGGTCATATTGTGGTCATCAGTAGCTTGGCTGGGTACCGTGGGCTTCCAGAAGCTGGGGCTTACTGCGCCAGTAAATCCGCTGTAAATGCCCTGTTTGAGTCCATGCGATTGGACCTTAAAAAATACAATATTAAAGTCAGTGTGATTCGACCTGGTTATATTCAAACCCCACTCACCGATCGCAATGAATTTTACATGCCATTTTTACAGTCCACTTCAGCTGGCACAAAAAAAATCTTTAATGCCATTCAACGCCAACAAAAAATCTATGCATTCCCTAATATTCTAGCGAACTTGGTACGGACCCTTTACTTTTGGCCCTG
Organism: Candidatus Marinamargulisbacteria bacterium; assembly: GCA_049889215.1. Taxonomy (GTDB): domain Bacteria; phylum Margulisbacteria; class Marinamargulisbacteria; order UBA817; family UBA817; genus UBA817. The sequence continues at coordinate 1,488 of JBMHDV010000016.1, forward strand.
TTGGCTATTTGACTTGTGCATGGCGGGCCGACGAAATAAAAAGGCGCCAGACCCTACGATGAGGTTGTCGTCTTAGTTAGCGAACGCACGGTATCGATTACCGTTTGAACAGCATCCACAGGAATATCCGGCATTAAGCCATGGCCCAAGTTAAAAATAAATGGTCGATCGGATTGAATGGAATTGCAAATGGTGGTGACGGCGTTCTTAATGGCTTGCTCTGGACCATACAAAGTAAATGGATCAAGATTGCCTTGTAACCCGATGGTTGGATCCAAGTCGTTGTCAATGCGACCCATGTGACCATTCCAATCGATGCTTATCACATTCACACCGGTACTCGCATACATTGGATAAAACACACTGGTTTGTTTCCCAAAAAAAGTAATGGGCAATTGAATGCCATGCTGACGCAATGCAGATACGATTTTTTCAACGTAAGCAGCACTGTACTGTTGGCAAGCCTGCCAATCCAAATGGCTAATCCAGGTATCAAAAATTTGCAAGGCATCCACCCCGGCTTTGCATTGCTCCAATAAATATTCGATGGTAACATCTGTGACTTCATCTAAAATGGATGTAAATAAATCTGGATCTGTCATCATCATTTTTTTGGTCGTTTTTAGATCTTTGGAGCTGCCACCCTCGATCATGTAAGATGCAACTGTAAATGGTGCGCCTGCAAAACCAATCAATGCGGTTTCATTGGGCAGCTCAGCCTTTAGCTGACGAATGGTTTGATAAATAGGCGATAGAACTGACATGTCGCGGGTAAAGCTTTTCGCTGCGGCTTGTGATTGAATGGGATTTAAAAACTGTGGCCCAACGCCTTCTGTAAATCGTAATTCCATGCCCAACGCTTGAGGAGTAACTAAGATATCTGAAAATAGTATGGCTGCATCAAACCCATATCGGCGAATGGGTTGTAAGGTGATTTCCGTTGCTACATCTGGAGTGTAGACCATATCCAAAAATGAATGTTGTTTTCGGATGTTGCGGTATTCGGGTAAATACCGTCCAGCTTGTCGCATCATCCAAATGGGAATTCGACTTGCTGTTTTTGATTTATTTAAAGTGTCTAAATACGCATTGGCCATAACTAAAGCCTATCGAAGCTTGGCCCTGGTGGCAACCACTTGGATGGAACTTTAGGTGAAATAATGCTATATTTTTTGAAAAAAGAACCCCTGTGGAGGAACAAATGTCAGATCGTAATTATTCAAAAAAAGTGGTTGATGGTGTGGATCGAGCCCCGTCTCGTGCAATGCTTCGTGCCGTTGGATTTGAAACAGACGATTTTAATAAGCCTCAAATCGGGGTTGCCTCGACTTGGAGCATGGTAACGCCTTGCAATATGCACATTAATGACTTGGCTAAACATGCTGAGAAAGGGGTAAATGATGCCGGTGGTAAAGGGGTTGTGTTCAATACCATTACTATTTCTGATGGTATCTCTATGGGAACAGAAGGCATGAAATACTCATTGGTTTCACGAGAAGTCATTGCCGATTCAATAGAAACCGTTGTTGGTTGCCAAGGATTTGATGGCGTGATTACGATTGGCGGTTGTGACAAAAATATGCCTGCTTGTGTCATGGGAATGATTCGACTTAACCGGCCCAGTATCTTTGTTTATGGTGGCACGATTCTACCAGGCTGTCATAAAGAAAAAGACGTTGATATTGTTTCTGTATTTGAGGCGGTTGGGGCCCATGCCAACCAAAGTATTGATGATCAAGAATTAACCGATATCGAATCATGTGCGATTCCAGGGCCTGGGTCATGTGGTGGTATGTATACAGCAAATACCATGGCATCTGCCATCGAAGCCTTAGGGTTAAGCTTACCGAATAGTTCTGCACAAGCCGCCGTATCGGATGAAAAAACCTTGGATTGTGAAGCTGCTGGAAAAGCGGTGATGAATCTACTGGATAACGACATTAAACCATTGGATATTTTATGTAAAAAGTCATTTGAAAACGCTATCACAGTGTTAACGGCGTTGGGTGGCTCAACCAATGCTGTATTGCACATGATTGCCATCGCTAAAACAGCTGGGATTGACGTTACGATTGATGACTTTACGCGTATCGCTAAAAAAACCCCCGTGGTTGCTGACTTAAAGCCAAGTGGGAAATATACCATGTCCCGATTGGTTGAAATTGGTGGTGTTACCCCATTGATGAAACGTTTACTGGCTGCCGGCTTATTGCATGGTGATGTATTAACCGTCACTGGTAAAACCATGGCAGAGAATTTAGATTCAGTTGCTGATTATCCGAATGGTCAAGACATCATACTACCGTTCGAAACACCGATTAAAGCTACCGGTCATTTGGTTATTTGTTATGGCAACATAGCGCCTCAAGGGTCCGTCGCAAAAATTAGTGGAAAAGAAGGATTATCCTTTACTGGAAATGCACGTGTGTATAACTCTGAAGAAGCCGCTTTGGCTGCAATTTTGGATGGCACAATTGTGAAAGGCGATGTTATTGTTATTCGCTACGAAGGGCCAAAAGGTGGTCCAGGCATGCGTGAAATGTTATCGCCAACCTCAGCCGTCATGGGCAAGGGGCTTGGAAAAGACGTTGCCTTAATTACCGATGGTCGATTTTCTGGTGGCACACATGGTTTTGTTGTGGGTCATATTACTCCTGAAGCATATGATGGCGGTGTGATTGCACTCATTGAAGATGGGGATGAAATCACTATCAATGCCGAGACACAAGAGGTCAATGTTAAGGTATCTGATGCAGATTTAGCAGTACGAAAACAGCAGTGGTCAGCACCTGAACCTCGCTACACTCGCGGTGTTTTAGCCAAGTATGCGGCATTGGTTAGTACTGCATCTGAGGGTGCAACTACAGATCAAGCATTAAATTTAAAAAAACCTGAAATTATTGCAAGCTAACTGACGATATTAACCATAACAAATCGGAGGTGTCATATGTTTAAAGTATTTGATAAGTTTGAGAAGACAAATTTCAATGATTTTACATTCATAACAATATTAACTGATAATGGTTTTGATGTTCACAATGTGGGTGGCACTGAAAATGATGATTTTGAATCTGGTGAAGTTGTTCGATTCGAAAATGGACAATACCAACTGGTTGGTTCTGAAAATGCAATCTTAACCTGTTCACCAAACATGTTTTTTGAAACGTTAACCAGCGTTGAGAAACAGTTTAATTATCGGTTGTTCGGTTAATATAAAGGGGGGATAATAAATGCCAACATATACTTACCGCTGTCAAGGATGCAAAGAAGTTACTGAAGTTAAACAATCCATTCAGGATATGCCACTGACTCACTGCCTTAAATGCAATGGTCAAATCAATCGAATTATTACGGCTGATGTGAGTATTCAATTTAAGGGATCTGGATTTTATTGCAACGATAGTAAATAAACTCATATATTTTTATAAATTTGAAATGCTATAATCAACCAGTGAGCGTAGCAAACCCAACATTTACCTCAAATATTCTAGACCGTCCACAAGTGATGGGCATTATAAATGCAACACCAGACTCTTTTTATGATGGTGGACAAGCACATGTGGACTTGGTTAATCAGATAAATGAATTTAACCAACTTGGGGTGAACTATATTGATATTGGTGCTGAATCAAGCCGTCCTGGAGCGGACCCAGTGAGTGCAGCAGAAGAAATTGATCGACTTGCCCCTTTCTTAGGCTATATTAAAGAGCACACAAATGCGATTTTATCTGTTGATACTTATAAGCCAGAGACAGCTGCATTTGCATTGGCTAATGGCGCTAAGATCATCAATGATATATCTGGTGGCGAATCAACTGAACTTTTGGCGCTGGTTGCAAAGCATGATGCAGGGATTATTCTTATGCATAAGCAAGGAACACCAAAAACAATGCAAAATAACCCAACGTATAATGATGCCGTTGGTGATGTTAAATCATACTTAAATACCCAAGTGTTAGCGGCACAGTCGGCTGGTATAACAAACATTATTGTTGACCCAGGCATTGGTTTTGGAAAAACACTGGAACATAATCTTTTGTTACTTAAACATATTGACTCATTTTTAGATTTAAATTGCCCCATTTTAATTGGCACATCCAATAAATCATTTATTGGTCAACTAACTGGTGCTGAACTGCATGAACGAATCCCAGGATCACTTGCATCCGTGCTTGCTACGTATCAAAAAGGTGCACATATTTTTCGCGTGCATAATGTAAAAGAAACCTTGCAGGCGTTGCAGGTATTCGAGGCATTGCTATGAATACGGTTTACTTGGGTCTAGGCTCTAATTTAGGGCAACGAGAAAAAAATATTGCAACTGCACTGGACCAACTCAATGCTCATGATGCAATTACCATTCAACAGGTGGCCAATCAATATGAAACAGTTGCTGTTTCTCAATATCAACAACCAAATTACTTAAATAGTGCTGTAAAGATCGCAACCATTTTAACGCCTGAAGAATTATTGAATGTTACTGAGGGCATTGAAACTGCCATGGGCCGAAGATCAAAAGGGCTTGGTGACCCTCGAATCATTGATATTGACATCTTATTTTACAATGATGATGTGATTTCAAGTGACCGGCTAACAATTCCACACGCATTGGCCCATGAACGATTGTTTGTCCTTAACCCTTTAATGGATATTGCCGCTGATTATATTCATCCCATTTTAAATACAACCATCGCCGAATTGAAGCGGGAACGTGATGGCTACTAAGTTTTCACAATCTTGGATCATTTCATCAGAAGCTGACCTTAAATTATTTTCAGAAAAGCTTGTACCTCATTTATCTGCCCCCTTAATCATTGGATTGCATGGGGAAATGGGAAGTGGAAAAACAACATTTGTTCGATGTTTAGCTACTGTACTTGGTTCACCTGATTGGGTAAATTCCCCAACGTATGCAATCATACAGTCCTATACATCGCCTAAATTTGAGCTACTTCATCTGGATTTATACAGAGCTCAAAATGAGCAAGACATTGATCATTTGGATATTCCATCTTTAATGACCAATCAACATTTGGTTTTAATTGAATGGATCAATAAAACAACGTTATTTAATGTTGATTTATTGGTTGAATTTAATGTTGTGGGTGAACAGCGAAAAATCACGCTTTCATCTGATCAATTATCATGGGTATCGACGCTTAAATAACGCAAATTCCAACTAGCTCAGGCCCAAAAAACTGAGTGGTTAAACTGCCCACGGATTGTAATGAAACTTTGATGTTCGGCGCCTTGGCTTTTATTTGATTTCTCATTTTTATTGCTTCACGAAAAACACCGCGATATTCCACGCAGATTCGATTTACTTTTCGTTTTGGATTATTAATGATTTCATCAATCTGAGCCATTAATGTCGCAAATGCCGTTTCTTTTGTATAAGATACATTAATTATGGTTAGTTTTCGATCAAGTTCAATCACTGGAATAAAGTGAAATAAACGCATTTGAACTTTTTTTTGGGTATCCGCCAAGTCCATCACCCATTGATGGTTTTTTACAAAATCAAACTCCAGTGGACAAACCCAATGTCGATAATTTTTAACCAATTGTGCTGTTAATTTATTGATTTCAATTGGTGAATAATGATTCTTGATTGCATCAACAAGTTCATAAATCATAAGCCCAAGGCCAACACCATTTGCACTGGTATTGTAAACGGTTATTTCCAAGTCATCTACACCTTGGCTATCTATTTGCTTTTTAGCTTCAATGGCTGCTTTGTATGTTTTTTGAAGATTAGGATTTAAATGTAGAGAAATTATATGATGATACCCTTCCTCATAAAGCTCCTTATATTTTTCATAAATTGTATATTGTGGCTGATCGGACGGTTGAACTTTTCGAATGTAATCCACGGGATCAATGTCTCTTAGTGCAGCAACATTATCAGTAACAATGGCCAATTTAAACATGTTTTGATCATCGGTCATTCGTCCCATTTGGACCAACATTTGAGATACTATGGATGAAATAAAAAATAGTGGCTGTATATTAGATACCTGAATAATGGCTGAAAGAAATGGAATCATATCCCGTTGCAAATCCAATTGATTTAACGTACCAAATGCCTTCGCATGCCCAACTACACGATCATCTTTCTGCAGTTCAATATCTGCAATAACACTATTTTGATCGGTACGTTGAACTTTTAATGTTCCATCTTTTGTTCGCAACGTATTTTTTTCAAACACCAAGTCATCAATGCCGTCCATTCCTGGGATCTGCATCATATTTGACGCACCTAATACATCAACTTTTGATGACGGGGTCACATTTGGGGCAATGGCTTGTTGATTATTTGAATTTTTGGCTGCCGATTCGCGAATACTTTCTGACATGCCCTGTTGATTGACATCTAACTTATTTATCCCACGTAAAATCGTTTGAATTGTGCTTTTTAATGTTGGATCGTTAGTACTGGCACCTTGTAATATGTTTTGGAACGCTTTGCTGTATACTTCTCGTTTGCTGCTTCCTTTAACAACATCATCTAGACGTTGTACCATTTGGTTAAGAAATGAAATATCAATGCCAGGATCCCCACCCAATTCTGTTGCTAAAATGCTTAATAAGTCCATGGCTACGGCATCTAAAATAGAGTTATTTAAGTTCATTAGCATATTTACAACCATATTATTGAAAATTGGTGCTTGATTGGATTTTAGAATCTGAACCAACTGCTTGGTTTCAGGTAAATTTAAGCTATTTGGGTTTTCAAATTGCTTTGTTTGTAGTTTCTGGATGGTTGATAAGGTATCTCGTTTAGATTCTTGAGCAGCTGCTTGCTTTGAGTCCTCAGCACCACCAACAGGTGCATTAAACCCTTTACTAACGTTATTGAATAAAGATCCAAAATCCTGATTGCTCATATTTCTATTATAATACGGCTAATTTGGAATGGTAAGACATCGATTGGGATATTTTAATGTTTAATTTTGCTAATAACTGGGAATATATAAATGATTCAAACGGAGGGGGGCAATCCTCAATAATAGCCTCATTAATCTTTCTGGCCAATTTTCTTCAAATTAAATTGCCTACCCCTCTTTGAATCGGGTCCAAAAATAAAAATAAGCCCATTAATATTCTATGGATTGCCATGCATTCACAAACAAAATATAATAATAAATCAGGGCGGTTAGCTCAGTTGGTTAGAGCGTTAGCTTGACATGCTAGAGGTCACTGGTTCGATTCCAGTATCGCCCACCATAAAACCATGAAAATTATCATTTTACTTTTTTGTCTTTTGATACCAACTTTTGGTGCTGATATTACTATTCGTCCAGGTGCTTCAGCTTCGCTAGTGGCCAATCAGTTAAAAGAAAAAGATCTAATTAGTAATGCTAAATTATTTTATTTTTATTTAAGAGCCAACAAACTTAGCACGAAGATTCATACTGGCACCTATAATATTCCTCAAAATGCATCATTTAAAGAGATTGCCGACATTATTACGGGCAAAGTTCAGCAATTAACTAAGTTAACCATTCCAGAGGGATTTACCATTAATGAAATTATTTTGGAATTAAAAAAGAAAAAGATTATCAGTGACGTCTCCGAATTTAATCGATTTTTAGCAAACAAAGCCAACCAACCAATTAATAAATACTTAACCAACGTACCACTTCAATCATTTGAAGGCATCTTTTTTCCAGACACCTATTTTTTTTCTAAAAACATGTCCAATGAACAAGTCTATAATGTATTTTTAAAGCGTTTTAATACTGTATTTCTTCCATTGTATGGTAATGCAAAACAACCAAAGTTATCATTTTATGACACATTAAAACTGGCATCAATTATTGAAAAGGAAGCTGGAACACAAAAAGAAATGACTTTGATTTCTGGGGTATTTCATAATCGATTAAAAAAGCGCATGCATTTGGCATCATGCCCTACCGTGGGTTATGCGATGGGCCAACCACGAAAAAAATCATTGACTTACAAAGATTTAAAATACAAATCTCCATTTAATACCTACCGAAATCTTGGTTTACCACCAACACCTATCGCAGCACCTGGTAAAAATGCATTTTTAGCCGCCTTAAATCCACAAAAGACCAAGTACTTGTATTTTGTCTCTAAGAACGATGGTAGTGGCGAACATGTGTTTTCAACCACATTAAAAGATCACCTTCGCCATCAAAAACGAATTATTGCAACGACTACAAATTAAGATTTATTTTCAGATGCACGGATATCAAGCACCATCAGATGGGGAAACTGTCGCTTAGAATCCTTTCTTCTGTGCGGATAATCCAATGTAAAAATTAGATCAACTTTTGTATTGCCATTGGCTTGAACCTTTTGAAATTTTTCCCAAAGACCAAATCCTGTGGCCTTTAAAAATCGAACTTTTTTATCGGTCTCAGCTGTTTTTTGTGCTTTATGAAGAATTTTAAATTCCACATGAGGCGTTCTATCTTTCTGCATTCTGTTCCCAAATGGGCGAGCTGAATTGGATAAATTTGTATTTTTCAAGCAAAAGATTGGAAAATCAAACCCTTCACCATATGGTGACAACGTTTCTAAGTCTTGCAATAACTTTGGATTAACATCAAAAAACTTAAGATCATTTAGGATTTTATAGGAAAAGTCGAATTGTTGCTTAGGCAACTTTGCCACTTCCTCTTTAAGTAAAGCTTCCCAAGTTGGAATATCATCCTTATGAATTGAAAACCCACATGCTTGTGCATGACCACCAAATGCATTTACACTTCGTTTTCCAACGAGTGTGTCCACTTCAACTTGATAAGGGTTTCTACCATGCTGATCGATGAATGTCTGTTGAACATTCTCCATGATTTGGTACATATTAATGGTTGGAATGCTTCGAACAGAGCCCTTTTGAAACTCGCTACCTTCTAACGAGGTAATAATAATGGCGGGCATTACAAAACGATCACGTAATCGATCTGCATCAATCCCTATAACACCACTATTCCAGTTTTCGCCCTTAATGATTAACACATTTTGTTTTTCAATTTCAATTTCAGTTAACATATGCTCAATTTGGGATTCAATTTGCTCTGTCATTAACTTTCTCTTATCGTTTACTTCATCAACTAAATCAACTTGATCATCAACATCCAAGCTATTTTTAATTAAGTTATCTTGATGCAATAATTTCTTATACTTTTGTATAAACTCTTTGATGTTTGATTTGGGTCCAACGGTAAGTCCTGACATTAATAAATCAACGATAATGCTTGAATCAGGGATACCCAACTCTGGATCGCCAATACGGCCAGGGGCATTCATCCTTGGCGCAATGGTTCGGCTAATGTCCCTCGCTCTTAAAAATGAACGGGTTGGGATACTAATTTCTTTTAGTGCTTTCATTCCAGCAAGTTTAGTTGCATTAAGATAATCAATACCAAGTTTTACCATGGCCCGGTTCATTGGTTTTTTCAAATTTACTCGATCTGAAATAACACCAAAACTAGACGCAATAACCAAGGTTTCAAATATCTGCTTTGGAAAGGTTTCATTAAAATGATCTTTTAATGCCATTATCCACTTGAATGATACAAATGAACCTGACAAATAGCGGTATTCAGATTTGTCTGGATCCGTATTTAAATAAGGATTTATGATAGCCGCTGCATTTGGCAGCTTACTTCCTAATATGTGATGGTCGGTAATAATCACATCAATTCCATGCTCATTGGCATAGTCAACAGCTTCAACATCTTTTGTACCGCAATCTGTTGTGATAATTAATGTTGCGCCCTTTTCTTTTGCCTCTTGAATAATTCGCAACTGTAACCCGTGACCTTCACGTGATCGAACAGGAAATGCATACGTGGTTTCAAAGCCCAACTGACGAAGTCCGGTTGTTAAAATTGTAGTTCCAGAAATACCATCCGCATCAGGGTCCCCATTTACAACAATGCTCTCTTTACGCTTTTTGGCTAATGCCATTCGCTCGAATGACTTGGTTAAATGTTCGTCACTTGTTAAGCCGTCATAACTTAATATCTCATCAATTTTTGGTGAGATGAATCGATCCAATTGATCGCTGTTTGCTGCATTAAAACCAGCTGAGGTTAGTACTTTTGACACAGTTTTCGTTGTATTTAATTTATCTGCAATGTAGTCTACATCGTCGGAATCAAATGTGTGATAATTCCATATTTTTTCTTTTTCCATTCATTTACTATAACGGATTCCATCCGTTGAGGCTACTGCAAACTCAGTTTCCATGGATTTAATGCATCATTTTGGTTTTGTCAGAGTGTTCGGCCTATGCTATATTATTTTTAATTGTTGCCGAAGTGGCGGAATTGGTAGACGCGTCGGTCTCAAAAACCGATGAGCCTAGCTCGTGCCGGTTCGATTCCGGCCTTCGGTACCAAAAAAGAGTTAAAAATAGCTAATCTAAGCAATTTTAAATCCGGTTACATATCTCGCGATATGTGCCCTCCTTTATAAATCACTCATCTTATCTATTTTTAATCTCTTTTTCATAATCAAACTATTTTCTTTCCAATTTCATTTCTCACGATATGCGCCTTCCTCGACAAATCGCCCCTCTCATCTTTTTTTCTAATCTTTTTTAAGGTGTCACCTTTGATATGTGCCCTTCTTTACAAATTACTTTCTTATCTATTTTTATTCTCTTTTTCCTGATCAAACAATTTTCGTTCCAGTTTCATATCTCTCGATATGCGCCTTCCTCGACAAATCGCCCCTCTCATCTTTTTTTCTAATCTTTTTTAAGGTGTCACCTTTGATATGTGCCCACCTTTACAAATTACTTTCTTATCCATTTTTATTCTCTTTTTCCTGATCAAACAGTATTTGTGGTTGGTGCTGGCGCGGCTGGTTTTTTTGCTGCGATTCATCATAAATCGAATTCGCCTGATGACCGGGTGATTATTGTTGAGAAAAGTAATGATTGCCTAACCAAAGTTAAAATTTCAGGTGGTGGGCGATGCAACGTAACGCATGCGTGCTTTGATCCGCGCCAATTGTGTGAATTTTACCCTCGAGGATCTAAAGAGCTGCGGGGCCTCTGTCGAAAATAACGACAATAAATGCTCATAACTTGCTAAGGCAATCATCTTTTTCTGAATTTAGTTACAATTCACTTTGCTTCTTTTTTATAAAATATCAATTTAAAAATAAAATGACAGATAAAATATATATGTTAAAATTTAACTAATGAAAAACATTTTAATTATATTAACTTTTATTTTAACCTCAACTCAATTGACTCAGGCATCAACTCTAAGTGGAGTAATAAAAATTAACCTAAACAATAACCAAACCAGTTCTAATGAATCGATTAACCAACGAATCAATCAACTTGAGAGAGCTGTCATTCAGTTGCAACAAAAGGTATTTGGTCTACAACTTGAAAATGAGCGATTACTACAACTAAACTCAGATTCAAATAAACAAAAAGAGTATACTTATTATATTAAAACCCCATTTGACGGGACTTTTTATGGTACCGGAACTTCTCATTCTGAAGCAAAAGCGAAGGCCTTGCAAAACTGTGAAAAAAAATCTGAACCAATTTTTTGCAACGAAAACAATTTAAAAACAGACGATTAATTATTTTCTGTATGAATGTCAATATACCCATGGGTTAAATCACATCCTAACGACTTGTTATCAAAATTCCCATTGTCAATTACAATTTGAATTAAAATATTCGGTACTGTTATGGGTTGTTTAATTAGATTTCGATCCAGTGGCAATGACTGACCTTGTTGAAATATAGGCATATGATTAATCGTAATACTAAGTACATTGGTTTGAATGCCAACCGACGGATCTTTACCAGTTGCCCTTACAGTGCCCTCCGGTTGGGATCTTCACCCGCAATAGCGGTTTTAACCAATCGGGAGTCATCCACAAATTTGGTAACACGTTGTGTATTTTTTTTAATCACCACTTTCTATGTGTGCCCAACTTAGACACTTGTCTTAACGCTTAAAAAAAGGACTGCCTGCAAATGGTTTATTTACAGGCATTTTGATTTGATAAAATTATCCGTCTTTAGATTCACCACCGCAAGTACTATTGCGTGATGAACCTGCACTTTTAACTAGGTTTCCTTCACCCGAAATTCCTAGTGCAAAATAACCCTGAAGATCTGCCCCTTTTGTTCGAGTTCTATTTACTTGTATGAATTCAATGTCTGGATACCTTTCTTTAATGCTATTAATTTCTGATTGGCTATCCTCGAAAACCATTATTTTAGACCAATGATTTGTTTCTCTAAGTTTCTCTATAACACCTGCTTTGGTTAACTTTTCACAAGATAATTTTTCAGGCTTTTGTAACAGACTAAACGAAGGAATAACATTGCCATATAGTGAAATGGTTTGGTTCATCAATGCGGATACAGAATCTGCCGCGCCAGAAAGGCCCGCCTCACGCATCCAGTTAGACTCAACCAACAACCGTAGGTAAATATTATGTAAGTTATTTGCAGTAAGCCCGATTCTTGACCCAGAAAGCTGACCAAGATAAGCTGCTTTACTTTGCCATTGGGCAACAAGCGCGTCTTTATCAATCCCTTTATCGGCAAGGGCTTTTGCCCATTGCCATAATGAGTAAGTTTTATGCTCATTTAATGATGTCGGGCAGTATGTTAAGTCAATGTCCCAGATGTCGATGCTTTGAGACTCAGCTAACTCTAATTCCCCCTTAATTCTTTGAAAATTAGTGTTTTCAGGTGAAACTTCGGCACCTCCTGGACTCGGATTATCCAATTGAAGATTATGTAATGCTTGAATGAGCTCTGGGGTTACTAATTTAATCAAAAAGCCATATGTGTCTAACGTCAATAGCTGCTGAACATCAATTTGATCAATTTGATTAATTGTTGGAATTGAATTAATGCCCAACACATCTGAAATAAAGGCATCTTGATGGCCTGACTTTAATTCATTAGACTTAGTGGTTGCTTCCTGATTTACTTCATTAATTTGTTGCTTAAAAAAGTTAATTACTGAATTGCTCTCATCTTTTATCGCTTGAACAACTTGGAGTTGAACAAGCAACTCACCATGATTTCCTAGCGGCTTGACTGACGTAAAATCAACGTTGCCTTTTAATGACAATATTGTTGCGTCACTCAACCCCTTCGTTGTGCATGCCAATGCAGCTGTATTTAACGTATTAAATGTAAAAATTCTCTCCCCCTCTAAATCAATAACATACCGTTCATTTCGCCCAGAATAACCTGCAACAGGTGCCATTGTCGCTAATTTATATGCTGGAAACGCAATGACCCCTAATGACTCAAAATATGGTTTAAGGAATTCTTTTGGACAAGCAATTAGCCCAGCGTCTGCTTCTTTTATTATTGTTAGAATTTTATGTTTTGTGGCTTCATCAGATATTAGGTCGATGTCTAATTTTTTCAGTGTTTTTAAGCTTGGCGAAAACATACCTGACTGAACATATTGCCCATCATACATTTCTGGTGCTTGTTTAATTAAGTCATTTAACCTTTGGGTGTCCCCATCTAAAACCAATGTGGCTGCGCCTCTTTTGAAGCCAGGCCTAAAATCTTTATGTAATTCTACAGAAGAGATTTCAGAAACTTTGAACCTAGCTTCTTCAGCTAATTCGCGTGTTAAACATGTTGTTGCAGTTGAAATTGTGTCCTCTGGATTATCTTGGTTAATATCCAAAGGGTCAACATTCCCCCTAAAAATGTCCAATAACCGATGGGTTTGCTTTCCCATTTCAACCACGTGGTTATAACAAGCCTCCAATGAACCTTGTGGCTCCAATTTCAAACCAAATTTCTCTTCAGCCTCAGATTTAAACATCAATGCCAACGTTTCTCTAGCGCCTTTGTCTTGCAATACGATGGGCTCTCTTAAACTGGCTGAATCCTTATTTATACGGTGGAATGGTATGATGGGATTCTCTGGATACGTTGGTAACTGTGGAAGTACAAAATAAGGTTGAATTGTACCAAATGCTGCCATCATTTCATCCAATAGTTTTTGGCATGGATTGTGCTCACTTTTTGCAGCGCTGCTGCCACTCGCACTCGAATTATATGATGGTAAATAAAAAGTTAGCTGATTTAATTTATCGGTCACTGCTGCCGCAAGCGCACGACGATCCACTTTCCCATCATCATTTGCAAATTTTTGTTTAAGTGATGTTTCAAAATATATTTTGATTGCATTTCTTGCTAAACGTGCCTGTAAAACCGTTATTTCGCTTTGAAGTTCATCACGTAATTTAGCTAACCCTCGGGAAACTAATTGAGCCTCATCCCCCTTACTTGGTGGTTGTATTGCTGAAATTTCATCTCTCAATTCTGGTGTAATTGTAAATTGAAGACGTACTTTTGATTCGTCACGAGGGTCAGAAAATAAAACCCTATCGTTTATATTTACAACCACATTGCCATCCGTGGTAAATGTTGATGCCGCAGCGCCACTGATGCTTGTTTTATTTTGATTAGGACTATTATTCGTTTGATCAGGCCTACGTGGCTGATAACTTACAAATAAATTTTGTTTAAATGATGATGATGATAAAGAGCTCATTTTTCCTCCAGAATTATTAAGTATGAATAAATTTTAACTTATTTTTAATATTAATTTAATATTTTTTTAACATATTATTTTTTTTCAATTTTTTTTAAGTAATTAATGGTTATTTATCTTTTAATCATTACGCCCAGATCAATGTCAAAAACAGCCCCCCATTTGTTTTGTACTAAGTTGTAAGTTACACTTAGCCACTATGAAAACCGTATTTGTGGTTGGTGCTGGCGCGGCTGGTTTTTTTGCTGCGATTCATCATAAATCGAATTGGCCTGATGACCGGGTGATTATTATTGAGAAAAGTAACGATTGCCTAACCAAAGTCAAAATTTCGGGTGGTGGGCGATGTAATGTAACGCATGCATGCTTTGATCCTCGCCAATTGTGTGAATTTTACCCTCGAGGATCTAAAGAGCTGCGGGGCCCCTTTCATCAGTTTCAACCAGAAGATACCATGGCTTGGTTTGAATCGCGAGGCGTGAAACTAAAAATTGAAGCCGATAATCGGGTATTTCCTGTATCGAATGATTCCAGTGATATTGCCAACTGTTTAATGGATGAAGCCAACACCCTTGGCATTGCCATTTGGACATCCTGTGGCATTACCACTATAAAAAAAAACGATGAGGTGTTTAACATCACCCTAAAAAATGGGCACGAGCATCACTGTAACAAGTTGATTCTGGCCACAGGAAGTAATCGCCAAGGCTATCAACTGGCTGAATCGTTGGGGCATACCATTGTGCCACCCGTCCCATCGTTATTCACCTTTAAAATCCCAGATCCTGAACTGCATCAGTTAGCAGGGCTATCCGTTCAGCATGCTGAAGTCAAATTATCGGTGGGAAAAAAACAGCAACACAATGGCTCACTTCTTATTACCCATTGGGGCATGAGTGGTCCGGCAATTATCAAATCATCTGCATGGCATGCCATTGAGCTTTATAACGCCAAATATAACTGTACAATGACCATTAACTGGCTGCCACAACAAAGCCCCCATCAAATTCAACAATCCATTGAAAAAATGATAAACGCCCACCGCAAACAACGTCCAAATAAACAATCACCTTTTCCTGAAATTCCTGGACGATTATGGGCCTATTTAATCCAGCATTGGGGGATGTCGTTGCCTGACCATTGGGGTGGTTTAAATGAACGTCAAATTCAACAAGTGGTGGAACGATTACAGGCTGATGCATTTAAGATTACCGGCAAAGGAGTATTTAAAGACGAATTTGTGACCTGTGGTGGTGTGGCCCTAAATGAAATCAACTTTTCGACAATGGAAAGCAATGTTTGCCCAGGGTTACATATTGTTGGGGAATTATTAAATATTGATGGCGTAACGGGTGGATTTAACTTTCAATCGGCCTGGACCACTGGGGTTTTGGCCGGTTAACAAAATACGATAACCACCAATGTCCATAAAACAGCCGCAATGCCGGCAGCTAAACTGGCTTGTGGAATTTGTGTTTTTACATGGTCCATTAAATCGCAACCTGTGCACATGGCACTTAAGACTGTGGTGTCTGAAATGGGTGAACACTGATCCCCAAACACACTACCATCCATGACCGCAGCAAAACAAATGGTCATAAATAACATGGGGTTGGATAGATCACTGGTCTGAGCAACCGCCCAAGCAAGTGGCATGGCCAATGGAAATGCAACCGCATACGTACCCCAACTGGTACCTGTAGAAAATGCAATAATAATTGTGAGTAGCTGTAAACAAATTGGCAGTAACCAGAATGGAATTGAACCACCCAATAACTCAACCAAGTATTGGCCGCCACCGGCTTGCTGGGAAATGCTACCAATGGTAATGGCTAACATTAAAATGACGGATCCTAAGACCACACCTTTCATGCCTTCGCCAACACCCTGAATTAAAGCAGGTAACCGCATTCCTCTGGCAATTGCAAGTAGCCCTGCAACAATCACACTGGCCCCAAACGCCCAGCGCACGTTGGGTGTGCCATACATAATAAATGTGCCTATGGCCAATCCAATTAGTACCGCTAGTGGTAAGAAAAAGTCGATCACATGTGGATGATAGTTGGCCGGGTACGTGGCCTTTTCTAATTCTTTTGATGTTAAAGGGTTTGAGCCTGGGCGATCCAACTGCCCCGTTGTACGTGAACGATGAATGGCATCTTTTAATTGCCGGCCTAAAAATGGTGCTTTATCTATAGAAAGAAGAAAGGTAAATAACACCGCAAAGATTGCATAGAAACAAAATGGGACACTGCGAAAAAAGAATGAAATTCTGTCCACCTCTGTTGCTAAAAACGAAACCCCCGCCACATATATGAATGACTGAATGTAGCCCGGCCACGCGTTAAAGGCCAACTGTGATGCAATGGGAGACGCTGTTGAATCAACAATATAGGCGACCTCTTCGTGACTAATGCTTTCTCGATCTGTTATGGGTTTGACGGTTGTACCAACCAATACGGTACTGACGGATCCACCCTGAAAAAATAATACTCCCAATCCCCAAGCAACCAACTTTGCTGACCGAGGCCCACGAACAAACTTTCGTGTCATTAAGTCCCCAAATGCTTGTGCTGCACCTGTTTTTGACCAAATGCCCATCAATGCGCCAAGCAGCCATAAGTATAAAATTAATACTCCTGCTGCATTTTTAGTCATTAATTCCACGACAAATACATCTTCTGTAATATTGTATTTTTGCAATAACAATGCACCGGAAATAATTCCTCCGATCAGCGATGTTAAAGGCTCTTTCGTAATCCAGCACAGGGCTATGGCCATAATAGCAGGAAGCAGTGACCAATATTTATAGTGCTTTTTTAACGATAACTTTTTGTAGACCTTCTCCCCTTTTGTATCATTAACGACATATTCGACTAAATTGACATCGTCGGTACTGCCATTTGCTAAAATTGATTGGCTTTCTTGAATGAAGGATGGATAAACCGGCTTGCCCTTTTGAACAAAAAATGGACGGTTATAGTTGTCCAACTGTACATCCATGACCTGTTCACTTATGGATGTAACAGGTGTTACATGCTGACCAATGTAGAACGATAAAATTGAAATAATGAAAAAGATATATAAGGGTACCCAGCGTAAATATGTAACCTTCTTAATGATTGGTGGTTTGATCATACACGTTTTATCGATAAAACTTTTAAAAATTGAAGATAGTAATGCAGGAATTATTTTTTTTAGTTAAACTAAACTCATGATTAAATCCATTTTAAGTGAAGCCGCAGCTCTTCATGAATTACTGTCAAATGATCAAAATATTCATTCACAAATTCAAACCATTGCCAATAAATGCATTGAGGCCCTTAGCAACCATCATAAAATTATATTCTGTGGCAACGGCGGTAGTTTTGCGGATGCGCAACATATCACCGCTGAATTCGTTGGGCGATTTCTTAATGATAGACATGCACTACCCGCGATCTGTCTTGGATGTAACTCATCATCAACAACTGCCATTACCAATGACTATTCTTTTGATGACGTATTTGCTCGTGAATTGTCTGCCATTGGGCAGCCTGGGGATGTATTGATTGGTATTTCAACCAGTGGTAATAGCAAAAACGTATTAACTGCAATTAATGAAGCTAAGAAAAACAATATTCATGTGTTTGGATTAACTAGTAATAAAGGTGGCTTAATCACTAAAGAATGTCCTTGCATCGAAATTCCAACTGCATCAACCCCGCGTGTGCAAGAGTGTCATATACTCGTTGGCCATATCATATGCCAATTGGTTGATGACGCTTTAGTTAGCTAAGATATTTAGAATTTGGTTACTTGTTGTGCCATCCCCATATGGGTTTACAATATTGACCATTTGACGATAGGCTTCATCTGAGTTTAATAGCTTTGTCACTTCAGTAACAATATTTGTTGAGTCTGTTCCGACTAAAGTGGCACAACCCGCAGTCACACCTTCCATTCGCTCAGTAACTTCTCTTGCTACCAATACCGGCTTATTTAAACTGGGAGCTTCTTCTTGAATCCCACCTGAATCCGTAAGAATCATGGTTGATAGGCTCATTAACTGTACCAATTCAATGTAATTGGCTGGAGGATAAATATATATATTCTTTGTTTGCCCCAATGTCTTATTTACTTCTTGTTTAATGTCTGGGTTTGGGTGCGTTAACCAAACAATATCCAAATCATTGTGGGTTGAAACCAGCTGCTTAGCAGCTGCCATCACTTGGTCTAAACCAGCGCCCCAGTTTTCTCTTCGATGTAGCGTAACTAACATCATGCGGCGTCCTGCTTCAAACTGCGCTGCCCAAGAGTGCTGATGATCTGGGTGGTTAAAGCCAATATTTTTCACATGCTTTAATGCATCAATCACTGTATTTCCAACTTCATGAATATTTGATTGAATGCCTTCACTATTTAATGCCGCTGTTGCTATGGGCGTTGGTGTAAAATGCCACTGAGATAGCTGTGTAACCATGCGCCGATTGGCTTCTTCAGGAAAAGGCTCATAAATATCGCCTGACCGTAAGCCCGCCTCAACATGAGCAATGGGTATTTTTTGATAATATGCAGCAATTGCTCCGGCCAAAGTGCTAATGGTATCTCCTTGAACCATCACAATGTCGGGGGACTCAGCAATAAAGACTTGCTCTAGTGATTGAATTAGTTGGGCCTGGAGTGCAGATAATGCTTGATTGCCTCGATCAATCGTTAAAATAATATCTGGCTGAATGTTAAAGAATGAGAACACATCATCTAAGATCGCCTCATGTTGACCTGTTGCAATGACAAAGGGCACAAACTGATCAGAAAAATCGTTGAGGATCGCATTTATTATTGGGGCAAGTTTTATGCCTTCTGGACGTGTACCAATAACAATTGCAATTTTTTTCACGTCATTATTATCTTATAAATGGTCAATATTTCAAATGCAAACTTATGCATACAATAATTAAACGATAACCATGTATCTTAGTGAGTTTAATGCGTTGATTACTTTACACCTAACGATATGATTGACTGATAAATTTGCAGTTCTTTCTTAACCGTTTCTGACCATGAATAATCTTTGGCAGCAGCTGTAACCAATGATTGTTCAAGTGGCGTTTTAATAAGATTTAAAACTTGCAAGGCAAATCGTTCCTCAAAGTGATCGCCGTCCTCGACAATTGCACCACCCTGACCAATAACTGCAGGGATGCCCCCGTTATTACTGCCTACAACCATTGTGCCACATGCCTGAGCCTCTTTTATTACACACCCAAATGCTTCAAACCGGCTTGGAATCATAAGAATATCCATATTTTTTAAATGCGCAGCAACATCTTGAGGAGAAATTTTTCCAGTAAATTTAACTTCCCCTTGAAATTTAGCGCAGTCTTTTTCAATTTTATTTCTTAAATGACCATCCCCAATAATTATGAATTTAATCGTAGTATCATGTTGCCAAATATGGTCGATAATATCTGGTAATTTATCGGCACGTTTAACTGGGATTAAATTACCAATAAAACCAACTGTAATCTCAGACCGTTTTGACCGGTTATTTATGTTAAAAAGATCGTCATTAAACCCATTTGGAATAACAGATTCAGCATTGGGTTTTGCGCCTTTTGTTTTAGCAACATTTTGGATATCATTTGAAACAAAAATAACATGATTTGCTTGATTCAATGGTTTCATTTGGGCAGTCATTACTTTTTTATTGATGTACCGTCCTAGAGAAATGTTGTTTAAGGCCTCACCCATACGGTAAATATCTGACCCATGACAGGTTACAACAAATGGAATTCCCCACTTGTTAATTTCAGGTAACACACTCATGCTCCACAACCAATGAAAATGTACAACATCATAATTCTTCTTTATTTTTTTATATAAACGTTGTCGAAAAAATGGATTAATTAACTTTAATTTATGCACCCGATCTACAACAATATCTTCATCAAGAATGGGTTCGTTTAAGTCAAGTATATTATAAGGCTTCTTCATCACATCTTTAATATCTTGATCCCATTTTAAAACCGATACCTCATGGCCCATAGACTTCAAATACTTGGCGCGCCAAAACAAAAACATGGCTTCCTGTAGCCCACCCTTTTTTGGAAAATAGTTTGTAACAAATAAAATTTTCATACTATGAAAGTAAATGACTTATTGAAACACTGAACTAAGAATTTTATCTTCATTTTCAACTAAATTATTTACATAATTATTCCAAGATTCAGGTAAATCAATAACATCGCCCGATCTTGTCTTCATATGAAGGGCTTTTGTATTTGCCAAAAAAGCTGTTTTATATTTCCACTTTAACGAATTGTAAAGACTTGCATCAGCACCCCCAACTGCAGCTACTCTCAAATATCTTTTTGGCAATTTTTTTGGATCAAAAAACTGAAACTTAAGATCATCTTTTAAAATTTCACCACGAATCCCCATAATTCCACCAGGAACTGGACAAAGAAATGTATGTCGCAACTCATATGGTTTGCCATTTTCAGCTTTTACAGATTTTGGCTTTAGCGCATTTCTTTCAGGATTACAGCTATTATTTTCATATGATAATGATAATGTGCCATATTTTTTGAGGTCACATATTGCGTCAATTAATTTTGTAAAATCATCTTTAGCAAATAAAATATCTGAGCCCATTTGAACCACTGTTTTTGGAAGATTTTTTTCATTGATAAAGTCTTTTATATAGTGATTGATGGAATCGTTAAACCCAAAGTTTATAGGTAAGTCGATGCGATCTACTTTTTTTGACTGAATTTTATCCAACAAATTAATAATTTTTGAATTTGCTTTTGAATTAATTAAAATCAGATATGTATCTTCTAACTGATCGATGATTGATAAAATGTTTAATAGCGTTAACCGAACGCATTCAAAGTTGTAATGAACAACCATAAAAATCACGGTTGAATCCTTAAATTTACTTCTTATGTTATGATTTTGGGACTTGTTCATTTAGTTACCTTTTTAGATTAAAATTGTACTACTAGATCAGAAATTATTTCAACGCACCTGTTTTTAAAATTATTATTACTTTAAAAATGGGAATATTTTTTTAATAAACGAAAACATGCCCCAATCAACGGTCCGATACTTATGCCAATTAAGATATTGAATGATAAATGGCGGCCTATTTTCAGGTTCAAATTCATGAAATGAGCCATCGTATATTCGTACTTGCTTCCCAAAATGATTGATCTGATCGAAGTAGATGTCTGGTTCATTATGTTCATTTCTAGTTATCTTTGTTGACCATGTACCATCTTTATTTTTAAATTGCTGTGGCCCACGTATAACATAATGCTTAAATATTGGATAATCTAATAATATTTTCGGCTTTATTCCGTAAGGAAATACACATCCTGTTCGTGTAATATCATAATGAATATTTGGCTTATTTTTAAATTGTCTTATTTCCAAACCACCTGGAGTATAATGTTTAACCTGATCTTGAATTTTTTGATCAAGATGAATTTTTTTTCCTTTTTCACTGGTATGCAAGAAAAAATTCAATGCATGCCAATTCACTTTTTCAGCGCCTGCTTTTTCTGCCCTTAATGCAATTTCATTGGGATTGTCTACCAAGATCTCATCCCCATGTAAAATGGTAAACCAGCCCTCTATAGGAAACAATTCTTGGGCTTTTTCAAGTAAAAACTGTCGCATACCATCAGATATCTTTCGTTTTGGAACAATCTCATCATCATGAATAAGATAAACGACATTTTTATATGATCTTATAATTTCAGTAGTACCATCATTTGAGCCATCCAAAACAAGGATTTTATCAAAATATTTCAGATTATTGTCCATGACTTCGCGAATGATATCAATTTCATTATATGTCATTAACAAGCCTATATTTTGTATACTCATAACTTTACTATTTTAAACATTCTAAACTTAATGTCAATTCATCATATTGAATTAAACTTTGAATTCAAATAATATGTCCATATGTTTAAAAATGGCGGATTTTATTATATACGGTTAATCGTGCCATTTATCAAACCTTATTGGCCAGCCCTGATTATTTCTCTTATTTGCACCGTTCTGTTTGCAATATCGAATGTTTTTATAATGCCGCTGGTGGATGATATCTCGCGTGAAGTTTCTAATAAGAATTTTGGATATTTCACCAACCATGTTATCAATGCCTCATTTTTATTTTTTATTCGATTATCTAGTAAATACCTTCAAACATTCATTATGGAAAAAACATCTTACCAAATCATGTTAGATATACGCTTAAAACTATATCGGATTATTCATTTCTTACCCACAGAAGAATACAGCAATAAAAAACATGGTGATATTACATCTCGTATTCTTGATGACTGCAACAAAATAAAGGATGCAATTTTTCTCAATTTTGAAAGCCTTTTGCCAAATCTACTCACATTAATTTCTGTTGTTGTCTATTTATTTTACCTCTGTTGGCCATTGGCAACTCTCAGTCTAGTTGGGGCTCCCATTTTTATTTTTACATTAAGTTTCTTTTCCAAACGCCTTCGCAAAGTCAGTAAACAACTTCAGCAGAATACTGCGGACTTAACCCAAATGATTCAGGAATCTCTCATGAACATGAAAATTCTTCAGATTTATACCGCTGAAAATAAAAATATTGATCGATTCCACCATGTTCAAAAACGATATATGAAGGGATACATCAAAGAAATTAAGTTTAAAATTACACGGGAACAAATTGATGCTTACAGTCAATTTATAATTTTCCTTTTCATCATTTGGTTTGGGGGATACTTAGCATTAAACGACTATATTTCAACCTCCCGATTATTATCTTTCTTTACAGGTATTGTCTTGCTTGTTGAGCCCACAATCATTTTGACAAAAATTTATGCGACAACATTTCAAGTTACTGCATCCATTGAACGCATTAATGTTTTACTGAAACAAAATAACATGGTGCCAAATACTCCCACCTCAATAACATCAGCACCCAGTTTTTCTTCTATTTCCTTTGATCAGGTATCATTTAAATATCCCCAGACTGACGTTAATGTCCTGCAAGATGTATCATTTAACGCCAACCACGGTGATTTTATTGGTGTTGTTGGCCCATCTGGGGCAGGGAAATCAACAATTGTAAGCTTAATGGCCAAGTATTATTTGCCGTCTCAGGGAAAAATCACAATTGATGGCGTCTCTATTGAAAACATCTCTCCATTTGATTTACGATCTAACATTGCGTATGTCCCTCAAGAATCTCTGCTGTTCAAAAGTTCTATTTTAGATAATTGTAGAATTGGAAACCCTGATGCTTCTATTGATACTATAATTGATGCGTTGAAACTCGCTAATGCATGGGAGTTTATTCAAGAGCTTCCTGACAAACTGCTAACAAAAATTGGCACACAGGGTTTAACACTTTCTGGTGGGCAGCGCCAAAGACTGTCCATTGCTCGGGCAATTATTAGCCAACCAAAATTATTAATCTTGGATGAAGCAACGTCAGCTCTTGATTCTCATTCTGAAGAAAAAGTTCAACATGCGATTCAGTCCTTAAAAGGGAAATTTACAATGATTGTTATTGCTCATCGCTTATCAACGATTAAAGATGCCTCACGTATCATTGTTATTGACTCAGGAAGAATATCTGGCATTGGGTCTCATGAATCTCTGCTATCAGAAAACCAAACCTATCAGACACTCGTTCAAAAACAATCAATGACCAAATAATCATTGGGTTGAATTTTAACTCTTATTCCGGCATACTTTCTACATGAATTCATGGATCCCCTTTTTAACAAAAATCTCAGACTTAGCCGACGAAATTGCATTGCACTATTTTAAACAAGCAAGTTTAAAAGTTGAATTCAAAGATAATATGACCCCTGTCTCCGCCGGAGATTTAGCCATTGAAACTGAAATTAGAAAACTTGTAAAAGATGAACAACTTGATTTATCGATTATTGGTGAAGAATATGGCGAAACTATTGCAGACTCAAATCTTAAGTTAATTATTGATCCAATTGATGGAACTAAAAATTTTATTCGTGGCTTACCATTTTTTGGTTCATTATTCGCTATTGAAGAAAATGGTTCAGTGATTGCCGGCATGGTATCTGCCCCAGCATTAAAAGGACGTTGGTGGGCAAGTAAAAATAATGGGGCATTTTATAATGATCAATCAATCTCAGTATCTGATATCACAACTCTGGATGAAGCAAATGGATTTTATGGAAGTCTATTTGGTTCAGAAGCATCTCAAACACCTGAAAAAGTTATTGAGTTATTACGAGACACAAATCGACAGCGCGGGTTTGGTGATTTCTATCCTCATATGCTGGTAGCAATGGGGTGTGGTGAATATGCCATTGATTTCAAGTTAAACGTTTGGGATATTGCACCGCTAAAAATTATTGTTGAGGAAGCTGGAGGCAAATTTAGTGATACCAATGGCACAGACAGCATTTATTCTGGTAACTTAATTTGCAGTAATGGCCAACTCCACAACACTGTCTTGAATTATATTCAGGGCATAGAATAATTGAATCCCAACTTTTTTTTGATTAAAATAAAGGAAGAGGACTTACAGGGAGGCTCAAAATGATTGATTTAGCTATTAACGTAACAGAAAATAAAAACTGGCAGGTAATTACACTTAAAGGTGAGCTTGATGATTACCAGTCCACAAAACTAACCAAAACATTCAACAAATTGATTGATGAATCTCAGTCTGTAAAAATTATCCTTAATTTGGATGAAGTGTCGTTTGTTGATAGTGTCGGTTTAGGCACAATTGCAATTGCAGGCAAGAAATTACTTGAGAAAACAGGGCATCTTCATATTGTTTGTTCACAACAAAAAATTGCAAAAATGGTGAATATGTCCGGTATCATTTCTGCGACAAAACAAACCATTCAAATTTTTGAAACTATAGACGCTGCTGTTTTATAATAGGCGAGCATGCTCATGATTGGGCATTGACTGACGAACAACTTCAATTTCTGAATACTTTAACTCTATCATTTTAATTTCTGGATTATTTCCATTTGCCTGATAAAGAAGTTGGCCATCTGGGTCGATAACTAAGCTGTTCCCAAGGGTTTGAATACCGCCTGCGCCAATGCCACATTGATTGGGGGCTAGAACATATGCTTGATTTTCAATCGCTCTTGCCTGACATAGAATCCGCCAATGCTTTTCTCCAGTTGTTTTTGTAAATGATGATGGAATTAAGATAGCATCGACTTTGGACTTAAAATAATGCCGGTAAAGCTCAGGAAATCGTAAATCGTAACAAATGCTTAAGCCAAATTTCCAGCCCTTAATTTCAATTAATTTCGGTTGAAAACCTGAATGATAATGTTTGGATTCACTGATTTTTTTTTGACCGACTTGCACATCAAACATGTGAATTTTTCGGTAAGAATGAATCAATTCCCCCTTTGGATCAATCACAACCATCGTATTATAGTTTTTATCTCCCATGCCATTTTCTGTTAAGCTTCCACCGATGATATGTGTGTTTAATCTGACCGCTTTTTGTTTTAACCAGTGTGTTGTAGCACCTAACAAAGGTTCGCCACTGATCTTATTCTTACCTTGACTTCGACAGTTAAACATTTCGGGAAGCGCAACAATATCAACGGGTGTATCATTGATTGATTCTAATAACTCATCCAATTGTTGCAGATTATCTAATCGATGCTCACCACTATTCATTTGAATTAAGGCAACGGTTAAATTGGATTTAGGACTATTTTTTTTTGACATATTTATTTATTATACCCCAGTATGAACGTGATTGATTGCATTAAAGATGCATTAAAAGAAGATATCCAATCGGGTGATGTTACCACTCAATTACTGTTACCAAATGAACGGCAGGTCAGAGCAAGCATAACTGCAAAAGCACATGGTGTCTTTTTTGGGAAACCCATAATTCATGAAATGCAACAGCTTTACCCGTCCATTCAATTTAATTTAAATATTAATGATGGGGATAAGGTATCACCAGGAGATGAATGCTTAACGTTGTCTGGGGACATTCGAATTATTGTTCAGATTGAACGAACATTACTTAATTTTTTACAGCGTTTAAGTGGTGTTGCTTCAATCACTCGACAGTTTGTTGATGCGTTGGGTGATACAAGTATTCAGATATTGGATACTCGAAAAACAACCCCTCTGTTACGACAGCTTGAAAAACAAGCTGTTTTAGCTGGCGGCGGTTTTAACCATCGCCATGGGTTATATGACATGGTATTGGTAAAAGAAAACCACTTAATTTCATACATTGATGATTATGGTATTGAAGCATTTAATGAGACCATAAGACAATTTAAATCGAACCAGCCAACCATGCATATTGAAGTTGAAGTGGGCAATTTAATGCTTCTAAAAACTCTTGATCTGACGCTTATTGATATTGTGATGTTTGATAACATGACCATGACAGATCTTGACCAGTGCATTCAGTGGGTAAATTCAATTGAAAAAAGACCTCTAAAAGAAGTGTCCGGTGGAATAAATTTAGATACAATTAAACAATACAGAGGGATTGACATTGATCGAATAAGTGTTGGATCATTAACTCATTCCGTACAGGCATTGGACCTGTCTCTATTAGTAAAATGATTGATTTTAATAAACAAACCCCATACGCAGAACT
Organism: Candidatus Marinamargulisbacteria bacterium; assembly: GCA_049889215.1. GTDB lineage: Bacteria > Margulisbacteria > Marinamargulisbacteria > UBA817 > UBA817 > UBA817. Next base: position 28,674 of record JBMHDV010000016.1, read on the forward strand.
TACTCATGATGCCTTATTTGAACAGGCACAGAATTGCCGCGCCTGCCAATTATGTGAAGATCGAACGAATGTTGTATTTCACTCCGGCAACCCAAATGCTAATTTAATGATTATTGGAGAAGGCCCAGGGCAGCAAGAAGATGAACAAGGCGTTCCATTTGTAGGACGTGCAGGACAATTGCTGACGAAAATCTTAGAATCTGTTGAAATTAACAGAAATGATATCTACATAGCAAATACTGTCAAATGTCGACCGCCAAAGAATCGGACCCCATTTCAAGAAGAAATGGATGCATGTCGTGATTATTTGGTTCGGCAAATACAACTGGTTCAACCAAAAATCATTTGCCTACTTGGGTCAGCTGCGATTAAGTCTGTTCTAGGTCCAACAGATACAATTTCTAAAATACGAGGCCAATGGATTACCAAGCCCGTGGACTATATGTCAGATGAACTCTACATTATGCCAATGTTTCATCCATCTTACCTACTCCGTAACCCCTCAAAAGAAAAAGGAGCCCCAAAGTGGCTAACTTGGACAGATATGAAAGAGGTAAAAGCCGCATTGAACTTTTATGATATAATGAACTAACCATGAGCGAGACCCAAGAAAAACAGAACAAGCCGAACTCAAATCAGCAAAAATCTAGAAATAGACGCCGACGTCGTCGCCCTGATAACAGAAACAAGCAGCCCAAAAATAACACCGAACATCAAAAAGATGGCTCAAACCAACGTGGCCAGCAACAGCGTAGCAATCAAAATAATCGCAATAACAATCAAAATCGTAACCGACAACAGCGCAACAAAAAGTCACAAGGGAAATGGAATCGACACCGTATATCTGAACACTTTATGAAACGTGATTTTGATTCTCGTAAAAAAGATTGCGACTGTGACTCTTCGTTACGGATAAGCTTAGGCCTTGTTGGAATCATTGAAGCTTTGCGTGCAAAACTTAATAAGCGAATTGATATTGTGACTGGTTACTATTGTCCAGATTGCAGGGAGCGCCAGTATGGTATAAAACGAGATTTTCATCATCAAGGAGTCGCCGCCGATATTCGAGTTGAAGGCATGGACTCAGTATCATTGTTTTTAGAGGCAGAATCATTTCCTGAAATTAAAGGACTTGGTATTAATTTAGATAATGACCATGTGCATATTGATACTCGCAAAGAAGATGAGCGTACCTGTTGGGTAGAAACCAATAATGAATGGATTCAACTGACTGATGAAAATCGTTCAGAGTATATCACAGCTCCAGCTGAACCGTCGCAAAATAACGATGATCTCACACCTGATCAAGACGTTTAAACTGTATTTAATTAATCAAAAACAACGTTCTCAAAATACAGTGCAAAACTATATTCGGGATATTGAGCAATTTATTGACGCAATTAAACCACCCAATGTTTCAAGCGTTGACGGTCCATGCATAGAGCACTACTTATTGTATTTAAATCAACGTCAACTATCCAATAAAAGTATCTACAGAAAAATAACGGCTCTGGACCAATTTTGGCGTTTTTTAATCTCAGAACAACACGTAACATCCAACCCATGGGAACGTATTAAACGGCCAAAGATGTCGCAATCATTACCAACGTATTTGGATGCCCCTGTTGTTTTAGAACTGCTGGATAATTATCCAACTGAACGTCATGAAGATATTCGAAATAAAGCCATCCTAGAACTTCTTTTTGCATCAGGCATTCGGGTGTCTGAGCTGATTAACATTCACTTGGATGACATCGATTATCTTTCACAAGAATGTCGTATTACAGGTAAAGGGGACAAAGACCGGGTTGCCCTTTTTGGAAAACGCGCTGGCCATGCAATTTCACAGTACACATCTTTGGTTCGGCCCCATTGGCAACAACCAAAAACCAATGCTTTATTTATTTCTAAATCAGGACAAGCGTTAACCACACGAACTATCCAACGGATTGTAAAAGCGGCAAACCAGTTTCATTCATCCCCAATAGAAATTACACCTCATGCCTGCCGTCATACCTGTGCCAGTTTAATGATTGCCAATGGCGCTGGCATTCGTGATATTCAAGAATTTTTAGGACACTCATCCATTTCTACCACCGAACGTTATACACATATTCCCACCGAAGCACTTCGACAAAAGTTTTTATCCGCCATGGATGGGAATATTGCCGAATCCACATAATTTCGGTTTAATTAAATTATGAATAAACCAAATTTGGTGGCTCGATCCAAGACGTGTCTATCTAATGTTCTTAGTCATGCCACTGAACTCGAAATTAAACGTGGTGAAGGATCTTACCTGATTGATTATAACGACAAGCGTTATTTGGATTTTGGGGCAGGCATTGCGGTAAACGCAACTGGGCATTGCCATCCGGATGTTGTTTCTGCAATACAAACTCAAGCTACGCAACTGTTACATGCTTGTGCAGGTGTTGTTTATTACGATCAAAATATTACACTTGCTGAACATTTGGTTTCGGCTAGTGGCCTTGATGCAGTGTTTTTTACGCAAAGTGGAGCAGAAGCGGTTGAAGCCGCATTAAAATGTGCCGTTTACGTGAAAAAAAAGCAACAAGTCATTGCCTTTAATGGTAGTTTTCATGGCCGAACATTGGGGGCATTATCGGTTACAACATCAAATAAAAAGTACACTGAAGGTTACCCTTTAGCATTTGATGATACCATTGTACTGGACTACCCAAACTTTACACAGAACCCCGCAGACCGAAACACATTAGACAACTACTTAAGCTATTTAACTCAGCAACTGAATGCATTGGATGCTTCAACCATTGGGGCAATGATTATTGAACCGTTTCTTGGTGAAGGGGGCTATATACCTGCACCTGGAGACGTCCTTAAATTACTAAGAGATTGGACAACGGAAAATGATGTTTGCTTAATATTTGATGAAATTCAATCCGGTATTGGGCGAACAGGAAAATGGTTCTATTTTCAACATTATGATGTCACACCTGATATTCTTACATCGGCTAAAGGCATTGCATCTGGCTTGCCGTTGGGTGCATGCATTGCATCAAAGTCTATCATGAATCTATGGACCACTGGTTCTCATGGCGGCACATATAGTGGTAACCCCATATCCTGTGCTGCTGGCATTGCTACGATGTCTATTCTGTCATCACAGTTAGGTCATATCCAACAATTGGGCGTCTATAGCTTACAAAAATTAACTGAGCACCTTAAGAATACAGATGTTGTATCTGATATTCGAGGCCATGGTTTAATGATTGGTATTGAAATTATTGATACAACGGGTGCACCCAGTGCAGAGATTACTGCAAAAATTCGTGCACTCTGTTTGGAACAACAGTTATTGGTATTATCTTGTGGGCAACAGGGCAATGTACTGCGATTAATGCCCCCATTAACCATTCAACAATCTGAGCTTGATCAGGGATTGGATATAATAATTAACGCATGTCAGCAAATATAATTATCGGACGAAACGCTGTTCGTCAGCACTTACAATCAAATCAACATATTGAAAAATTATATTTACGAGATCGGCAATCCATGAATGATGGGTTACGACAAATTATTCAAACAGCAAAAAAACAGCGTATTCAGATTCAATGGCTTGCACCTCATCGTTTTGATGATCGATTTGAAGGTGACCATCAAGGCATTGCATGCATTACGCATGGCTTTAGCCAGCAGACCGTTGCTGATATTTGCAGGCAAATGCCACCGGTGGTCGTAATGCTGGACCATTTGAATGACCCTCATAACTTTGGTGCAATCTGTCGAACAGCTGAAGCATTTGGTGTTAGTAATATTATTTACCCAAAAAATAGAGCCGTTCAATTAACCCCCTCTGCAGTTAAGGCGGCAGCAGGTGCCACGGAAAATTTATCATTTTCACAAGTCACTAATCTTCGACAATCATTGGATCAATTAAAGGATGCTGGTTATTGGATTTACGCTGCATCATCAAATATTGGCGACACTATTGAGCAGGCCCAATTTAATCGACCAATGGTTCTTATTTGTGGGTCTGAAGAATCTGGAATTTCGCCCGGTTTAAAGAAAACCATTGATTCTTATGTCCATATACCAATGCGCGGAAAAACTTCTTCTTTAAATGTATCCGTTGCAACTGGTATAATTTTAGCTAAGATTGCTTTTTCATAATAAAAAATAAATAAAAAATATTATGATATTATCGATACGACATCGGATTTTAATTCCGTTTACGCTCATTACTGTTTTCATGACTTTTTCAGCCATGCTGATTTGTATTGAACTTGTGAATAGTTTTTACAATAATCAATTGCAAACACAAGCCAGTACGATAGTAATGCCGATTGAAAAGGTGCTGCACCAATTTGCAACAAAAGCACTATTGGATCACAACCATCCCAATAAAGATTCATCTTTTGAAACAGTAATGAATGCATCAAACCAACAGCGACTTTATTCACTGGGGACCAATTCAAATGGGTTTGAGGTGATTGATAATCACTCAAATGTTGTGTTTAAAGCCCCGTTTAATTTTTCTGGCATTCGACTTCCTGCAGGGTTAGCAAATGTATACATTCAAAGTGGATCAAAGTTATTTAATGTAAAAAGCTTATCCACAGAACTCGCATTTCCAACTCATGCAACAACTGATATTGTTAAAAACAACAATAAATTCCGCCGATATTTTTATAATCACCCAAGAATCAAACACCTTTATTTTGATGTTGATGTTTATAGCCAAGGCATTGAACGGAAACGATCCATTACGCTTGTCTCTGTTATTGGTGCGCTATTATTTATAAACACATTTATTGTTTTGCTCTTCTTTTTTATTCTTAAGCATATAACTCGATCTGTATCCAATCTTACTCATGCCGCCTCTCAAATTGCCAAGGGCCAAATCACGACACCAATGAAAGTAAAAAGTAATGATGAATTTGGATTACTCGCACAAAGTTTTAATAACATGTTAAATAATGTACAAACAAAAACAGCAGAACTTATTTACGAACGTAATCGCTCAAAAATGATATTGGCACAATTGCCTGATGGTATTATTGTAACGGACTTAAATCATAAACTTTTATTGGCGAATCGTGCGGCTGAAACCATGCTTGGTTTTTCGACAGATTCTGCCCGTGGCCAGGTATTGATCCGTTATTTAAAAGATGAGAACCTACAATCATTTTTTACAAATGAAATGGAAAATATTCAGTCAAGTCAAATGGTCCGCGAGTTAACGATTTCAAACCAACAAGGTGAGGAAAATTTGTACCAAATCACATTATCGCCGTTATTAGATTCAACCTACCAAAAGACAGGCTTAATCACTGTGATACGTAATATTACTGCTGAATCTCAATCACGATCTTTAAAGGACCATTTTCTGCGATCGGTTACACATGAATTAAGAACCCCGTTAACTTCCATTATTGGATTCTTAAATATTTTGAAAAAAGAAATGCATGGCAATTTAAATGAAAAGCAACGTGAATTTTTATCCATTGCCATTTTTAACTCATCAATGCTAAAAAAGTTGATTAACAATCTATTGGACCTATCCATGATTCAATCTGGCAAATTTGAATTAGTATTATCCACATTTGTTGTTAATGATGTCATTGATCGTAGTATTCACCAATTACTACCAACAATTGAAAAAAAGCAAAATACAATTTTTATCGATTATCAAGAACCAAACATGATAATTAAAGCTGATGAAGAGCGATTTAAACAGCTTTTAGAAAACTTAATCTTGAATGCCAATCGAACCACTGAACAGGGAAAAATTGAATGCATTGTAACTCGCACGTTAACAAATCTGACCATTATCGTAAAAGATAATGGCGTTGGCTTAAATAAAGAAGAAAAGTTTGCACTGTACCAAGCGTTTGAAGTGAATTCGTCGTCAAAACAACACTATAATGATGGCATAAATATTGAACTTGCAATAGTAAAAGAACTGGTTCAACACCATAAGGGATCCATTCATTTGGAATCTGATGTTGATCAAGGCTCAACTTACACCGTGATTTTTCCACAATCTGCAATATCGCAAGATGATTTGGACGTTGACTCTACCTCTGTTGATCAATTTGAATCATCTGCACATCTGTCAGTTACTGAACCTGTTATTCAATAACGTTTCGAAATTCAGTAACATTTATTCCTTAATTGTATTCAAAATGGTGTCTTTAATTGACAAGCAGTCAGGTTGCCAGATATTCTTATATTATTCCTGTGGAGGGATGGCGGAGTGGTCAATCGCAGCAGACTGTAAATCTGCCGAGTTTATCTCTACGTTGGTTCGAATCCAGCTCCCTCCACCAAAAAATTGGCTATAATTTAATTTTATGTTCTGGTCTGCTACTAACGTAGCTATCCCTTCTCATAGAAATTAAATTCTACCCAATTTTTACTCTTTTGGTTTTATGTTCTGCTCTGCTAATTCCTTCGCTATCCCAAAATATTTGCATGCTTATGATATTACTTTCTGGCTTCGTTAACTGCTTGCTCCAGTCCTCATTTATGACTATAAACTGCGGGCTTCACTTCACACTTGCCTTTCCATTAATCAATCGCATCTCGCATTCATCCATTTTCTTCTATAGAAATTAAATTCTACCCAATTTTTACTCTTTTGGTTTTATGTTCTAGTGTGCTAGTAACGTAGCTATTTACTTTTTTTGTTTTATGTCGTCGGATTTTGTAGTGGTCTTAAATCTGGCTCAAAATCATCTTCACTTAATTCAAATAACTGCTCTGCTTTAACAACCTCTATATGTTCTTGCTGCTCTTTAAACCACAGCGATACGGTTGTCCCTTCACCTACAACAGAGTCAACTTTAATTAAGCCATCATGATCATTAATTATTCGCATTACGATGGATAGCCCCAAACCTGTATTTTGACTTGATCGCTTCGATGACTCATAAGGCACAAATATCTTATTAATTTGATTTTCCTCAATCCCACACCCCGTATCTACAATATCAATGCGCACCGCATTAATATCCTTATTATTCATAAATAAATCACCTGACAGCTTTATTTTGATACTCCCACCCTCTGCAGGGATTGCTTCCATTGCATTGGTAATCAAATTCATAAACACTTGCCCCATTGCATTTTTATCCGCATTAATAAATGGGGCCGTTAGTTCATCTCCGTCCATTAATATCTGAATATTTCTAGCTTTACAGTTTGCCTCACATAAAACCAACATGTCGCTAACAATTTCTTTTACATTTAACGATTTTAAATCGTAGCCATCTTCAGGGTTAATGTAACTTAATAATGGTTGAATCACATGGTTTAAACGACCAACTGTATCTTTAATTACTTTAAATTGTGAGTTGTTTTTATGGTGCTGTAA
>JBMHDV010000017.1:0-32811 GCA_049889215.1 Candidatus Marinamargulisbacteria bacterium
AGGCCGGGAATGGTCATACGACGAGCAGCAAACCTTATTGGCAGCCACCATGACGTGGCCCCCAGCCATCCGCGAGGCCTTGCAGGGGTTAGAGGGCGTATTTAGCGGCGCTAAAGGGCATGTTATGGACACGGTTTGCAAGGACCCTGGCGTGGTGCTGCACCGTTACCAAGTTCGTTGCAATAAATTAAAAAAAGACGGCAGTGTGCCAGTGGATGACGCTTGGTTACAAATGCTACATTTAAATAAGAAAAATAATGCACAAGAAGTTGCAGGAAGTTTAACTCACAAGAAGGCTAAAACGTTTCTTGAGGATAGCGTTGATCCTGTTTTAAAGTCAATTACAGTTACTAAGGGCCCTTCGGCAGGTGACGGCGTAGCCTCGCCTAGCGAGGAAGAAGTAACAGAAGGTACTGAGGCAACTCAACAGGATCAAGAGCAAACCATTGAGGGCCGCTTAGCTGAACTGGCGGTGATTTGCCGCGCCTTACCAGACCTGAGCGATGACAAACGATTGGCTGTACTGGCTATGGTACTAAGCAATACACAGCTATATTACGCGAAATCCGCCGATAGGTCCCCAATTCAAAAGATTCAAGCCGCGGTGGTTTCCTATTTACTATCAAATGACGACTTACTTAATGATAAAGACAATGTTCAAAAGTGCATGATCATGATGAACCGTTTAAAAGACACTGGTTATTCGAATGACATTGCTGAATCCGTAGCTAAATTGGGTGGTGAGACTTGGGCAACAAAAGTAAAAGCCGCTCTGTCAGATGAGGATACGTCTACAACTGAGGATACTCATTCAGCAAACACACTAATTCAACAATTACAGACCGCGGTATTTTCTTCATTGAATGGCGATATAAATTTAGAAGAGGAGGGCAGTGGGTTTACAGCGATTACCTTTAACGCTAAAACAAACGCGTTTAATTGCAAAGGCCCAGACAATGTCGAAATAACATTAAACCCAGTTAAAATGGTGGCCACCAAAGATGAATTTATATCACCATCGTTATCTGACAACGCAAGAAAAAAATTAGAGAAATTGTATTTTACCAATGGTAAAAAAATGCCTTTAACGTATGAAGCTAGGCATAATCTATCAGACAACGCAATACGTTTGGGCAAAGATGGCCCATTTATGGTGACCGAAGCGGATGGGAACGTAACGGTGTACTACAACAAAGCCAGCAAAGATGGTGCAGACGCATGGTTAACCAATGTGGATCCCCCCCTAAACGAGGTCAACATCCAAGCAGATAGGGGTACAGTCGCCCGTGAACCTTTTGCTGAATATGTAAAAAGCTTGGGCGGGCACTTTTGGAGTGATCATACTGGCCAAGGCGATCACACTCACCAAACCTATGTGTATGACACCGACATGGTGTGCTTATTTAAAATTGATGATGGTGGAAAGATCACTCGCACAAGTGATGGTGCAACATTAACATCCATTGATTCCCAGCCACCTAAATTTGAACTGGTGTGGGAACTGGTGGGGGAGAATGAGGGTCAGCAAGTAATGGAGATTATCCAAGGCCATGGAAAAATCACCCTGCAAAAGTCGAATGGGAATTTTATAAATTCAGCGGGCTTTATTTACCAAAATATTAAAGGGGCAGCCATGGTGTTTAAGCACCCCACCGAGCCAGAGTATCAGGTGATTGAATTTGATTCCTTTGGTGCGGGGATACCAATTACCCGAACCACACGCCATCCCAACAACGATTCACCCATGGCAGTGCGTTTAAACAGAAATGCTGATGTTTTAAATGCAGACGACGTTATTCAGCATGCGGTTGGTGCGGATGCCTTAAGCCAAGTCCTCCAGGCCATGGCATGTTTAAAAGAAGATTCAATTGATGCAGAACAATATTCCCAGCAATGGCTGGCATTATTAGGAGGGCCACCCCAACGTGCCACGGTACCCCTCGAATCTCTACAGGCATTGATTGCAAAAATTAGAGGTAAGCTGGAAGCCAACCCACAAAAATTAGCGTTAAGTTTAACTATGTTGGCCATGCAATTGCCCTTGATTGATTGTGAGGTGGGCGGTGCAATAGGTCCAGTAACTCAGAAATTATTGGGCATAAGCCCTGATGATTTAAATGTTGATCTTGATAATATTCCTGGTAGTAATAACGAACAAAAAAACACCCTGTTGGTGGCCCACTTACTGGCTGCCGTGGCCACCCACCAATCAACTAAAATAGACCCAATTCTTACAAAAATTAAGCAGAACTTTGGTGAGGAAAGCCTGAATTTATCGCCCGTGGCCCGCCGCACATTGGCTCAAGCCTTGGCTGGCATGCCCGATGAAAGCGCTGGTATTCACGGTGAAGCCACTGGCGTAGTAAATGAATTAAAATCAAAACTGAGCATCGACACCAGCATCGAGGCCAAGCAAACCTATGCGGCTGTGCATGCCCGTGCCATTCAGAAAACCGATGCAGATAACCCCGCTTTAGTTGTTTTGAAAGATGATGGTATTCGCGGTGAATTTAAGTTAAAGAATTTAGATGACTGCAAAAAACACTTGCATGCCATGGAAGAACGCTTGGCCCTGGCCTTGCGGCGCATGAACGCCCAACATTTAACTGCTCAGGATGTTGTAAACATGGTGATTCAAGGGGATCCATATGGGATTTTAGGAACATCTGTTGCCGATAAAACCGCCCTTCAACGCTTGGCAATGGGTGTTTTAATTTTACGAACAGAAGCCACCCATTTAAGGGATGCCGATGTTGTGGGTTACACTCATCGCGCTTATGCTGACATGTTAGAACAGGTACTAACGGGGAATGTTGAGCCCCCCGATAAGGCACTAGAGGCCATGCGAAAATGTGCCGTTTATTTGGTCTGCGAAGATCAGTTGGGGCACCGCATGCGAGAGGAACAATTCAAGGCCGTGGAAAGCATTTTAAGTGGGACAACCAAATTAGCGGAACTGCGCACCGGGTTTGGAAAAACAGATGTGGTACTGTTTGTTGTGGCCCTGTATAAGGGGTTTGGCAAAGGGGTCCGAATGACTGCCCCTGATGGCCTATTGCCCATCAATGTTAAGGATATCAATCGAAAGTTGGGTGGGTTAATGAGCACCGTCTGGCAACCCAATCTGGACTTTAATGCCATTAAAGAATCAGCAAGCCCCGAAGCGTTGCAGCAATTTTTAGCAGAATTAAAGGCCCATAACCAGCGTGGCGACATTATGTTTGCGTCGCATTACAGCTTTGATGAACAATTGGATGACTGTTTAAATGTGTGCATTCATAACAAAAAGACTGCCCATGTAAAGGCCTTATTTGAAATTAAAAAAGAGCTCAATAAAATGGCACTAAACATTGATGAGGTGCATGCCTTTGACCCCAACCACAAATTTAACATCATGGAAGGCAAGGAAGAATTTAAAACGTTTGAGCGCGTGGAACTGGCACGAAAGGTCATCACCATGGTGCATGAGACGTTTTCACAAATAGAGGGTGTAAATATAAAAATTGATCAAAGTGCAAAGTACAATGATTTTATAGGTTCTGATGAAAATACAAAACCAATTTTTCAAGCCGTTTTAGGTAGTCTTAATGGATTGCCTGTGGACAAACCCAACCCAATAGATTGGGATGAAAGTGTATTAAGCCAACAGGCCGCATTCGTGCACCATTTATTGTTTACCTTAGGACCACAAGTGTATGGCAAGCAATATAATTTGCATTATGGGTTACGGCCGGGCACGTTGGAGGCCGTCCCCTATGTGGCCAATAACCAGCCGTCCTCTGGTGAAAACTTTACCGATGCCGAACTTATTCAGTGGCTGACATTTAATGCCCGAGTGAATAAAGGGGGATTGGAAGGGAAAATTGATGTTTCTGCCAATATGCTCATGCGCTTATACAAAGCCAGCACGCAATTGGCTGAGATTGATTCTGAAAAATTTGAAAATATTAAAATACTCGTGAATTGGGTGGTCAAATTTTGCAATAAGTTTGAAAAAACAGAGGCCAAAGTGGCCGCCTGCCATGCCTTAGCGCAAGCCACAGTCGATACCAATCCAGATCGACAACAGCTGGATGCCTTGCTGGGCCAACTCGATGATGATGATAAACAAGCCCTGTCATTTTATTTGTTTGGAAACACGGCAGTTAAAACAACCTTATACGAGTCCAACCCAGCGCAGGCATTAATGAGTGATTGCATTGCAGGGAATGTCTTTGGTTGTTCGGGAACACTCAACCAGAGTGGCATATCCACAGCTGTTACAGCAGGCATTAAAGACGCTGTATCTAAAACAGACATTCAGTTGGATGAGAAGGAGTATAAAAATGAAGAGTTTTATGACCATGTGTTTGGAGTCAAAGACAATAATGTTGATCTTGAAAAAAAATTCAAAAATAAAAACAAAAAAGTCAGACGAGTAAGTAATACCGATACAACAATTGATGAGTTTATAAAAATGGCAAAGGCAGAGGCCGGCACCCAACTGTTTGTGGATGCCGGGGCCTTGATTCAAGGCATGAGCAACCGAGCGGTAGCCGAAAAGCTAGCGGAAACGGGTAAATGGGTGGTGTATTACGATACCAAGCGTGAGGCCTTGCATGCAATAATAAAATCAGGCGATGGGTTTGAAGAAAAAACATATGAAAAGTTGGTTGAGGAGTGTAACTCAAATAACGACCTCAAAGAAAACATCATTGGGTTTCTTGACGAGGAGCGAAAAACAGGCGCAGATTTAAAGAAAATCACTCAAAATAAGCCCAAAATGTGCATCACCATATCAAAAAACAACACTCAAAGTGGTGTTATTCAGGCCATTGGGCGGGACCGTACCCAAACCTACAATTTTGATGTGATTGTAAGAGCAACAGAGTTTGACGGCCAAAATATCATCAGCGAAATTTATAAGTCAGTTAAAACAACAACCAAAGCAAAAAATAACCAAATGCTATTTTCGCAAATCTTAATGGATGCCAAGGCGGCATTGGTGGAAGATGTCAGGCGAGTATTGCAAGATCTTAGCCAAGAACAGATGCAGCAGCTTTTAGAAACTAATGACTTCTTAACCTATTACGATTCCTTGGTGTCCACCACCATGGCCACCGATTTAAGTGAATTCAACGTCAGTAAAAAACCGTTAAAAACCAAAGAACAATTAAAAGAGTATTTAGAGGATCAAAAAGCCACGCTGTTAAAAAAAGCTGGAGCGTTACAGAAAATGATTAATAGTATTGATCCCAGTAAAACATTAACAATCGGTCAAAAATCGGATCAGGGTTCAATAGAAATAACTCCCAACACCATTTTCCATGCATCATTTAGGCGAGAAGAGGAGTTTGATAAAGACGCGCTAAGGCAAACCCCCATCCAAGTGGCGGATGCCAGCAGTACCGCCCAAGCCACAAACCAAGCTGAAGCTGAAACTCAGGGCATGGCCCAGGTAGAGGCCCAATCACAACAACAAAGCAGAGTTGAAGCAATGGCATTGGCCGCAGTGTTAAGAATGGATACTAGCGATAACTCAAATCGGTTAAATGCACCTATAAAATTAACTGGCGTAAAGCTTAAACAAACTCAGGTGGTTAGCACAGCACCCACGTTTGAAAAAAGTGAATTTGATGCATTATTTAAACAGCACCCAACCTTGGCAGTGAATTTACGCCAACTGAATCTTATTAATCACATTCGGTTTTCTAATCAATGGTTAGCTGATTTGCAACCAGGTGAGCCACCACGCTTGCATACCATGGTCAAAAAGAATGATGTGATTTACGTCATTACACCGGAAGAGCTGGAATTTATTAAACGTAGTAATTCGGATAGTGGGGTCTTAACCAACGCCATACCCATTTATGACACCATTATGGAAATAAAGCCAGATGAAATTCCTGAAGACCAAATACCAAAAGCCCAAACCATTGCCCTGCAAAGTTTGGTTGATAATTTAAGTGAAGACAATTTAAAAACCATTTTTAAGGAAGAATCGGAAACTTTTTTAGAGGGTATAGACCTCACTCAATCGTTGACTGTCATTATTAACGCATTGCAAGAGAAACGAGACAGAAGTTATGGGATTCCTCATCTGGTGGCAACACAGTTGCTGCGCCAACTCCAACAACAGGGTCAAGATGTGGCGGATGATCCGATCAAGGTTCTATCAAGATCACTAACGTGGGAAAATGCTCAAAGCAATCCAGCCCCTGGTATTCGAATTTTTGGAATTATGGACCAGGATTCTATTGAAGTTGCAACTCAGGATTTGGTAGCTGCCATTTACGAAAAAATAATACCATCACAAGGTGGCCCCAGCATGACAATAGCTGAAGAACGATTCCAGCAGGATCAAAATAAGTTACAAGAAGAGTTGAAAAGTGACTGCGAAGCCGCAAAAAAAGAAAAACAAGCTGAATTAACAGAGGCGTTTGCTAAATTACAGCAGCAATCCAAAGCATTAAAGGCGGAAAAAGAAGGCCTTGAAGCTAATCAAATTGAAGTCGTTTCTACTTTGGGTAAGCTTACTGAAGAAAGCGAACAGTTAACTGCAAAAAAAATGAAACATGATCAAAAGGTAGCAGAATATCAAGCTAAGCTAAAAGAATTTGATCGACAGTTGCAAGAAGCGTTAGAAACTGAGAAAGAAAGGCAACAACGTTTCTGTGAAACAATAAATGCACAAATACCAATAAAAAAAACAGTTAGCAGAGTAAAAAGCAGAAAAATTAGATTTGGGTCAGAAAAGAGTGTAAAAGAATTTGATGACCTTCTCCCTACCATTAAACGCAGTAGCCCCATAGAAGCTCAATCACCAGAAGAAAAACTGGCCCAATTAAATAAATTACAGGCCGAATTTAATCAAGCCTATAATGACAAAGTTCAACAAATAAATCACTACCAACACGAAAATGTTAAAACAGAACGCCGAAGAGTTTTAAAAATTAAAATTAATCTAATGGGTCAAATAAAGGAAAATACCAACAAGGTAAAGCAGCTAAAAACAGACATAACAGCATTTAATGACCAAAAGAAGTCCGATCCAAAGGTGGGAAAACATGAAATTTTACAAGGTTTGGAAATATTAACGAGCCAAGAAGAAAAACTTAGGAACAAAAAGAGTGAAGTAGACGGAACATTAGAAATGCAAAAAAAATTATTAGAAAGAAGTAATAAAATAAAAGACACCATCCAACGTGCAGAAAAAGAAATATCTGAAGCAACACAAACAATCAAACAAAATAAAGCTGACATCAGAAGCCTGCAAAAACAAGAAACCGAACTAGCTAATCTGCTTAAAGAATATAGGGAACAAGGTGTGGGTTCACTCGCTGCGGTTGAGAGTGTGCACGAAGGTATGACCTATCGTTTTACAATTGATCAAATAGAATTTGCTATCGGCGTATTGGTAAAGTACATGGAAAGTAAGGGGAAGGAGGGAACTTTTCAAGCATTTAAGAAATATTTAACAACAATATGGTCTAAAGGTATGAATCTAGAAGTCAAAAAAGATAAGATTATGTCGCTTTCCGAGTGTTACAAAGAATTATATAACAAAAGTTTTAAATGCAATGATCCATTTAGTGGAAGATCTTTAAAAAAAATCAATGAATCCGACGTAAGTGGTTGGTTAAACCGAGCAAACCCATTTACGAGAGATGCTATTAAAACATACGATCAAGAAGGATTTGTTCGTTTTTACTTGGTTCTTTTTGAACCAACAAGATTAAGTTATATCCAACCCAATCACGGTTCGCTAATGACTCAATTAAATGCATTAGATGAGTCCGGATTTAAAAATTTGCTTAAAAGAACAAAAAATAGATCAAAAAATACACCACCAAGAGAAGAGGTTAAACCTGAAGCTCTTATGAAGTTACTTTCTGAAGAATTGCAACAAGAATTAGGTGGTATAACTTCAAAGGATAATATTATCGCAAAATTGGGAAAGTTGCTTGCAAAAAAAAGAGTCGAAATAAGGACAAAAACAAAAGAAAATGATGAACTTAACAAAAAGATTGAAGAACAAAGAACAAAAATTAACAAACAAAAACTAGACCCCAGAAACAGAAAACAACCAAAACTTGAAAAAGACATAACTCAACTTCAGAAACGGTCTGATGATTTTAATGCAAAGCTTATAAAAATAAAACTAAAAATTGAAGCAAAAAAAGCAAAATTGAAAGTTGCTAAAAAAACAGAGTCTGAAAATCAAGAAATAGATAAACAAATAAAGACAAATACAAAACAGATCAAAAAATTAAACAAAGAAATACCAAAATTGCAAGGAAAGTTAGATAAACTTAATGTCCCCGCCCCGTATCAGGAGATACCGTCACTTAAAAACGCAAAAACCGTCACCATTACTATCCCAGAGGAACCACAACAATCATCAATCCAAGCCGACATCCAAAAAAATAATAAGGCAATCCAAAAGAGAGAGGATCAACTGCTCGCAATTAAAAAACAATTAAGCGCTGTAGCGAAAGATTTAGAAAAAAATAAAAAAGAAATGGAAGAGTTTATTCAATCGGCCCAAAAACAGTTGCAAGTCGCAGTCAATGAGGCTTACAAATCGTTTGGAGAATCAAAAATCCCTTCACTAGAATTTGACTATGATGAAACAAATGAATTTGATACAGGCATAACGAAATTGGAAGAGCAACAAATCCCAATTGGTGATCAAACAATTACAATCAACGTCCCTTCATTTAACTTTCAATTTAGCGATGAAGGTAACGATCACTTAAATTGGATCAATACCCTTTTGGCTGCCAATTGCCCTTCCGAACGCTTTTCAGATGGTCACGGCCATAGCATTGGCATTAAAGAAGACCTGCCATTATGGCAATTTATTAATCAAATGAGGAAAAAGGTGTTGAAAAGTGATATGAACCTAACATTTTTATATATAAAGCAGTATGCTGCAGCCTGGCTTAAAGAACATTTAGGGGATGAGGATTTTTATGAACCTCTTGGCTTGGCTCAACCAAATGATGATGATCAAGCGGTTAAAAAGTGTATAGAAGAAAGTGTAACTCAGTGCATGAACCGTACTGGTAAACCCATGGTGTTTCAATCAATCTCAGCAATGAGTCACCCCTATTTGCGTGACGGTGAAGGGCAAACAGCCAATGCCCCACCATCGATTGGACTGCATAAATAGGTTGAATATGTTTAATTTCTTAAAAAGGTGGGCATAATCCAACATGACTGTTTCCGGGCCAAATTCACCACCAACACCACCGAATAAGATTTCCAACCCACAAGCTGCAACGGCACAGCAAGTATCAGCCACGCAGCGTCAACCTAATCGAACTCCAATTTCAATAGTAGACTCAGACAAAAGAGCAATAAGCAAACAGTTAAGCTCTGTATTTACTGCAAGGCAACAAACCCCAGCCTATTTTATGTCACAACTGGATGAGTTAATCAAATTGGTGGGGTTATCCGAAACCACCAAAAAACAATTTCTAAGCATTAAAACCAATTTTGAGCGCGTGGGTGACATTTTTCAAAACAGTACAGTCATTCAGGCCGAGCAATTAAAAGAATTTATACCACCGTTACTCCAAGGAATCCGTGACTTATTCGGTATTCTTCAGCAACTGGATAACTTGCCAGAAAACACCAAGAATACGTTCGATTCCATTACCCATTTTGCTGACCTTGCGTTTACTCGGTTTGATGAAGGGCCACCGCGGCAAAATTACATGATTGACCATTTAAAAAAGCCTGCTGTAGCAGAATTTTTTTATGGTAAGCCAGATGGGTTTAGTAAGGATAACTTGTCGTCAGTACCTGTATTTGCACATGTTGAAGAAAACATGTTATTGGCAGGTGTGCCAACCAACGCAACTATTCCTCCACTTGGTAGCAACTGGCAACCACAATCGCAATCACCTGATGAAAACCAGCATCAAGCGCCTATCGGCAAATTAGCTAAGGAGTTGCATGATGTCGCCACTGCATCATCACAAAGTCACATTTTACCGGACAAGACCATAGCTGAGATCAAAAGCATCCAAGCAGACCAGCTAAGTTATGAAGAAGCTACCAAATTATTGGATAGATTAAATGACATAGTAAAAAAACTTAATCAACAAATTGAGGGACAAAAACAGGACGAGTTAATCCAGATGATTAACACAAAAATTGACAGCCTCAAACAAAAGACAGCATCTTCTCGCCCCACGAGCAAGCTAGCCAAGGTTGCAAACGAAACCCAACAACAAGGCGTGTTTAACCCACCCAATGTTGATGTCACCAAAGTTGTTGAAACAAACAATGGTTACTCAGCAATCTTCAGAAGTAGACCAAACAAAAACAAAGAACCCATGGCCTCAGCCAACGCTGGAGATACTGGTCTTTATGTGCGTGGCGCTGGAATTAACCATCAATTTGGCATTGAGGTAAATAATAATGATAGTTTTGAAGCATTTCATAAGGCTCTTATTAATAAAAATAATGAGTCCCCAACAATGCCAGACTCTGTCGAGTATTATCACCATGAAGCACCACCAAATGGCTGTAAAAAACCACAAGGTCACATTATTATATCAGGGTTCAAAGATGAAGAGTGTCCTCACAAAAACACTGCCAACCGAGCCATGGTTTACATTGTTCCACCAAAAAGATCCAGTTTTAATAGTCATCAAGAATTTTATGACGCTGTTCAACAAGTATCAAAGAATACCATCAAGGCCATCAGTGAATATAATGCAGGAGTACCTGATGAAAAAAAAATTAAAACGTTTCGTCCAGTTGCATTTAGTTCAAATTCAAAACCCTATGTTGGCACTGCAAATCCACAAAAGGTTAAACAACATATTTTAGCCGGCATTCAAGCTGGTCTGTCTGAATATACAAGCTCTGGCATAATAAAAATCGAACTGCCAAATGCATTTGATAATGTCAGATCTACCAAATCCTAATTTGCTATACTAATAATCATGAAATGCATCCTCCAACGCGTATCATCGGCCAGTGTGGCTGTGGTTGGTCAACCCATTGGCCAAATTAAGGCCGGGTTTGTGGCCTTGGTCGGTGTTGCCGCTGGCGATACCATGGCCGATGTCAACTGGCTGGTAAAAAAAATCACCGAATGCCGCGTATTTAATAATGCCGAGGGCAAGTTTGATCAATCCTTACTCGATGTTAAAGGTGATATTTTAGTGGTGTCCCAATTTACCTTGTTGGCCGATTGCAAAAAGGGGCGCCGGCCCAATTTTACAGCGGCTGCAGCGCCAGATGTTGCGGCAGGGTTGGTGGCCGACCTGGTGGATGGCTTAAAAAATACGGCCATCGGGCATGTGGCCACCGGTCAGTTTGGTGCCAACATGCAGGTTCACTTAGTCAACGATGGTCCGGTTACGATTCCGTTGGATTCGCGCAGTTAAACCCAAACATCCTTAGTTGGTGATTTGGCACAGCGATGCTCGATTCAAATAGTCGGTGGGTGGCCACCAGCACCTTTGTGGCATGATGGCTATGAATGGTCGTTGTCATGATTGGCTGATTGACATCGTCGGCACCGCAACCATCGCTGGCTTTATGTACAAACATAAACCCACTGCATGCGTCATTTCCAAACAGCTTGTATTTACGGTACAAACTTGGCGCCGTGCGGGCCAGTTGCTGATCGTTAACCTGATCCGCCGGGCAATTGTAAATATGAATCACAGCAGGCATGGCATGTGCCGTTAAAAAGGCCGTAATGAGTGGTTTTTTTTTGGCTAAGGCATCCTCCAATTGCTCAAACGTTAATCCACCAATGGCGGTAATCAGCTGATGATATGCCTGCGCCAGGGGGGTGCCTGGAATTGGATAAAATGGGGTGGCCCCATTGCCCGCAGCAACAGCCACCGGAACGGCGTTGGGACTGGCCAATGCCTGACGGTCTGTGGTGGTTAAAGCCACCACATGCCAAATCACCAAATGCGCACCCAGTTCATTATCAATCACAATGGCGTGCGGTTGAATGGTGGCAATGGGTTGGTTGGTAAGGTCAATACGAACATCAGTGGATATAGAAGCAATATGCTTATGTTGCATGCTAATATTATGGCACACATCAGGGCAAATGGCAGCAATAAGTTGTCATAATGTTATGGGCCTGGCTATAATAAGGGCAAATGGCATTAACAGATTCCGATAAACAAAGCATTCAACAATTATTATCCCGTGACGCAACGGCCGTAGAATTGGCCATTTTTGACACCATGTGGAGCGAACATTGTTCGTATAAAAGTTCAAAACCCGTCTTAAAAACATTGCCAACCGATGGCCCAAACATTTTATTGGGGGTTGGTGAAGATTCTGGCATCATTGAATTTGCCAAACACAACGGGCACACGTATGGCATTGCTGTATCGCACGAATCGCACAATCATCCATCTCAGGTTCTACCTGTCGAAGGTGCGGCAACTGGTGTTGGCGGTGTGGTACGCGATGTGTATTGCATGGGTGCTGATGTGATTGGCGTATTGGATTCCTTGCACTTTGGTGTTGCACCCGATGATGGGTATCATTTTGTAAATCACATTGCCGAAAACGTTGTTAAGGGCGTGGCCGGTTATGGCAACCCATTGGGCGTGCCGAATGTGGGTGGGGAAACCATTTACCACGAATCGTATAATGAAAACTGTTTGGTTAATGTGGCGGCCATTGGCTTGGTTCGCAACGATAAAGTCATCCGATCAAAAGTGCCTGCCGTGGCCAAAACCACGCCGTACGTCATGATCCTGATTGGTAAAACCACCGATGCCACCGGTTACGGTGGGGCCAGCTTTTCGTCCACCATTTTAGATTCTGAGGATGATGTGCAAAACTTGGGCGCGGTTCAGGTGCATGACCCATTCATTAAGCGAGTGGTCGTGGTAGCAATTAACGATATGCTAACGTATGTTGAAAAGGAAGGCATCGAAATAGGATTCAAAGATTTAGGCGCTGGCGGCATTTCTTGTGCCACATCCGAATTGGCGGTTGCCGGGGGCATGGGCTGTGAATTAAACCTCAACCAAGTGCCTGTGGTGGACCCAAAATTAGACCCAGAAATCATTGCGTGTTCCGAAACGCAGGAACGCTTTTGCGTGGTAGTTCCAGAAACCCATGCTGAGGCCATTTGTGATATTTTTAATAAACAACACGACATGGGGTCACTGTACCCAGGGGCAGGGGCCGCAGTAATCGGCACCGTAATTGACGAACCACAATACCGCATTCGTTACAATAATGAACTCATTTGCGACTTACCAGTATCCGCCATTACCACCGAAGTGTTGGCCGATCGTGTGGCCATTGAGCGCACCATTCAACGTGGCACAGATGCCGTTCCTGAAGGCCTTGATTTAAACACCGTTGCCACCACCATGTTGGCGCGTTTAAACAATGCCCAAAAAAAATACATTTACCGCAATTACGACCAATTTGTTAAAAACAATGGGGTTGTGATTCCAGGTGAGGCGGATGCCTGTGTATTGGCACCCATCAAAGGCGCCGATAATGGCGTTGCAATCACCATCGATAGCAACACTTATGGCACGGTGGATCCGTATGTGGCTGGCGCATATGCCGTTGCAGAATCCATTCGAAATGTCATCGCTGTGGGCGCTGAACCCATTGCATTAACCGATTGCTTAAATTACGGGAACCCCGAAAAAGGCGACGTCTTTTTTGACTTTCAAGAAGGGGTTCGTGGCATTGGCGATGCTGCACGTCAATTAAGCACGCACGATGATGTGGTCCCAATTATTTCGGGCAACGTTAGTTTTTACAACGAATCAACCACCGGCCAAGCGGTTGTTCCATCACCAGTCATTTGTTGCATTGGCCGCATGCCAAATGCCAATAACGCACATCGCATGCAGTTGGTAAACGAGGGGAGTACCTTATATGTATTGGGCCAACGCCATGCCCACTTTGCACAAACTGAGTTAGCAAAAACATTGGCTGATTTAAGCATTGAATTTAACCCAACCACCACACCACAGGTTGACTTTAAGCACGAAAAAGCCATCAACAAAGCCTTGTATCAGGCATTAAACGCCAACGATCAAAACGGGCTTGCGGGTGCCGTGCACGATATTTCGCAGGGTGGTGTTTGGCAAGCATTGGTTGAAATGGTGGGCGGTGATCGCAACTGGCCATTGGTTGGTTTAGATATTACGTTACCAGCGGATCAAGACCCTGTACCATTTTTATTTAGTGAATCGGGTGGGTACATTGTTGAGGTAGCTTCAGAGCATACCAACGCCTTCGAAACTTTGGTTGCTGAGCATGGTGTAACGGCGGTTAATATTGGCCAAACCAATGCCGGTGATAGCATTACCATCAATCACAATAATACGGCCATTATTCAGCAGACAGTGACCAACTGTTTAACCGCATGGAACCAAAAAAATAAAGCCACTGCAGGCACCCCAATTTACAACGAAAGCATTTAGGAGGAAGCAATGACCAGCGAAACTAAAAAATTAAGTGTCATTATTGGACTCATTATCGTATCGATACTTGTTGGTGTTGTTGATCGCATTCAATCGCCTGTCAATCCAGCGTCTTCGGTCATCCCTAAATCAGGGGTTATGGTGATTCCTGTTGAAGGAATGATTACCGCCACTGGATCCCAATGGGAAGGCAGTATGGTCGATATAATTAGTGAGCAACTCATTGAAGCAAAAGATGCCAAATCAGTAAAAGCGGTTGTTTTACGAATCAATTCGCCCGGTGGAACTGTGGGGGCAGCTCAAGAAATATATAACACGATTTTACGATTTAAAGAACAAACAAAAAAGCCGGTCATTGTATCAATTTCCGATATTGGTGCATCAGGTGCCTATTGGATTGCGTTGGCGGGTGATTATATTTTTTCGTTACCAGGGAGTATTGTGGGAAGTTTAGGGGTCATTACCCAAACACTCGATTTAACTCAAGTGCCTCGTAAATATGGTGTCGATGTTCGCACATATAAGGCAGGTGCGCATAAGGATTTGCTTAACCCATGGCGCAAACCCAATCGTGATGATGAGTGGCTAATTAATAAAATGTTAACCACAGTTCATGATCAATTTAAATCAGCATTAATTGAGCATCGCCAAGTGTCAAAGGATCGCGCGCAAGTCTTGGCCGATGGTCGAATTTACGCCGGCCAAGATGCCTTGGTTGAGCAATTGGTTGATGAGATTGGTGGATTGCATGAAGCCGTCCAATATGCTGGAAAATTAGTGAATATCGATGACCCAAAAATTATATATCCAAACCGTGGTTTAAAAGATTGGGTTCAAACATTTCGTGCAATGGCCCAGTCATTAACCAGCATTCCATCAACCCATTGGGGTGGGGTTTCGATTCAGTAAATGAAGCGTCTTTACGATTACTTAATGGCACCGGAACGCACGGTCCAATTATTTAACCATCAAAAAAATTGGCAGTTGTGGTGGCTCATCATTGGAATCAGTGGATTACTATCTGCATTAAAGTGGGCATCAGTCGGTATGTTTTCTGTGATTTTTGCAAGTGCTTTACAGGCGGTATCATTGGTCATTTTTGCTGTAATTATTGATGCTAGTGCTCAATTGATGGGTCAACGAGGTCAACTTAAAAATATTATTTATTGGTTGGCATTTGCAAGTACAATCACTTGGTTATTACCAAGCATGAGTATTATTCAACATTCATTTTTATCGCTTGGATCATTGTTGGTGTTTGCAGTGAACATCATCTACTTTGGTTATGTGTGGAAAACGCTAAGGCGTTTATATAATGCAACAACAAAAACATTGTTGATGATCGTTACATTGCCAGCAATGCTTTTAATTATATTAATTTTTGCAATTATCATTTTTATGATTCAACAGGCGGTAACCATTTAAATGTTTCGAATTGGAACAGGGTACGATGTACATGCATTGGTTGAAAACCGGCCCTTGATTATGGGGGGAGTAACCATCAATCATTCCAAAGGGTTATTGGGACATTCCGATGCCGATGTATTGGCTCATGCTATTTCAGATGCTTTTTTGGGTGCGTTGGCATTGGGCAGTATTGGTGATTTATTTCCAGATACCGATCCCAAATATAAGGATGCAGATAGTATTTTACTCTTAAAAGAAGTGTATGAGGTAATTAAAAACAAAGGGTATAAATTATCAAATTTAGATGCTGTGATTATTGCCCAAATGCCCAAATTTAAACCGCATATTTTAGCGATTCGAGAGTCATTAGCAGCAGCACTGGAGTGTGATGTTAATGATATTGGTGTTAAAGCAACAACCACAGAATGGCTGGGGTTTGAAGGTCGAGAAGAGGGCATTGCAGTACAAGCATCGGTGCTAATTATTAAACAATGATTTCGCAACGCGATATAGAACGCTGGTTTGAGTCATCTCATTTTCGTCGTAAATGTGATTGGGTGTGCATTGATCAACCAAAAGTCATTAAAGCATGGGCAAATCGGCATCTCATTGGCCAGTTTATTATTGCAGCTGATATCGAGCCACCAGAATGGGTGGGTGAAAAACCATTGCTCCAAGTACCCAGACAATGGTTATCTAACGTGTCTCAAAAGCCAAGTCACCCTGGCATGATGGTGATCATCGAACGACCCACATTTAAATTATCCGATTTATTAACATGCAGCAAAGCGGTGATTTTAGATGGGGTTCAAGATCCGGGTAACTTAGGAACAATCATTCGGTCCATGGTCGCATTTGGTGTCGATATACTATGCTTAACCAATGATTGTGTGGACGTCTTTCATCCCAAAGCAGTGAATGCATCATCCGGTGCTTTAGCAGACATAAAAATTTACAATGAATCACATTGGGCCGATTGGCTACCCACAGTGCCACATCCCGTATATGTCTTGGACCCAGTTGGTAGCAGTTTGGTCCATAACATGTCAAAAAAAGACGCATTTGTTTTGGTCTGTGGATCAGAAGGCCGGGGAATTCAATCAAAATTAGTCCAATCCACACGATTAACGCCTGTAAGCATCCATATGACAAATGATATGGAATCCTTAAATGCCGCCATCAGTGTTTCAATTGGACTACATCAATTAACGTTGCCGTAATTACTTTTGCCTGAGAACCATTCTTCCGCTAAAATAGGCGTATGGGCGTTTCATCCGCAGGCGGCGCAGCACCAAAGCCGGTTCAAGGTGCAGTAAATATTGATCAAACCGCAGAAAGCCGAGCTCAGGTTAAAGACACGGCCAAAGGGATGAATGAGGTGATGACCAATATTAAGGAATTATCTCAAGAACTTAAAAACCAACAAAGTTTTAAAACCACCGGGAAAGAAAAAAATAGTAAATTAGACACGCAAACCAATAAAGCATTGGATCAGTTAAAACAGCAAACGGAAGCGCAACAAAAACAAGTTCAGTCGCAAGGTCAATCGCAGCAAGCACAAATGGGCAATCAAAAAGATGCACAGGTTGTTGCCGAAGCCATGGCTGGCTTAATGATGGAAGAAGAACTTGGGGAAACAGACGAACTACAAAAATCTCTTGAAGAAAAAATGGATATTTTGATGCAAAAAGCAGAAGAACTTCAAGATGTTGAATTGGATAATTCTGATAACAATTTTGAGTTACAGCAAATGCTTAAAAATATGGACAAGTTTAAGGGGTTAAAACGACGTGAAGGACAGCTGAATAAGCAAATTGAAGATTTAGAAATCAACATGAAGCAGCAAGAAGCTAGAGAAGAGGTGAATAAGTTGCCAGTTGATGAAACAACAAAAAAGTTACGCGAAGAACTACGCATAAACTATGATCTAAAAGACCAACAACAAAAACGACAGCAACAGCCTCATGAAGATCCTAAAGATAACAGTGATGAGTCAGATGCCTCACAGTCAAACCAACAATATGAGGCGTATTGATGAGTAAAAAAAAGGTTAAACTAAACCAGCAAGAATCTGAAAATTTAATGCCCATTATTCGGGAATTTAATAAAATTACCTCAGCCGTCAATGCCTTACTTGGCAAACGCGTTGAATCCAAAGAGAAAAAGATTTCCGTCATGGTCAGTCGCATTAAACGACCAGACGAAAAAACATCACAAATTAAAGTGCAGAGTGTGGAGTTTTCTAAGGGGTTTTTAAGTAAAATTCGAAAAAAAGGAAAAAAGAAAGATAATCAATCAGAATGGGATGATGGATTTACTGAAAAACGAGGATTCGTTATTTAATGTCATCCGCAGTGATTATCGATAGTATCCCTGGCGATAAAAGCATTTCTCACCGTGCCATTATTATTGGTTCGCTGGCCAATGGAACAACTCACTTTAACGGTTTTTTATGTTCAGATGACTGCCTACATACACTAAAAATATTTCAGCAGCTGGGGGTAGAAATTGTTCAGGATGGGACATCAGTAACGGTTCATGGTCGTGGTCCAGGTGCATTAAAGTCACCAAACACCGCCTTAGATGTCGGTAACTCAGGCACGGGCATTCGCTTAATCACAGGTGCGTTGGCAGGCACAGAAGTAACGGCTACGATTTCAGGGGACCATTCCATACAACAACGGCCCATGCAACGCATTGTGGAACCATTAAGCCAAATGGGAGCCAACATTGTTGCAAATAGCAAAAAACCGCCTCTAGAAATCAAAGGAAACCCCAATTTAATTCCCAATACATCCTATGCCATGCCAGTTGCCAGTGCACAAGTAAAATCAGCAATACTATTAGCTGGTGTTGCTGCCAATGTTCCAGTTCAAGTAATAGAGCCAGAAGCGTGTCGTGATCATACAGAACGAATGCTTAACTTATTTGGTGCAAAATTAGAGTCAAAAAATGGCGTTATTGATTTATTAGAATCTAACTTATTAGCGCCTGAAAATTCAGTTCAAATTCCAGCCGATATTTCCTCGGCATTATTTTTTATTTGTTATGCGCTGATGAGCAATACCCCGATGGTCCTGAACCATATTGGTTTAAACGAGTCTCGAATTGGGTGTTTAACGGTTTTGAAATTGATGGGGGCCGATATTAATATTAAGCACCATAATCAATCGTATGAACCCATGGGTGATATTCACATTCAGCCATCGCAGCATCAAAAGAACATCGATGTGCCACTTGAGTTAATTCCAAATGTTATTGACGAACTACCCATCTTAGCCACATTGGCTTTAACACAGTCTGGCACTTTTAAAGTGCGAGGTGCGGAAGAATTACGAGTGAAAGAATCTGATCGTATTGCTGGCATTTGTCGCTTGGTATCAGCGTTGGGTGGCCAGGTCACAGAATACGATGATGGCTTCGATATAACAGGGCCGTTAACGGCGCCACGTGAATTTGAGTTTGATGCCCATTTTGATCATCGTTTGGCCATGTCTGCCAGCATTGCAGCAAGTGTATTCGATGTTAAGGCAACCATTATAGGTAAAGACAGCATTCAAACATCCTTTCCAAACTTTGGCGATATTTTGTCACAACTGATACAAAAAACTTAATTTAATTTAGCCACAATAATGGTGAATTAAGTATTATTTGGTATAGTAGAGTTATGTTTAATCACGTTACGGGCTTATCAGCATTAAAACAATGGATGGACGAGCATCAACTCACCACATCCGCAATTGATATGACCATTTTTAATCAAGTCAATGACATCAAAAATGAAGTGATTGCCAATGGGGATCAGGCGTTATGTGATTTAACCAAGCAGTTTGATCAAGTATCACTAAGTAAAGATCAATTAATCGTCCCACAATCCGAACTCAAAGCCGCATACAATTCAGTTTCCAAAGATGTTGTAACTGCCTTAAAAAATGCCGCTCAAAATATTCGAGAGTATCATTTAAAGCAGCGCCCAAACGATTGGCAAGATCAAACCACAGGCCGCACCTACGGTGTTCAATACCGGCCCCTTGATGCGGTTGGTTTATATGTTCCTGGCGGTCGCGCCGCGTACCCAAGTTCAGTGTTAATGACAGCCATTCCAGCGGTTATAGCTGGGTGCAAACGCATTGTCATGGTGTCACCACCAACGGGGGGGCAAATACCACCTATCGTATTGGTTGCGGCTGATATTGCAGGGGTAACAGAGGTCATCCAAGTAGGAGGAGCGCAAGCTGTTTTTGGCTTGGCTTATGGGACATCATTGATTTCCCCAGTTGATAAAATTGTTGGTCCAGGCAACCGGTATGTCACAGCGGCCAAGCAAATGGTGTATGGAGTGGTTGATATCGATAAGCCTGCAGGTCCATCTGAGGTTTGTGTTGTGGTTGATCAATCAAACTACACAGCATATGCTGCTGCAGAGATGTGGGCACAGTTGGAGCATGATCCTGACGCATCAGCAATTTGCATAGTTAAAGATGATGCATTGGTTCCAGAGATTCAAAAGCACGCAACTGATCAACTAAACCATCTAAATCGGCAAGAAATTTTAGCAGAGTCCAAGCAAAATGGTGTGATTGTAACAGTTAACAATCAAGACGAGCTAATTACCACCATAAACCACTGCGCATCCGAGCATTTGGTACTTATTTCAGATCAACCAGCGGATATTCGTAAACAAGTGAATCATGCAGGTTCAATTTTTTGTGGCCCATATACGCCTGTTACCTTGGGGGATTATTATGCTGGCCCAAACCATGTCTTACCAACGGCACGATCAGCCAGGTTTGCGTCTCCTTTGGGTGTTATGGATTTTGTAAAGTATTCATCTTACTTGGAGTACACGCATTCAGAACTGGAATCGGTGGCTAAAGATATTGATGCACTAACAACAGTAGAGGGTTTTGATGGCCATAACCAGGCTGTTAAGGTTCGTTTAAAATGAGTAAGCAAAAATGGTATGTGGTTTGGTCGGGTCAAACACCTGGTATTTATACAACATGGGATGATGCAAAAGCGCAAGTGAATGGTGTTAAAGGAGCAAAATATCAGTCATTCAAGACACAATGGGCAGCTGAAGAAGCATTTCGAGTTGGCCCTGATTCTTTTCAAGACTTACAGGCAAAAGTAGTGCCAGATATTATTGAAAATAGCATTGCGGTTGATGCGGCCTGTAGTGGAAACCCTGGAATTGTTGAATACCAAGGAGTTTATACCGGAACTGGAACCCCTGTTTTTCATAAAAAAATTGATGGATTAGGTACAAATAACCTTGGGGAGTTTTTAGCTATTGTCCATGCATTGGCTTGGCAAGCCCAAGAAGGGGTAACGATTCCCATTTATTCAGACTCTGATGTAGCCATTGGTTGGGTAAAGAAGGGCGCTTGTAAAACAACCTTAGAAAAGTCACCCAAAACAGCCCCTATTTTCGAGTTAATTGATCGTGCTCAGGGATGGTTAAAAGAAAATGAATTTTCACAAGATATTTTAAAATGGTTAACCAGCGATTGGGGCGAGATCCCTGCAGATTTTGGGAGAAAATAATGTTTAATTTTTCAATAACAAAGAAAGAAGAAGTAAAATCGAATATTTTGTATATTGATAATGATGAAAAATATCATTTTATTATTACTGAGATTTTAAATAATTATGCAAGTGTTACAGTTGCAAAATCTGTTGAGGATGCGATAGAGGTATTCAATAAAGAGTCTCATTGGGATCTTGTATTTTTATGTGTAGATAATATCGATCATGCAAGAATCATGAATGCCAGTACGTTAGAAAATTCTAATTATCCTGAAATTATTTTAGTTACATCCCACCTCGATGCGATTCATTTGTATGAGTTGGTTGCTGTTTATGGTGCACAAGATTATATTACGAAGCCATTTTCAAACAAGCGTATAATTGAGTTTGTAGAGTTTTTGAATCAAAAAAACAAACCAAGAAATATTTACAAAGAACGACTCATGCAAGATATTCACTTTTTTAATGATACAATACATTCATTATCAGAGCATTATCAAACTCAAATGCCTGTCTTGGCTTTTGAGTCCTTGGATGTACATATTGAAAAGTTATTGGATGTTCGCCAAAAACTTGAATCATTAAATCCATTCTCTAAAATTCAACGGCCAAATATATTATTTATAGACGATGAGAAAAATATCATCGATGTTTACCAACAATTTGTGAAAGATAAACCATTTAACCCATTTTTTTCTGGTAGTTTAAAAGAGTCACGACAAGTGCTTGAAGAAAAAGATATTGAACTGATTATATTGGATTTAGGCTTGCCAGATGGTCATGGGATTGGCCTTTTAAAGGAAATCTATAGCAAAGACCCGTTGGACACATCATTGCCAGATGTGATTGTTATAAGCAGTTATTACGAAAAAACAACCGTTATTGAAGTTATTAATGCAGGAGCTAAAATCTTTATTAATAAGCCAATGACCTACAAAAAGTTTATCTCAGTCATTAATCAGTTAACCTTCTTACGATTTATGAGAAAAGAGCTTGCATTAAAAAAGTTGGAAATGAAAAGTAATTATGTTATGTAGCTTTACAAATTCACAAAAAAAGGTTAATTTTACTAATGAATCCCTTAAAATGAGAGTTACAAAAAAAATGTTCAAAAAAAATACCATGTTTTTTACTAACTGTTTAGTTTTTACACAAAAGAAATATGTTTCACTTAGTATTCCTAAGCCTTCTGCAGCTTTGCTAGCTGTTTTTTTCGTTCTGGCAAGCGTTCCTGTTGCCAATGCAGATGATACTTGCACTGCTGATTATTCTTTGCAAGGGTATCCAAACCAAACAGTTGCATTTGA
Source organism: Candidatus Marinamargulisbacteria bacterium (assembly GCA_049889215.1). Taxonomy (GTDB): domain Bacteria; phylum Margulisbacteria; class Marinamargulisbacteria; order UBA817; family UBA817; genus UBA817. The sequence goes on from JBMHDV010000017.1 coordinate 22,676, forward strand.
CAAGGTGCTTTTTGGGGTCGCAGTCACAAGTGCATTAAAGTTGTTAGAGATTGTTCTAAATAGGGATAGATGAAAAAGAGGATATCCTTCATTCCAAAGGAGCTTCCAGGTAACATACTGTTTACACATAACAGAGAGTTTATTTTACTTGGCTTATTTATAGTTTCATCATCATTATACATAACACATCCCGGCGAAAGTTCGGCAGATGAGTCATTAAATATTAGTAATAATGATGGCAGTAATAAGTATCCTGTTGCCAGTGAAAGTACGATTCTGCTTAGCATTACTGTAGGTTCAGCACTTGTTTTTTTAGTGGACTATTTTTGTAAGTGCGCCAGAAAATACTCATCAATTGAGTCAATCGATTCACCTAAAAAAAATCAACCGAAACGACCACGGTCAAATTCAGAATCATATGACCATAAAAACTTATATCGCGATGAAGCTGAAAAGAATGAATTGATTCGGGTAGGGACGTTTTTTAAACCCAATTTTTTTCCAGAATACGTTTCTAATACGAATATTATGTTACAAATGAAAACACCGCTTGGCATTGTAACTGATATGACGTTTTTTACTGACTTATACTCAAACCCACCTAAGTTAACTCGAAAGAACCTTCATCATATACAGACAGCAAGTCGTAGATTTGCAAAAGACAATCATATTTATAAAGGTAAAAAACTAACACATTTGTTAGAAGTAACCAATGTGCCCGGTTTGGTTTATGCGAAGTACAAGTCAATTACTGAAAAAGAAGCAATCATTTTATCCAATTGGATCATTGCATTATTTGCAGTGGACGATCGCTTTGATCTTGCAAGAAATAAAAATATTTCAGAAAGCTCTGCTGTAAAGGCATTGGCCAAAATTAAAACAAATGTTTTATATAAAATTGCTGAAACCCCAACAAAGGAATTGAATGAAGTTTATAGGGAAATACTCAATCAGAATTCAAGTTCAACAGAAGAAGAAATCACCATCCCAGTAGAAGTTCGTGCACTTGCAAATGCATTCAGAGCTTTTTTAGATCATATTAAGCATTTTGAAAATACACGAACACTTACTCAACAATGGATTAATTCTTTTGAAGATTATATTAATGCGGTTGTTAATGAAAAAGCACTTGAAGAAAGACAGGACCCTCAAGAGTTTTATGGCGATAAAGCGGATCAAATTAGAAATGAAGCCTGTGGTGGGTTACATGCATTTAAATTAGGTGCGCTTCTAAAGGGTGTTGATATTGATAATTTTGAAAAACAAAGTGGGATTAAAGATTTAGCAAAACAAGTGTGTGCTCATGTCCAATGGTTTAATGATTTAACATCGTATCATAAAGAAAAAAAAGAGTTTGAAAAAAGTCATCCAAATAAAATATTTTCGAAGCACTTAGTGTTCAATAAAGTTGCTTTATTAGCCAGAGATCTTGTAAAAAAGCATCCTGAAACTATAATAACAGCAGAAAACATTCGTGCAAGTGACCAAGTATGGTTAGATATGGAACAACGTGCATTTCAGCAACTGCACCACGAAGTTAATCAACTGCATACAACGTTAAATATTCGATTATTAGACTTAATTGCTGATCTTAAAACATGTGCATCATCCACCTTAATTAACTGGCAGTTAATCTATTTAAATGATTTGCATGGGTGGTTAAATGGTCAAGTTCCCTGGGCAACTTTTTCAGATCGATATGCTTTGTCAGGAAAAATAGATCAAGATAAAGCAAATGACTATCTTGTTCAAGTTATGCAACCAAACGTTCCGCTGAGGGGTGGCATTTCACTAGTCTAAAAAAGGCGATTTAATACAATTGATCAGATTATCTAGTTACCAAAATTCCCTCACAAAAGAACAGCAGGTTAAAGCTAAGTTAACACAGGCATTAACGTTAACATTACTTGTCGTTGCAACACCGTTTTATTTTATTTTTAATTACGCTGCACCAAGATTAGGGATGTCGATTCTTATTATTGTTACCTTTTATCTGATATCGTTGTTATGCAATTATTTTGGTCGATTAAATATAAGCCGCGGAGTATTTCTAGTTAATACAATTTTAGGCACATTTTATTACAGTCACGTGACACCGCATAACGCGGGTGTTCATTTGGTGTTTTTTGCGTGTTTGGGGTATCCATTTATTATTTTTGATAAAAACGAAAAATGGTTAAGGTATATTTTTGTTGCCATACCATTTGGTTTTTTGATGTTGCATACCAAAGATAAATCCTTTCTACAGGAAATTACAATGGCCCCGCAATACGAGTCATTTATTTACGGTTTTGCTCTATTTTTTGTTGGTTTAAAAATTTCGCTAAGTTTTTATTATTTTGTAACTGAGATTACGAAATCTCAAAATCAACTTGCTTTAAAAAATCAGGATTTAGAAAAGGCATTAATTAAATTAAAGCAAAGCCGAGACTCACAGCTGGTATTATCCCAACATGCAGATTATGCACGATTGGTTCAAAGCATAGCGCATGAATTTAAAAATCCATTGCAAATGTTGCAGGGAACAGCTGAAATTGGCTTACTAAGAGACCAATCAAATAAGGAAGTGTTTTCGACAATTATAAGTAGTGTCGAACGCTTAAATAATGTGATTCAGCCCATGCTGACGTACTTAAATACAAATAATAATTATGAATTTCAACCATTTGAACTCATTGAAACAGTTAAGGATATTTTGCTGTTAAGTAAAGCAAATTGTAAAGCTAAGGGAATTGAACTTGAGTTAATTAACCAGGCTCAAACTCACACAACATATGGCGATTCAACCGCAATTGGGCAGGTATTTATTAATTTAATTACCAATGCAATTGATGCAATTGGGTCAGATGGGCATATTAAGATCAATGTTTTTAACGATGCATTTTTGAGCAATCATCAAGTGGTTGATGGCATTTGCATCCAAGTAAAAGATACTGGTAGTGGTATTGCGAAAGACCAAATAAAGTTTGTTTTTTCTCCTTATGAATCGTCAAAAAAAGATGCCAATAATGTTGGGTTAGGATTAACCATCGTATCGAAAATAATTAAAGAGCATGCCGGGTTAATTTCAATTGATTCTAAATTAAATTATGGCACAACTGTTACTGTATGGTTACCAACGAGTGGAGACACGGTATCAAAAACAAAACAATCCGATTTTTTTGAAATTAATAGTGAAGATTTTGAAAATTAGGCATATTCTCAATATAATCACAAAATAAAATAATGACTTTTACATCAATGTATATTCATTGAAAATCAGAAATAGAGCCATTGATGTCGTTTATGATGAATCAAAAAAATAAAGAACAAATATTAATGAGAGTAATAAAAAAAAGTTGGAAATAAAGGTTAAATATGTTACTAGAACCTTTACATTTGAGTGAAAAACAGGTAGATTTATCTTGGATCCCAAAATGAAAGCTACATTAAAAAAATTTCCTTTTTATATGAAATATTATTCTGATTTTTGTTTGCATAAAATTATGTCAATAAATGCAATCCATTTTCCCGATGCTGATTCTGAAGTAAATGGTAGTCCTTTAAGACAAAATAAAGATAGAGCTTACAGTGATTCAAGTGAAACAAGCACTGTAACAGCTGATTCAGATTTTGCTCGTGATAATCTTGATGAAAATCTCTGTACAGATCTAATTGGTGAGGTTGATAATAACGCTGTCATTATCAATGAATTAATCAATAACATATTAATCAACGTATTAGAAATGAGCGCTTCCTCTGAAGAGAAAATGAATGTGCTTTTAGATAAAGTTAAAAGCTTGGCTAAAAATGAAAAAGACAATGCAAGAATTATTAGCATAAAGAAAGATTTTGATAGTCTGAATATCCCAGCTGTTGATGAAGAGCTCATACCGCGTTTATTAATACACTCGAATGACCTCTGGAACACGTGTGGAATTTTGTCATTAAAAATGATTCGTAATCTTTGGGGCTATGCAGCTTATTATCAACATAAGTCAACTGAGAAAGTTTACTACAATGCATTTAGTTTATTGTTTTCTAAAGAAAACAATGCCTGCTTATCCGAAGTGGTAAAGTCACAAAAGAATATGTTAGAAAAGTTTAAGTTATATCACACAGATTTAAATACAGATTCTATTTCTCGAACATATTCAGATTATACAAAAAAGTACCAATCGTATTTAACTGCCATTGGCAGTGATGTAAAGCCAAGAAGCATGCACATCCTTCCCTGGATTTTAGAAGGTGTAAAATTAATTTTTAAACCGACTGGTGCATGTAATGAAACTGATTTTTACCAAATTTTAACTCGACAAGCATTTGTTAATTTTATGTGCGATGATTTTGCAGATCAATTAAGGGATAAACGTGTTGTAAACGTATTTAGAGAGATTTTTCCAACACAAGAAAATCCAACATTGTCGCGGCCTATTACGTTAGGTAGTCAAGATGAGTTTTTGTCAAAGCAGACAATTCGTCCTTACTTGGAGCAACAGTTTAGGTGTGCGTCTTCACAAGAGGGGGCATTGTCAAATGTAGATGAGAAGTTAATTGATTACCTTTCATTCATTTGGATTACTTTTTATGAAACGTTCGATGATTTTTATTCAATTGTAATTAAAGAGGATGATGGGGAGGAAGATATTAACAAGCTGAAAGAACAAATATTCTTTTTCTATGCCAAGATATTTCAAAATTTTGAGACATCTCTTCAATTTAATTTAACGCCAAATATAAGCACTTTGGAAGATGCGTATAAAACATCGCCTCATAACATGAACATTGTTGCATTTCATGCACAATATTTATGGTTCAAGCTTAGTCAACATTCAACAGTTTTGGACGAAATTAAGACTAAGATACAAAGAGGATTGCATGCATTTAGTTATGAACAAAAACTTGGTCGTATTGGGAATATTTTAGCCACTAGTATTCCAAAAGATGCACAAACACTCAGTCGTGAATTAGAGGCTGGAGATATATCAGGAACCATTGAGTTCTTACATCAACAGTTGAATTCGTTGGATATCGATAAAACCAGAGCTGTTAATGAAATATTCAGTAAAATTAAGAGTCAAAGAGCCGCAGCAATGGAGGACCTCAGCGTGCTGATCACAAAATCAAATGCAGAAAGTCAGTTGCTTTCAAGCTTTATCGCACAATCGAGAGCATACGAATCTTTGTTGGAAGAGTTACAAGAAGATGGTGAGTTTGATCAATCAACTTTATATGGCTCTAAGACGAGTTCTGTTTCCCTGCTCTTGCACCATTTACTTAGTAGGGGGAAAATTTAATCCTGTGGAGCAATAGCTTTTTAAGCTCTATTATTCATATTGGGGTTTCTGCACAAAAAACAACCGAATTAAAAAAGCAAGTACGGTTAACCAATCAGGTTGCCGTTATTATGTTCGTTTCAGCGATTCCATATTTTTTTATATTTAATCATTTTAATTTAACACTTGCTGCCAATATTGTATGGGGGGTTCTTTTAGCTTATGTTGCATCGTTTGTTTTCAATTATTATAATAAACCACATGTTGCATCATTATTAGAAATTGCGACACAGTCATGTATTTTACCTTTTTACTCCATTTATTTAGGTTTTGAGTCCGATGCTCATCTATTAATGATTCCAGTAGCATTGTTACCAATGATTTTTTATCCCAAGGCATCATTAAAGCGTTACCGCTCCATTGGGTTCTTTTTTGTTTTAGTTGGATTACTTACAATAATTGTGGGGCATACCTACTATTCACAAAATCTTCCACTTATCGATGATGCAACATTATTTATATTTTCGGTATTTGCATACTTAACAACATTTGGCCTTGTCATCCCACAAGTGAATGTATTTAACCGTTCCGAACAGCAAGCGCAAGAAGCCTTAAAGAAAAGCAAAGATGCTCAATTAATGCTTGTTCAACATGCAGATTATGCACGGCTAGTGCAAAGCATTGCACATGAGTTCAAAAATCCGTTGCAAATGTTGCAGGGCACGGCAGAAATTGGGTTATTGCAAGATAATAAAAATAAAGAAATTTTTAATACGATTATAAATACGGTTGGAAGATTAAATAATGTAATTGAGCCAATGCTAACTTATTTAAAAACAGACAATAGTTACGACTTTCAATCATTCAACATCACAAATACAATCAATGATATTTTATTGCTTAGTAAGGCGAATTGCAAAACCAAAGGGATTCACCTTAAATTAATCAATGATGCTGAAAACTCTACCACTTATGGTGATCCAACAGCAATTGGTCAGGTATTCATTAATTTGATGTCCAATGCGATGGATGCAATAGGGAATAATAAGGGACACATTGTTGTACATTTATTTAATGATGACTTTATGAGTGACAATCAATTAATCGATGGCATTTGTATTCAAGTGCAAGATACAGGCAGTGGCATTGAAGCTGAAAAATTACAGACAATATTTTCACCATATGAATCTACAAAGAAATCAACCAATAATGTTGGGTTGGGGTTATCCATTGTCTCTAAGATTATTAAAGAGCACGCTGGGCTTATTTCAATTGAATCAGAACTAAATAAAGGAACAACAATTAGTGTTTGGTTGAAATTAAGCAATGCACCAGTCGCAACCGCTCGGCAACAAACCATCTTTGAAATAAATAATAGTGATTTTGAATAAGCACATTTAAAATAGTACGCAGCATCGATGTTTGTATAATTTACAATCAATGATAAAATAGAGAGTATATCCAATAATCTTATAGGGGAAGTAAATTAATGGTTCAATCAACCAAATATCACGTTATTTGTACATGTCGGGTTAAACTTTTTTCGAAAAAAGTATCGGCATTTGAACAAATAGATGATCAGTTTGTGCAACGAACGAAACGCATAAATCTAGAGTATCAAATCAAAAAAGACATCTCAACGTGGTATCCAAACTATGATCTAGCCTCATTTAATACAAAATATCTCAACTGTTTAGTGACGTTATCTAGAGAGGATATTAAGTATTATAAGAGATATATTCAACCTGGCCTTAGAAAGCTAGTAGAGCCCAAAGATGAAGTTAAAGGCGAGTCTTTGATGTTAACAGTTTTAGATTTGTTATTCCCAGAAGTTGTAGAAGGTGATATTCAGCAGAAAAAGGCGAAGGCATATATGGCCAGGGAACTTGTTGTTAACCATCAAAATGAAATTATGGAGCTGATTAGTAAATATAAGAATTTAAATTATAAAAATACAGATACAATTAAAGACAAGATTCTAGCCACTCAATCACCCTTAACCATAGACAGCTCAGTGAGTAATGAAGGGAAAAAGTCACCCGTATTAAATTTTATTAAAGTTTCAGAAGGTGATATTGCAAGATCTAAAAGCATGGGAGATCTGAGCTTAGGTCCAGGTAAAATTGATTCTGATCGATTATTGACACCACCACCACGTTTTTCGAGACTAGCACGAAAACTAGAGGATATTCAGGAGCACGTCAAAAACAGTGATCAGGCATACGATGATAAAATGTCAACACCACAAACACGAACACAGGTCGAAGACTCAAATGAATTATCCCCTGAAGAAGGTATTAAAAACTTTATTAACTTATCGATGCAAGACAATCAACCTTCTATTTTTGTGGCAACTATTTTTAAGATATATCAAGAGTTGTGGGTCGAAGTGATTAACGAATTTAAAAAAAATACGAGCCATTTGCCTTTAGGGGCCAGTTCTGAACCAAGAAACTGGCATGTATTTGCTTGGTGTTTACATAATATTAAAAAATTAAATGGGCCAGTATTTCAACAAAATGATACAGACGAGATTTGGCTACATTACCAACTGTTATTGGTCATTACATCCACAATGGCCGATGATTTGAGTGATTCTGTCTGCCCGTCAAACATGGGACGGCTGATTAGTGATCATATTTTAAAGCATTTTCCCCAATCAAAAATTAGTGACGGTTCATTAGATTTATTTAAAGATATGATGTGGGTGGAGTTAGGTATTCATCGTTGCCATCATGCAGGTTGTTATGATGATGTGAAAGAAACGGTAAGCGCGAAATTGATAGCAATTGATGAAAAAAAAAGTTCAGGTGATGATAATTCTATATATGCTAACCTAGTTAATTGGCTAGAGGAAGAGGACTTTAAAGTTTATGAAATAGAAGATGATATCGCCAAGGGCGTTGTAATTAATGCATTTAAGACGGCAATAAAAGATATGTTTTCTAGAGATGATAATATAGATAAATCAGTAGAAGCTTTGACAAAGTTAGTCTTATTTTCAAGGGGAGCAATGGAAAGATACTATAATAGGTTTGTTGAGAAAAAACTTGTTAGAAGTGCTACCCCATCCCTGGAGCAGGGAGGTGGTAAGAGGTCACCTACAGGAGCCGTAGCTAGAGCGAATAAAAAGAATATCGATGAAAAAAAGTTTGCTGATTTTGTCAATCAGGTTAGTGAAACTATGGTGTCTGGATATGGTGAAGCAAGCAGTTGCTCAGGACAGCTAAGAGAAGCAATTGGTAAAACTGATAGACCAAATATGGTGAGATTAGCGGGGTATGACACAACTTATGCCGAAAATATGATGGTTCGTGTATTTTTAACATTTATGAAAACGTTTGGCCCAGTCGAAAGCATTTTTTCTGCTCAAGCAAATACAACATTAAATCGTGTTTATTATCATATGCAAATGATGCCACGTTGGGCAAATGATATAGCAACAGCAAGGCGTGAATTATTCAAAGATGGTGATTGCTCAGCCGAACAAATTAGGCATTTATTAATGCATAAAACCCCACTAAATAATAGTCAGAGTGCCATTTTAAAACTGTTTGATGAGCATTTTTTGGTTTTAGATGGATTGATAAAAGGTGAGAGGCCCTCTGAACATAAGAAGACGAAAGAACCGGAACAACCAGTTGATTTCGTTTTTTTACTACATAAAGTTAAAGACTTATTAAGTAATAATCAGAGTAGTGGGAACCTTACAAGCTCAATAGAAATACTTCATAATGACATATGCGAGTATATTGATAAGGAATTCATTGGTTTTCATGAAAGAGCGCTTATCAGGAGGTGGGTTAAGGCTTATTGCGATTTAGAAAATGATATTTCTGCATTGCGTGATATAACGGGGGGGCGACCACGTAGTAAATCGTTTGATGGAGAAGCAGAAGCGGACCCGAGAGACGACGAATTAGATAGTATTATACAAAGCCAGCTAATCATTTTTGCAACCTATTTATTTAGTGGGGGGAAACAGTAGTTGGGAACGGCGTGATTAAAACATTACTTCAATTTGGGATGGGGCATCATCCAAAAAAAGATCGCGTAATGGCAGTTCTAATTAACCAAATTGCATTCATTTATATTATTTCTGCAATTCCATTTTATTTTATATTTAGGCATTTTGAATTGACCTTAGCCGCTAATTTTGTGGTGATCGTTGAGTTACTGTATTCTTTAATTTTGTTGTCAAATTATAAAGGGTATTTAACCGCTGCAAAGCTAGGGACCATCTTTTATCAGGCCTGCATTATTTTACCATTTTATAACTTGTACTTAGGGTCATCGGCCGGTGCTCACTTGGTATACATTCCGTTATCAATTTTGCCATTGATTTTGTTTCGTGATGCATCACTAAAATTTAAGTTGAGCATTGTGATCGGAATTATAGGAAGTGCATTCTTTTTTCTATTTTTACCTGAAGTGATACCATTAACGTTTCAAGTTAATTTAAATCAAAAAACAGTTGAAGTGATTTATTCATTCGCATTATTACTCACCTTTGCTTTGGTACTGCCTCAAGTTGCATTTTTTTATTTAACAGAAAAAAAAGATAAACAAAAAATATTGGAAATAAATCGAAATTTAACCGTTGCATTGAATGATTTAAAAGAAAGTAAGGCCCTGCAGCGACAACTCGTTCAGTATGCGGATTATGCAAAACTAGTTCAACGGATTGCCCATGAGTTTAAAAATCCGCTCCAAATGTTGCAAGGCACTGCTGAAGTTGGGTTACAGCACCATAAAAACAACTCACAATTTAAAGTAATTAAAGATACAGTTGGTCGTTTAAACCATGTGATTCAACCATTATTAAGTTACATTAACCCTGAAGATGGCTACGATTTAAAATCGTTAAATGTAAAAGAAATT
>JBMHDV010000018.1:0-123951 GCA_049889215.1 Candidatus Marinamargulisbacteria bacterium
TGTTGTGCAACAAGAGGGCTGCGTAATAATGGATTTAGATTGAGTACCTGTGTTAGCGAATTAGGAAAGTGACGATCAATGATGGTTGTGAGTAGCCCTTGCAATTTTGATATGGTTGGAAGTGGAATAATTTTATACATGTTGAAGTAACTATTTTGATGACTGTTTTATCTTTTTCCTAATTGCGCGGTTAACATTGCCTGTAGACCTTGGTTTTTATTTTGTTTTATTTGTGCATGTAGCGGATTTACTCGAGCCGATCGTTTTGATTCAGCCGCGGCATTGGAGGCCTTTTTGGTATGGTTAGATAAAAAACGTTTCAATGATTTGATTAATTCATCTAATGTTTTTGATTCATTTGAATTGGTTAAATTAAGTGCTTGTTTTAATTGTAAGAATATGGCCCCGTCAGGGACTCCCATTTTTCGTTTTTTTTCTGCTTTCACCATAGCCATTTTAATTTTTTCTCGATCTGCAGAGGAAAGTGATAAAAATTGTTTGAAATCATCCGTTGAATGAGTGGTTGATTGGGTGCTTGCCCCAGCCGTTTTAGCTATCTCTGCTGCCGCTGCCTCAATGTCCGCTGGCGTATAGTGAAGTTGAAATAAGTCTCGTTTACCCCCGGTGCTATGTTTTAGAGGCGAGACGACCAGCGGCAGTGAGGCATCTGCTACCGCACCATTTTTTTCTTCCCTTAATTCAGTCATTGCTGCACGACGCTGTTGATCTTCTGTAAGTAACCGCTCATTTTCTGCCCTTATTTTAGCAATTTCGGCGCGAAGGTTTTCATTTTCTTGAGTTAAATCGGCTGAGGCATCAATTCGCGGCTGTGAGGATAGTTTTTTTTCATCTTTTAATTGAAAGCTTGATTCCACCAAAGGTGCCATCTTGGATTGCTCAACCGCGTAACGATCATGTAACAGCATTAGAGTAGTTTCGTATGTTCGTAAGCGATTTTCATCGTAGAACGGAATAAGGTCGATTTCTGGGTGAGTATTTGCGTAGCCAAGGGTGAGTTTTCTCATTTCACTTAGTTCTTCGCAGCCTGCGTCAATGGCAGCCAAGGCAGAAGAATTACCTGACAAGCGCTTAATGGTCGCAATGAGAGTATCCATGCCAAGGTATGCAAACGTTGTGAATGCATTTGTTGTTGTCCCGCACTCTTGATACAGCGTGTCAAAGTCTTTTCCATTAAAACTGAGGGCCTTTTGGGATTTAAATAGGTTATTCCAAAGTGTTGTTATATATTTATTGAAAACATCTTTTAATGAATCAGTCGAATTCGTAATATGAAAATTATCGCCGAGAATTTCTTTAATCGGATTTAATAAATTTTGAAAGTGTCTACCAGTAATTGTGCAATTTTTGCCTCTAAATTGTGCTGGGTTTAAATTATCAAATAAATTATAAATTTGTCGGATATCATTTCTAAAATAAATAGTAATAACCTCACCCTTCATTAATCGTTGAATCTGTTTAGGCTTGTTCCCGGCATAATTTTCATAGATATAACTATTTTTTTCGAAAATCTTTAGTTTAATGCAATGGGTCAGAAACTCTTTGAGATTAAGAAGTAAATCACGTGATAGATGTTTATATTCCTCTAGTCTAATGCGTGGATATTTAATATTAACAGAAACTGTTTTTTTCACTGGTAAATCTCATATGAAAGTAATAAATTTTGAGTTTTCTATTTTCTATATCTTGGCGACTTTCAATGTCTTTCTCCATTATTCAGAGTGAGTTGAGCTGCTTCTTGACTTTCTTGAAGGCGCTTTTGCTTTGCCTTTTCAATTTTATCAGTAACAACAGCAAGTCTCATTGTACGTGAATTAACGGCACTAGCAACAATTGCTCTTGCTTGAGTATCAGATAAGGTTCGGCGAGATTCAATAGGGGCGGCACCACTAAATAATGACGTAATTGAACTTGCAGCTGAAGTTACAGGGTCAACAAGCCAACTACTTATAAAGCCAGCACTTTCTTCTTGACCGTTATTTGAGCCATTGTTTAGAGTATTTGCCTGCAATCCTGCGTCATAGCCTAAGGCATATGCGCGATGCACAGTATCCATTCCACCATCAATTAAACCCTGACTGTAACTGTTAACTGACCCGTGTATAACCTGTATTGCACCGGTAACAAGTTCTTCAAATATCGTTAGATTAGCCTGTGGAAATACCCCGTTATAATCTGATTTGGTACTTATGTTGTCAATTAAGTAACAAATTGTGTTTTCTTGAGTTGCGGGGTCTTTGTAAGCAAAACTTAAGGAATCTCTAACAAAAGCTTCTCTTTGCGCTGTTATTTTATTAAGAACACCAAGGGCATAGCTCATAAATGTATGATACTCATCTTCGAGGATATTTTTATTAGTATTTGTATATTGTCTCAAGTAATTTGAGCAGTCATCAACAGCAGTGTTGGAATAGGATATTAAATATTGACTACATTTCGCGGTATTGAACCCTCTATTTGAAGCTTCATTGGGGTCTCCTTCATTAATAATTTTGATGAATTTTTCTTGTAAGCATTTTTGTTCAGGAGTTATGTTAACTTGTTTACTGTAACTGCCGTTAGCGTTGTATGTTAAAAATCCAGCAGAAAAAAAATCTGATTTAATTCCAAAAATATGATCATCTATAATTTCTTGCAGGATGCTATTAATTCGACTTCTTGGAATCGCTGTTAATGTATCTGTTCTGTCAAATTTATTAATGATATAACTAAACTTGGTAAAATATTTATTTGTAAAGTCAAATGTTTTTTTGTCTTTAATAAGAACTGTGCCAAACTTTTTTAATGCTTCTAAAATAGACGCAACATTTCCTTCACCGTTAAGGTATTGTTTCAAGCAAACACTATCTTCTGGGTCATCTTCACATAAGTTTTCCAAAACTATATTTTTGTAACCATAATCTGACTTAAATGCGATTAGTTTTAAACCTCTACCTTTTTTCAACTCAGTCAACATCTTATGCAGGTCGCAAAGACGTTTAATAGTGCTTTGAAAGTAGTTTGATATTGATTGGTGCAGTTCAGTTCCAATTTGCTCCATATCAATCTGAAATTCTTCATTTGAATTCGATATCCATGGGCAAGATATTCTACCTCCGATTACTAGTGGAGTTCCTGTGGGAATTATATCTGATCTATCTCTTCCGTGACGTATCCGAGATGGGGTTCTTATCACCATTTGACTAATAGGTGATGCAGCTGCTGAAGGGCTAGATACTGTTGCCATTATAGGTATTTCCCACCATCTAAATTAATAGTATGTGCGTCTCTCACCTTAAAGTCTTCTGGAGTGGTATTCTGTGCTTTGAGCGTTGTTAATGCTTCTATTACATTATTGTCATCAATTTCAACTTGTGTTTCATCGTCTCCATCACCATAAATTACTAGAGCATTTCCATCCACCGAAGCAATTTCTCCTAAAGCCGCCTGCTGCGTAAATTCAATGATATCATCGAACTTTGGATCCTGTTTTAATGGTTCAAACTCTTGAGCAAGATTTAACCCATTTTTGGCTTTTATAAACTTTTTATTTATTTCCACTACTAACTTATTAATAGCCACACGGTTATCATCAGCTGCAGTTACCTTAGCTGCTACTTCATCTACCTTACTTGCACCACCGCTGGCTCTTGTTTTTGTAGCTGTTTGCTCTTTATTCTGCACGGTTTTTACTTGTTTGGCTGCCTCTAGCACTACGAGTTCATCACGTTGCGTTGACTCTGGCGCTGGTGGTGGTGTTTTAGCTGCAGGTTTTTTTTCATGATTAACTTTATTTTGTTCTGTATCAACTGCCGCTGCATTATGATCTTCCGCATCACGTTGCGTTGACTCTGGCGCTGGTGGTTTTTTGGCATCAACCATGGGCACTGCTTTTCCTTCATTATGATCTACCTCGTTAGCTTCGGGGTATTTTGACATGCCAGCCGAGGATGTCAACGCCATAGCTCTATTTGCGGCTAATGCAGCTCCTGCACGCTTTGCCGATGCCTCTTTTTCATAAAGTCGTGTGCTAGCTGAATCAGATTCAAATAATTCTTCAATCTGCTCTACTTGGGATTCTGCGATCAAAATTTCTTTTGTTGCTTTATTCAACTCTTGTTGAATTTTCTCATAAACCTGGTTAGCGTCTGTCATTTGTGAATCTTTGATGCCTTTGGTGTTCTCTGGTACTTGTTGACTGATTGCTTTTAATCTTTCTTTTTTAAATTTATCGTGTGCTTCATGTAATTCAAGTATTCCTTGATTCTTTTCAATTATGTAATCTGCAAATTGGTCAAATGATTCAAACCTATTATGGGTCCAGCTCTTAATTTTTGCAATTTCACGATTTTTCTTAGCCTGAAGCGTTTTACTTGTTTTCTCAAAACGGATGATGAATGCCTGCCAATTGTAAATAAGGTCCTCCCAGGCATCACTAAAATGGTTTTTTGATTGATTAATTTTTTCTGAAGCACCTTCATTTTCAAGAGCCGCTGCATCGACATGTAAAGGGGCAAAATCACGCCCGTCTGTTCCCTGTTCCTCTGGGTTATTCACCTCTGATGATCGCACTAAATGCCCTCTGGTAACTTTTTGTATTCTTATTGCCGCATTTGTTTTGTCTGTGGAGCCGTCCTCTTCCTTAATCAAATGAGCAAATTTTCGGGTTAAATGCCCTCTTATCTGTGCTTGTATTTTAGTTGCAGCGTCAATCTCATCTTTAGGTTCTATTGCATTATGGACAGCCCTATCCAAGGTTTCTATTTTCTGTGCTACAAAGTTGATTTTAGGTTCTGGTAAGACAAAATCATATTTTGTAGCATTTTCTTTAATTTTTTGGTGTAATTCATGGTAATCATCACGGAGCTTTTGGCCATTTACCTTATAGAAGTCAAGGGTTTTTCTAAGTGTAGCTAATTTATTCTTTGCTTCTTCCAATTTTTTAAGTTTTTCCTGAAATAAAGTACTCCGCACTTTTCCTTTAGCAACACGTAACTCTCTGTTCTCCTCACTAGCTCTTTTCTTAGCTTCTTTTTGTTTTTGGGACACTTCCTTGTAAACTTCTTTTAAATTTCCGAGTTCAGCACTTAGTTTAAGTTGCTTTTTGAGTTGCTCGCATAGGGTTGCTTCTTTTATTGTTTGGGATTGGATGTCTTCGATCAATTTGTTTAATCTCAACTCTAATTCCAATTTTCCCTGCGTGAATTCAACAACTTTTGCACGATATACATCCAACTCTTCGGCATGCCTTGCTTCATCCATTGTAGGCATGGGAGCAACATTTTGTGGGGTATCTGGTAGCCTTGCTGGTATTTCATATCCACCTAAAGAGGATCGGCCACCTATAGAGAGTCGGCCACCTAAAGAGGATCGGCCACCTAAAGAGGATCGATCTGTAGAGAGCCTCCCAAAGCAACTTAGAGGGCTTCCAAAATCTGACAAGGTCTCATTGAAATAATCACCATTTTCAGATGAAGTGTCTATTGTTGGGTGTTGTTGAGCAGCGGTACTTTCTAATGATGAATGATTTTTGCGTCTAAACCACCTTTGAATTCTAACTGCAGCGGTATGCTGATTTATTCCATTTGTTTTATCCATATTATAATCTCCTTTTTTTCTTTTTAGTTTATTGAATAATTTTTACTTTCTTTGGTTTCTTTTGCTTGCTTCATATGCTTTATCTTTTGCTTCCTTTAATTCTTGATTTTTAGAAGCAGTATGTGTCCTTTTTTTCTTATCTAATGGCATTTCAATTGATTCCAACTTTATTATGTAGCCCTTCTTCTTTAAAAAAATGCGTTCAAAATAACGGACTAACTTATCAGCAGTTTGACTATTAATAAATTGTCTATTTGGGTTGCTGTATTTTATGAATGTTTTATGCCCTATTACTTGTTGACTGTCATGTGATAAAATTGGTGAGCCGTTATGTGAAACAATGCCCCAAAATATCAAATTAAGATTTTTTCTTGATTCATGGGTATGCAAGGGACTGTTAAACTCTTTTTCAAGTCGCATAATTAAGTTTCTGACGATGGATGGTAATTTTCTTGGTTTATTTCTGAGATGTTCTTCGATTGTTTGTAAGTTAATTGTCAATTCACTTTTAGTTGGTATTGATCCCATTTGACGATCCATTTCACCTGTTGTTTCATTTTGACGAAATTGCTTATGACCTAGATCTGCAATGCATGAAAGTTGGTGTTCACAATTCTTGTAAGTCACTGGCAATGCGGTGGCAAATGCAAATTCTATATCTCTAAACTTTTGAATATCTTCACTATTCTTAGTTTTTTTAGCGTGTGTGAATGTGCGATCAATAATGCCATGAATTAGCTTGAATTCATTTTGTGAATCATGCGTTACAACACATTCCACAATACGACGTATATTTTCAGCGTTTCGATTTCCTTGAAAGGCCTTATAGTCATGTGGGTGTATTAAACGTAATAGTAGTGTTAAACACTCTGCATCATTTGGACAGTAACTTGTTTCATTTATGAGTTCAGCACATAGCGCTTGATAAAGGTACGCTTCTCTTCCATTAAACTTTAGGACTGTCGCTGCGATCGCTTGTAAGCGAGTTTCCATTTGGCATACCCAATCATCCTCAACGCCAGCCTTCCCTTCATCATTCAATCGCTGAAGTTCTTCATTGTAAATTTCAACAATGGATTTCGGAAGTGTGCTATCGCTTTGCGATGTTTTTTTAGCAGCTTCTGTGCTGGTTGGGCGTTCAGTTCTAAAAGGTGGGCGGTTGTTTACAGCTATTCGACCTTTAATATTATCGATGGCTTCTTCAAAATCTCTCCGTTCACTGCCATTCAATTTACCTAATGTGTAATTGATTAATGTGCGGCCGTCATTAATATCTCTGTTTAATACTGCGTCAATAAGCTTTTGCTGATTAAGGTTTTCATCATCCGCTGGGAGCTGTATTTTATTTTCTTTATCATATCGTCGGCGATCTTCCATCAATGTAAATGTGTTGAAAAATTTTGATACGCTGCCACCGTTCTCTATTGCTTTTAGTAGGCCTTTATGAATAATAGCTACAATTGGGTCGTCTGCAATGTCCCCTCGGCTTGAGCTTGTCGGATGTTGTCGTAGCTCTTCTTCTTTCTGATGAATATCAACGCAATCGTCCACATATGACTGAACATCATATGCTTGAAATGGCTCCTTGTTATTGATGGCTTTAATTTTTTCACAGGCCTCGTTAATTTTTAAGTCATTACGGTTGCGCTTCGTATTATACCCTGGAGGAGTTCTTCCAGGTGTTCGTGCATTAGCTGATGCATATGAGCGGCCATTACCAATGGGGGACAAATCACCCATTGATAAACTCCAGACCGTCCAAGTCACTAAATCGATTAAAAATCGCATGTGTGATGCAAAAACTATACTTCAAACGTAACCTCTAAATTATTGATTATTGGGATACCCTCATTATACATAACGGAAGTGCAAAGTCAAACATTTATTTTTAATTATTTTTAAATTAAAAAGAGTAAAAAAGTGACCCGGGTTCGGCAGGTGTTTAGTCAAAAAGAGTAAATTAAATGGATTGGGATTGTTGCATGGCTTGCCAAAGTTCGTCAATTGACTTTGCCGCTCGAATGGCGCCAAGCAGGGGTGGGTCATATGCCATTACGGTTGGTAGTTGTGCCATGCCAATGCCACCAATGGCAACATAAGGGATGCCTAGCTGATGCGCGTTCTTTAAATAATCCAATCCAATGCCAGCTCGATCAGGTTTGGATGGGGTCTCCCAAATTGGGCCAACGCTTACATAATCGGCGCCTTCCATAGCGGCATGTTGACCTTGTTCGAATGTATGGGTGGTTCTTCCAATCAGGCAGGTTTCTCCGATCATGGATCGTATGATTGGGGTTGGAATATCGTCTTGCCCAACATGGATCCCATCGGCCTGGCAGGCGATGGCAATGTCCACATGGTCATTAATCATAAATAATGCATCGTCAGCTGCAATTTGTTCTCGAAGTGTTTTGCACGCAGAGTAAATGGTTGCTTTATCGGCCGCTTTGTTGCGGTATTGAACGATGGGAACAAATGGTTTTTTTGCACACTCAATTAAATGATTCGGGTCATCAGAGACAACATAAATGCCTGGTCCTGTTAATGGGCGGCGCTGCAAAGCCGTCATAATATGGTGTTCCAAGGTGTAAATGGCGTAGCGTAAAGCGCTAAATTGTTGATTATTGGTGCTTTCCTCCAACGATCGGCAGCCCTCAGTGGCACGCCGAATATTTGCAATTAGTAATCCACGTAAGTTCTGGCGGTCTGGAACAGGTGCATTTGCACGAACATCATTACCAACGCTGCGAGCGTTAACCAATTGTGTGTGATTAAACGTTTGTGCAACTGCTTTAAGTTGATCCCTGCAAGCTTTGCATTCCGTCACTAGTGCGACGGCACTCAATTCAAATCGGCAGATATCCTCTATCACACGCAAGCCTTCAGCAACGCGAGCAAGGTTTGCATCAATTAATCGGTGGTAAGTCGCCATGATTATGAGTGTACTCAAGAACTGGAGGGGCGTCGAGCCCCCCTTGTTCAAATCTAACGAATAAAGGGGATGTGAATGGCTAATACATCGTCGTTAATTTGAGAGCGAAGAGCAGCAAGGTCAATTCCAGGCGTTAATGGAATGGTTTGGCTTAGTTCACGTGTTAATGTTAAGCCAACATTGTCTGGACTGTTCATAAATTGTACACTTGCATCGGCACGAATGGTTAATGCATTGGTGGCGGTTGAGATCTGAATACTATCAGAATCGCACTGTGAAATGTTAATCTCAATGGTAACGTGATCAGCGGTTGATTCAGATACATTGTATGTTAGTGGAATATAGTCACCCTCAGGCGGCGAGAGTAATTGTGAAATGCTATCCAAGTTGAGAGGTAGTATGGCATTCGATTCTGTTGTTGTTATCATTTGATCCTCCTTAGCGTTATGCTCACTTCTTTAATGCATGGATGATGCCAACATGGCCAGTAATAATTGTTTAGTAATTGAACAAAATTAGGTTTTGCGTTCTTGGGGGTCGCACTTTTATAATTAAAGTGTTCAAAATTTAGTCATAGCGAGGAATGCATATGTTGAAACGATTATTTAAAGTATTTGTGATTGTGATGTCATCAATCATGGTTGTTTGGTGGTTAAATGTGCCATTGTTGGATGGAGACAAGCCAAGTGGCCCCCGAATTTTAGTTACGACACCTTTGCTTCAAGATTTGGTGATTCAGTTGGCTGGGCCAGACATTAATGTGGAGACTTTGATTCCTCGAACCGAAACCCATGAGAGTGCCACCATGCGCTCAGGTTTGGCGGAAAAAATAAATCAGAGTGATGTCGTTATTTATAACGGTTCATCAATGGATGGGCCATATGAGACGATTACCAAGTTTAAGCAAAAAGGAGTGGTCTTTATTAACATTAATGATGTGATTTCGCGAAATCGTTATTCAACAGTGGATTATTATTGGATGAATATCATGACTTGGACATCGGTGTCCAATTATGTGCAACGTCGTTTAATGGCAGCGCTGCCCGAAATTAAATCTGAAATTTCGTATCGATCATTAACTTATCAAAAGCGTTTGTATGAATTAAATCAGCGCATAAATAGTTACGTACGTAAGCAAAGTTCAGATCGTCAAACGGTTGGTCTCAATCACCCCGCATTGGTTCCAATGTTTCAGCTTATGCGATTGGAGCATCAGTTAATAAACGTGCCCGAACAACCAACGGACGATCAAGTAAATACCATTATTGATCAATTGAAAGTTGCGAAAGTAGCCACAGTTTATCCAGTGCAGTCATCCAATCTGGTAGCATTAGACGCGTTGTCTAAATCAACATTTAATCAAGGGTGGAAGTTGCAGATCTTGCCCCCATTAATGAGTATGACCCTCGAGAGAAAAGGGCGTGGGATTGATACCTACTTAAAGATGATGGATCATAATTTACGAGTCATAATGGGTGGTTGACGACATAACCAGTGTGTCTGATATAGTTAACACATCGTATAAAGGAGTACACGTAATGAAAAAAATGATATTTTTAATGGTTTTAGTGGCATCAACGTCATTAATGGCCGAAAATCTTATTACACTATCTGGATCAGCAGTAACAGGGTTTAGTGGAATTGATCAAAGTGAAGGTGCTAAAGCAGCTCAGTTGCAATTTGAGTCAGCAGCAAATATTAATATTGGTATCGAGCATAGTGATGAAATTAATGCTGAAATTAATATCGGTGCTGGTAGTGATAACAATACCTTGGGATTCCAAAGCGGCATCACCTATTTAGGCTTTGCACTTAATTATGCGCCAAAGCAGTTTGCTCATACGTCGTTTACCGCAGGATCAATTACAGTACCATTTGGACAGTTCTCTGGAAACCAAACGGACAATGCTAGATTTTCTTCATCTTTTATTTTGAATGATATCGGTTATAGTTTACTAACTAAGAATGATTCACTGAGCGATTTTGGTGGGAATGGCGTCCAGTCAACAACACAAACGCCGTACGCAACAATCGACGCAATGGTGTTTAATGGCACTGGTGGACATGACACGAACCCTGATCAAGGGTTTGGCGTCGCGCTTCGTTTAACAAATGCATCTTTAGTTAAGAATACGACATTTGGTGTGTCATTTGTGAATTCCAATGATTCAGGAAATCAGAATGCAATCAATGCCAATACCACCGGATTTATTGGTGATGTGAAAACACAGCTGTATGGGTTAGATCTTGGCGGATACTATGGTGTGATTACGTTGGATGATAGCAATGCGTCAACCAAAGATGATGTGGCTATTGCAATGGTTTATGTTGGCAAGAAACTAAATCAATATGATATCGCTGTTCGTTACTCTGTCTTGCAGCCTGAAGACCATAATGGTGATGGTTCTGGTTATTCATCAGCATTCAATGCTGGCTATGGATTATCTGACATTTCAGTTGCAGATGTTGACTTAGCTCGTATTCAATTATCAGGAATTTACAACCTATCAAACTCTGTAAAATTAGTTAACGAAGTTGTACTAGATACCTATGGTAAAAACTTCGAGGATTTCAATAACACAGCCGTATTATCCTACGCATCAGTTAATTTCTAATTAATTTCCTAAATTAATAACAATCTAAGGCCTGCATATGCAGGCCTTTTTTTTTATTGGTTTGATGCAATCGTACTTAAATAGCAGAAGAGCGTGTCATTTGGCAAAACACGTTGCTTAAACATAACTTTTTTTATGGCACTGGTAATAACAAGCGGAGTTGTGCTGGTATGGATAACAGTGAAAACCAATTTCTTTAAATCACAAACAGCAGTTTGGTCATCTTTAAAAATGGTAGCATTGCACGTATATGTGCCTTCCTGGAGTTGTTCAGCCTGGACATAATGTGTGAGTGCATCTTCTACCATTTGCCATTGGCAAACGCCCATCATGACGGGGTTTTCAGGGAAGTGACCTTTAATAAGAGGATGATTTTTTGGATACGTGTAACGATAAAGTGCATCGGAATCAGACGAGAGTGCCAAGGCATCAATAAACGTCATATCAGCATGTTTATTCGAAAATGGTACTACCTTATTGCCTGGAATGGTTAATCCTGCTTCGATGTGAGCTGGAATGGCTACGGTTGGTTGAGGTCCAGCTGATGACGCGTCATTGGAAGTGTCATAGTAGGCCATTATTTCACCTTTGGCTTCTGAGCTAGCATTCGATAGTTGAAAGCTATATTTATGGAATCCGTTTTTATCACTTACTTTTTGAGTGGTTCCATTAATGGTGTCTGTTCCAGAAAAGGCATGGCCAGTGAGTGAAAAGTTTGTAATTGCGGCAAAGTAGGCAAATGTGCCAGGCTTAATCGCACCGGAGCTAACTATGCACGCTAGTGCGGCAATTTCAGCCAGGATTGGTGTGGGTAGTGTGGTGCGGCCATCAATGTCATAATGAAATAAGTCTCGACCTAAGGCATCATTGGTTGGAATTGTTAAATTAAATTCACTTGCTCCATTGGGAAGTGGTGTTGATTCATCCAGTAATAGATTTTCGTAACGGTGTGGGATTCGGCTAGAAATAGCATCTGCAAATAATGTTGTCATTGCTCAATCGTAATTTTTCGTTTTAATTTTTTCAAGGCATCATTTAATAATCGTGATACATGCATTTGCGATAAACTGAGTCGATCTGCAATTTCTTTTTGTGTTAATCCTTCATAAAAACGAAGGTAAATTAGCTTTTTTTCTCGTTCGTTTAAGTTTTCTAAGGCTTGCTTGAGCATTTCACGGTTTAATACCAAGTCATCTTTGTCTTCTGTTCCAATATTGTCAATTAATGAGAATTTTTCATTGGATGATTTGCTGCGATTGGTTTGAATTGGTTTATCTAAAGAGATAACACGAAATGATTGGCCAGCTTCCATCGATTCAAGAACATCCTCTTCGCTCAACTTTAAATCAGCCGCAATTTCTGATGTTGTTGGAAAGCGGTCCAGCTCCTGGGACTTGATTTTTATGTACTGTCGAATTTTTGAGTATTGTTCTTGAAGTTTGCGTGGGAGCTTTACAATGCGTCCTTTATCGCGAATATAATGCCGAATTTCTCCAATGACATTTGAACTGGCATAGGTTGAAAATGCAATGTTTCGTCCGAGGTCGAATGTTTCGAGTGATTTTAATAAGCCAATGTTACCAACTTGTATAAGGTCTGGTACATCATCTATGTTAAACGATAATTTGCGTGCAATAAATTCAACAAGTGATTTATAGGCAACCAAAATCTCTTCTTTAAGATGCTCATCTTTGGAAGTGACATATTGCTTCACTAATGCTTCTCGTTCTTTTGATTCTGGTTTTGTCATTTTTGCTTAATAATAAAAAATATTTGTCTGTAAATTCAAGTTGAAATGTTGGCTTGCGCTCACATTGATTCAATTAAATTTTCTAAACCAAGTTTCTTCCACAAAAGTTTATCGATTAAAAACCATATTTGAACACATAATAACTATTCTTTTTTATGCCTGTAGTTTAAAATGAGTTGGATGATGTTAGATAAGTCCCGAAATTATACACATGATTCTCGTCGAATTTCTCCCGGGGACGGGTACATTTGTTTGCCCAAAGGTGAAGTATACATTGAAGACGCTTTGCAGCGAGGTGCCACTGATGTCGTTCATATGTCCCGAAAAGAGTTTGCAGAGGCCGCTCATGATTACTTTGATTACCCAACTCGTAAGGTTACGTTAATTGGGATCACCGGAACCAATGGTAAGACATCGGTGAGTTATTTTACATCACAATTGCTCGAGAAGATGGGGCATAATGTATTGGTTATTGGAACTTTGAACTCCCCACTAACCACACCTGAATCATGGGACATCTTAAATCGAATAAAAGAGCATGTTGATCAAGGTGGAACACATGTTGTTTTAGAAGTTTCATCGCATGGTATTGATCAGGATCGCGTGTTTGGATTTGATTTTGATGTAAAGTGTCTAACAAATATCACGCAAGACCACCTGGATTATCACAAAACATTTGAGAATTATAAAAATACAAAGATGAGTTTTATGATGGATGGTGTTGGATTGGCTATTTTTTCGGATGATGTTTCACAGGTAACTGCCGATGATATTCCACAATTAAAAGGCTCATTTCATATAAAGAACGTTAGTTCTGCGTTGGCCATCTGCAAACATTTGGCTAGCGATAAACCCTTCGATATCTCAGCTGCGTTAAGGCAATTATTGTCTCCACAGGGTCGGTTTCAATCCATTCGTCTTGGCCAATCATTTGATGTTATTGTTGATTTTGCGCATACCCCAGATGCCTTGGATATGGTGTTAAAAGATGCATTGGCATTGGTTGGTGGAAATAAAGATCGAGTTTTAGTTGTTTTTGGGTGCGGTGGTAACCGGGACGCTGGCAAACGATCGAAGATGGGGCGCGTAGCAGCAACATACAGTGATCATATTTATCTGACAGCAGATAATTCGAGATCTGAATCTACCTTAGATATCATTAAAGATATTCAAGATGGAGTTCAGGATACAGGTTTAATTGAGCAAGTATCTTGTGATCGGTTTGATGCAATTGCAGCTGCAATTCATAATGCTAAGAATGGTGACGTCGTAATCATTGCTGGCAAAGGGCATGAAACATACCAGTTTAATCAAGGGTTTCAGTTTTATTTTAATGATGCGGATGTTGCAAGTTATGAAATTATTCGTCAAAAGCGTTTTCAAACCAATCAAACTTGGGTGTTAAACCAGCCAGATGCAGATGCTGATGTATTATTTATTTCAAAAAAATTGATCCCCAAATTGAAAATCACCTATTCACAATTTAAGCGTGCTTTACCCACACCTTCTGTCCCAAAGATTCGGGAATATTTAAGGAAGATTAAGGGCGAGAAAATTCTGATATTGGAAACAGGTGAGCGGTTATCATTAAGTCATGCCTTATTGCGAATGATGTGCGAAAAAACACCGGCAATTGTGCATGAAATTGATTCTGAAAAACCATTGGAACATCAACTGGTGGGGTTAACATTAATTGAGCAAACAGATGCGCCTGTAATTATTCGACTCAACCCGTGTACTCATCAAAAGTTAAAGCGAATGGTAGAGGTAATTGCGCCTAATCATATTATTGTTGGCGATATTTATCATGAAAAGCGGTTTATCGATCCGTCTGTTATTGCCAATATTGCCAGTTTATTTGGCGAAAAATCAGCTCAGTTTTCGTTATGGTGCAGTAATCAAATGGATGATCTTACAGATGCAATTCCAGCTAACTATCAGCAAAATGTTCACGAAATTAATAGCTTATCTTGGGTACATTATATGATGGAAGTTTGTAAGGAACTGTTAATAAAAACTGAATCATATCATGATGACCCGAATGATTTGTTTCAGCGTTACTTATTGGCCAGTCAGTGGTATTACAAAGTTAAAAAAGAGGGGCGGGACGGGATTTTTTATGTGATGGATTGGTTGCAAGACGCTGTTGATATGCGGCAAAAGGTTTGGTTTTTTAAGCAGCAGGCCAATCCCATGGTGCATTATTTAAACGTGAATGACCATCAAGCATTGCAGTTAGAGCTTGAGGCTTGGGCCTTAAGTCAAGAGCAGCAAACGATTGTGAGTCAAGAAGATGCAGAAAATAGTGATATCAAAAGTGATGCAGGTAAGTTGCATTTAATTTGGAAGTCCCCAGCAGCTTCACTGGATTTAGTGGAGGGGTTTAAATGATCTGGGGGCTGTGGTTAGCGGTGTTGATCGCTTCATTTCAGTTATTTATTTGGATGATGAATCGTCGCAAGGTAACGCAGTATATATACGAAGACTCACCAGAGCGCCACCAACAAAAAGTTGGAACCCCAACATTGGGTGGGATTCTCATGTTCTTGGGCTTTTTAACCGGTATGTTTATTTTGAATCAATGGACCTTGACCACAATTTGGGTGGTTGCATCAACAGGGTTGTTTTGGTTGATTGGTGCTGTTGATGATGTTCTATCATTAATGCGGGCAAAAAATAAAGGACTTTCAGCCCGAGCAAAATTGTTATTACAGTTGGCTGTGGCGCTATTATCCGTGATTGGCTTTTATTTTATTCAAACCATTTCTTGGTGGCATATTCCGTTGTACGTATTTTTATTGACGGGGTCAGCCAACGCAACAAATTTAACCGATGGATTGGATGGGCTATTATCGTCCGCAATGTTGGTGTCACTGTTTGGTGTGTTGGTATTGGTTCAATCACAATGGCGGTTTGAAGAAGCCAGTATGATTATGGTCATGATGGCTGTGATTGCTGTTTTTTTAATTTTCAATTGGAATCCAGCAAGGCTATTTATGGGCGACGTTGGGTCGCTAATGTTAGGTGCGTTTTTATCGAGTTGTGTGATTGTAACGGGGCACTGGATCATGCTTTTGGGATTCGGAGCAGTTTATGTTATTGAAACTCTCAGCGTTATTATTCAAGTGGTTTGGTTTAAGCAATATAAAAAGCGCATTTTTTTAATGACTCCGTTGCATCACCATTTTGAATTACTTGGGCTAAAAGAAATTCCAATTGTGTTACTTTTTATTTTGATGCAAGCTATTTTTGTTTGGGTGCAGTTAACATGATGAAAATTGGGGTGTTAGGTAACGGGGTAACAGCGTCCGCTGTTCGTGAGTTTTTGGCCAGCAATGATGATTATCAAGAATCCTCAATCGAAGCTGCTGAAAAGATTATTACAAGCCCAGGAATTCCTCCAAAAGAATGGCCAAAAATCGCTGCCCCGATTATTTCAGATATCGATTTTGCAGTTCAGGAGTTAAAAAAACAAGGATTCAAAGGCCCCATTATTGGGGTGACTGGAACCAATGGGAAGACAACGGTTGTCTCTGCCATTGCCCATGCTTTAAACGTCACTGCATTTGGCAACATTGGGCAGCCATTAATTAACCAATTATCCAATATTTCGTTGACCCAGCCCTTGGTGTTAGAGTTAAGTAGTTTTCAGTTAGTATCATCTCCAACATTAACCTGTGATATTTCTGTATTAACCAATATTGAGCCTGATCATTTGGAATGGCATGAAACCATGGAAAGTTACGAGGCGGCAAAGTTAACATTGTTCAAAGCGGGCCAGCAAGCTTTTGTGCCACAATCTTATTGTCAGCATCCGGCGGTTCAGTCAGTTAGTGTGACAGCAATAGAATCATTACCAACGGCAGTCTTGCCACAATTTATAGGCCAACACAATCAACGAAATCTTGCGACTATTTTGGGGGTCCTGTCCACCGTTGGGATGTCATTAAGTGATGCTAAAAAGGCGTTAGAAACGTATGTACTTCCTGCGTACCGGTGTGAGCGTATATATAATCATGGCGGTATGCAAATTATTAATGATTCAAAAGCTACAAATATGTCAGCAACGCAAGCTGCCGTTGCTAGTTTTGATGATGAAAAGCTATTGATTTTAGCTGGACAGCCAAAAGAACCATTTAATGTTGGTTTTTTTGAATCAATTCAATCCTCTTGCCATACCATTTATGCTGCCGGGGCATTGTCAAAGCAGCGCTTAATTTTTCCAGATGAATGGCAGTCAAAAATTCATTTTTTCGACACGTTGGAAGCTGCGACAGACGCTGCAATTGCAGCAACCACAAAGGGGATGATTCTTTTTTCGCCAGCAGCAGCAAGTTTTGATGAGTTTAAAAATTACATGGATCGAGGGCGGGCATTTACAGAGTATGTTAAAAAAAGCCTTTAACTTACAGCGGCTCGATATCCGATTGTTGGCACCAATGATCATGATTTTGATTATTGGTTACATTATGATTTTTTCAACCACGTCGTTTAAGGGATTATCTGAGTACAACGATGCCTATTTTTTTATTAAGCGGCATTCAATTTTCTTGCTATTGGGAATTTGTCTGTTTTTTATCGGAAATGCAATTCCAACAAACCGATTAAAACAGTGGGGGGTCTGGGGATATGGCGCTTCCATCTTATTGTTATTAATTACTATTATTCCTGGAGTTGGGGTAGAAATTGGTGGTGCAAGACGGTGGTTAATGATAGGGGGCTTTCAATTTCAACCAGTAGAGGTGATGAAGTTTTGGTGGGCCGTTGCAGTAAGTATTGTTATTGCAAATAAAACACATCAGTTGAGTCACTTTAAAAAAGGAATCGTGCCAGTGTTCCTAATTATGTTTCTGCCAATTTTGTGTTTGATGCTTCAGCCTGATTTAGGGAATTCTATCTTAACTTTGGCGGTTGGGTTTTCGTTATTTATATTGTCGCAGTTGCCAGCATGGATATTGATGTTAACTGTTGGGGGTGGGGTGCTGGTCATTGGTGGATCGATTTTAACCCACCCGTATCAATTATCAAGAATCCAATCATTTTTAAATCCTTGGCTTGATCCGCTAGGGACCAATTATCATATCATTCAGTCTTTTACAGCCATAGGGTCTGGCGGAGTTTTGGGGTTTGGTATCGGAGAATCAAGATTAAAGTATTTTTATTTGCCATTGCACTATTCTGACTTTATTTTTTCTATTTTGTGTGAAGAAGGGGGCCTGGTGTTGGCCTGCATTGTCGTTATTCTATTTGCGATTATTTTTTATCGAGGCATTCAAATTTCATTAAAGCAGAAAAAGTACTCGTTTGAACAATACCTGGTTTGTGCATTGGTGTTTTACTTGGTGTTTCAAGCATTGATTAACATGTGTGTTGTATCGGGATTGTTTCCTATTACTGGGATTCCGTTAACATTAATTAGTTATGGAGGAACATCCTTGTTATCCTCCATGTTCTGTTTAGGGGTTATTCATCGAATTGGGGCATCAACAATATGATTTTGGTGGTATCCGGTGCAACTGGGGGGCATTTATATCCGGCAATTGCAATTTGCAACCAACTGAATGTACCTGCCCATACGGTGGTTTCTCGCCATCACCCAGCATCAGAAATATTAACAGCCGCACATATGACCCATACCATTTGTGAGCTATCACTAAAAAAATGGTGGTTGTTGCCAGTGAATATACTTAACATATGTTGGTTGCTTTTTCGTGTTCGGCCACAAGTGCTATTGTTAATGGGTGGTGGTATTTGTGTGCCATTTGCTATTTTGAGTTGGCTGTTTAGAATCCCCAGCATCGGGTTTGAGCAAAATGCAATTCCTGGCCGAGCTACACGGCTGGTTCAATGGTTTGTCGAGCATTTAATTACATCTTTTCCTGAAGCGGAGTCGTTATTAAGTGTAAAGAAGAAAATTAAATGTTTGGGAAACCCCATACGCTTTAATGATCAGGACAATAACGATCAATTGCCGATTGAAATTGAGCATTTATCAGGCGATACAATTCTGGTGGTTGGTGGATCCCAAGGGGCACGAGGGTTAAATGCATTTGTGGATCAACAAAAGAATCAGATTCTGAATCAAGGGATGAATATCATTCATCTTGCAGGGGCCGCATTTTTTAAAGACAAAGACGCTAATCGTATTGTTCAAGAAGTTAATGGGTGCCACTACATTGCAATTCCGTATGCGAATAAAATGGTGTCCTTATTTAAAAAGTCCACCGTTGTTATGTGTAGAGCTGGAGCAACAACCTTGGCTGAACTCCAGCACTTTGGATTGCCAGCCATTTTAGTTCCATTTCCATTTGCTAAAGACAATCATCAGCATGCCAATGCGAAAGCCTTTTGCAATCAGCAATCCAATGCGCGATTGATTAACGAAGCTGACCTAACATGGGAATGGTGGCTCCAAAATATTAAAGATATTCGTTCAAGTAAGCCAACGGTTTCAACATCTGCAGATCAAGTTTTAAATTCAATTTGTGAAATCATCCAAACTTTTCTAAAATAAGAACATGATTAAAGCAGCAGTTATCGGATTAGGAAACATGGGGCAACACCATGCAAAAGCGTATTCAGCGCTAGAAAATGTATCATTTGTGGCGGCATGTGATTCAAAAATTGAGCGGTTTGACCATGTCATCAAATCATCAAATACAAAATATTATGAAAACATGGATGACATGTTATCCAATGAAACCATCGATGTTGTCAGTATTTGTGTGCCAACCATGGCGCATTACGATGTCGCCAAAAAGTGCATTGACGCAGGAATTGCAGTTTTGGTTGAAAAGCCAATCGCAGAAACTGTGGCACAAGCCAAAGATTTAGTGGCTTATGCTAAAGAAAAAGGTTGTTTATTAACGGTTGGCCATATTGAACGATTTAATCCAGCTGTGCTTAATGTCAAAAAGTGGATTGCAGATGGTAATTTAGGGCGAATACAGGCCATTACAGCAAAGCGTTATGGACCCTTCCCAAAGCAAATTAAAGATGCGGATGTTTTGGTTGATGTAGCTGTGCATGACATTGATATTGTTCAGTTTTTAGTTAATGAAAAGCCAGAGAATACTGATATTAAAACAAAGCAGATCCATTGCGATGACCGAGCTGACTTTGGGCATTTATGCATGACATTTCCAGGCGATGTGTATGTGAATATTTTTGTTAGTTGGGCATTGCCATATAAAGAGAGAATTATTGAAATTATTGGTGACAAAGGCATTGCCGTGGTGGATTGTATTAAGCAAACGGTTCATGTATCAAAGGTTGATATTGAAAAAGGCCCGGATTATGTGTCTCTTCCAATTGCAGAAACAACCCAGTTGGAGTTTGAAAGACGAGAACCAATTATTGAAGAGTGTCGTGCTTTTGTCCATGCAGTAGAAACAAAATCAAAGCCAGCCATTTGCCCTGAACAAGCAACCGAGGCGTTGTCACTAGCATTGTTAGATAGATAACATTTTTTTTGCTCTATTATTTATAATGGTGTAACATAGTAACATTAGTTTGTAGGAGTAAGTCGTGTTTTTATTTACATCTGAATCAGTTTCTGAAGGGCATCCAGATAAGATCTGTGATCAACTATCAGATACCTTATTAGACGCTTTTTTAGAGCAGGATCCACAGTCACGTGTAGCTGTTGAGTGTTTTATCACCACTGGCATGGTTGTGATTGGTGGTGAAGTAACAACAAAGGCTCAGGTTGATGTGCAAGCTGTTGTTCGTAAAAAACTATCGGAAATAGGGTATGTGCATCCAGACATTGGTTTTGAAGCAGAGACATGTGCTGTTTTGGTTGTTCTTAACAAGCAGTCAGCAGATATTGCTCAAGGCGTAAATGAAAATGATGGCGCATTCAAGGAACAAGGCGCTGGTGATCAAGGGTTAACATTTGGTTATGCCTGTGATCAAACCCCAGAGTTCATGCCATTGCCGATTATGTTGTCACACCAGTTAACATTTAAACTTGCAGAACTAAGGAAAGCAAATACGCTAACTTACCTACGACCTGATTCAAAAGCTCAAGTAACAGTGGAGTATAATGAGGATCGCATACCTCAACGGGTTACAGCCGTTGTTGTATCAACACAGCATGATCCCAGTGTGTCCCATGAGCAAATTCAAAATGATATCCTAACCCACGTGATTCATCCAGTTATTCCTGAAGAATTGCGAAAGGAATCACCGTCAATTTACATTAATCCAACTGGTCGATTTGTGATTGGTGGCCCAAACGGTGACGCCGGGTTAACAGGACGAAAAATTGTTGTGGATACCTATGGTGGATGGGTTCCGCACGGCGGTGGAGCATTTTCAGGGAAAGATGCATCCAAAATTGATCGGTCCGCAGCATATATGGCACGTTATGTCGCCAAAAATTGTGTGGCTGCTGGATTGTGTAAGGAAATGGAAATTCAAATTGCGTATGCCATTGGCGTCGCATCACCAGTATCGATTCGGGTCAACACCTTTGGTTCTTCAGAATACTCAGATGAGACTCTACTTAAAATTATCACCACAGTTTTCGGGTTTAAACCAAAAGAAATAATAGAAACACTTCAACTTTTAACACCAATCTATCAAAAATCGGCTGCGTATGGGCACTTTGGGCGTTCGGACGTTGAGTTTCCTTGGGAAAAAATTAACAAGGTTCAACAATTAATCGAATGCAAGGATACAATTCTAGCGAAAGCATAGCGTTTGCCAACGTTTTAAACGAAGAAATTGCTCAGACGGATGACTATTTAACTGAGTTGTCTGCATTGTTGCATGCAAATAAATATACTGTATCAGTGATCGAGTCCATCACAGGTGGCGGTATTGCACGTAAATTTGTTGAAACCCCAGGATGTTCCGCTTATTTTTTAGGGGGTGCAGTAGCGTATCATCCAAGACTAAAGATTCAATACGGGCAGGTATTGCCAAAGACAATTTCGGAGCATGGCGTCGTAAGTGCTATGGTTACTGAGCAAATGGCGACTGGCATTAAGAAATTAACACAGTCTGATATTTCAATTGCTTCGAATGGCATTGCTGGTCCAAAAAATGACGCCTATTCCGCAGATCAAAGCGGAACTCTTTTTTTATCATGGAATATTCGTGATAAAATAAAAAAAACAAAGCGATTTAAGCTTGAAGGGGGACGGAATAATGTGATCGATAAAGCCGTTTTTATCGCATTATCAATGTGTTTAAGATATATCAAAAATGATTTAAGAAAGGATCATTAATTATGGAAGAGAATAAAAAGAAAGCATTAACAATAGCATTATCACAAATTGAAAAGAATTTTGGAAAAGGGTCCATCATGCGTTTGGGTGATAGCGACCAGTCATTTCAAATTGAAACTGTTTCAACAGGGGCGTTATCACTCAATTTAGCGCTTGGCGGCGGCGGATACCCAAAAGGCCGTATCACTGAAATTTATGGACCAGAATCCTCTGGTAAAACAACATTAACACTTCATGCGATTGCAGAGGCTCAAAAAAATGGTGGCACATGTGCCTTTATTGACGTTGAACATGCATTGGATCCTGTTTATGCTCAAAATTTAGGTGTAGATACAGATTCATTACTATTGTCCCAGCCAGATTATGGTGAACAGGCATTAGAGATCGCTGAAACGTTGGTTCGCTCAGGTGCAATTGATCTTATTATTATTGACTCAGTGGCTGCACTGGTTCCAAAAAATGAGATTGAAGGCGACATGGGTGATAGCCATGTTGGTTTGCAAGCTCGATTAATGTCACAAGCCCTAAGAAAATTGACCGGTATTGTTAAAAAATCAAATTGTGTGGTTATTTTTGTCAACCAGGTTCGTGAGAAGATTGGCGTTATGTTTGGTAACCCTGAGGTTACTCCTGGTGGTCGTGCATTAAAGTTCTATTCATCTGTACGAATGGAGATTCGTCGAATTGACTCCATCAAAACTGGTGTTGATGTTATTGGAAATCGTGTAAGAGTAAAAGTTGTAAAAAATAAAATTGCACCACCATTTAAGTTTACAGAGTTTGATATTGTCTTTGGTAAGGGAATATCTCGAGAAGGCGACTTATTAGATCTGGGAACGAATTTTGGTGTAATTGAAAAAAGTGGCACATGGTTCTCATGTAAGCAAGAAAAAATGGGACAAGGTCGAGAAGCCGCAAAACAATATTTAAGGGAATCGGAAAAGTTATCAGCTGAAGTTGAAAAAGAAGTTAAGGAAAAGGTGCTTCAGCTAAAAACAGGGACAACTAAAAAGAAAGAGAGCTAAATTATGGAAATATTAATTGGATTAGCAGCCGTCTCCGCAATCAGTATTGCGGGGGCTGTTGTTCAAACCATACGAATTAATAAAGTAAAGGTTGCGGGCATTAAAGCTGAAACCATTATTAAACAGGCCAACCGACAAGCTGACCGTGCGATTCGGGACGCTAAATTTCAAGCTGAAAAAGATGCAAAGGCAATTGCTAGACGAGCTGAAGATGATATTAACTTTAAAAAGCGGCAGCTAAAAGAAATGGAACAGGATATTAATCGAGCAAAAAATCAAGCCGGACAAGCAAAAAAACAAGCTGAAAAACTGCAAGATCAATTTGAGGAAAAGTTAAAAGGTGTTAAAGAGCTTCGAAAAAAGCAAGAAGAGGTTCTTGAACAATTGTTTGAAAATCTAGAAAAAGTCGCTTCATTATCAAGAGAAGATGCAGAAAAATCATTGTTATCTCATGTGGAATTGGTAGCCAAAAAACGTGCGGGTAATTTAATCAAAAACATTGAAGGACAATCACGGAAAGTTGCAAAGCAGCGCGCGACAGAGATTGTTTTAGAGGCAATTGAAAAAATTGGTGTTGAAACTGTAGGTTCAAACACGACGTCGGTTGTTTCTTTACCGGATGATGAAATGAAAGGCCGAATCATTGGTAAGGAAGGACGTAATATTCGTGCTTTCGAAACCGCTTCAGGTGTGGATGTCATTATTGATGACACGCCAAATGGTGTTATTCTATCTTGTTTTGATCCAATACGTCGTGAAACTGCACGAATTGCATTGGATAAACTTGTAAATGATGGCCGAATTAACCCTGCTAGGGTTGAGGATGCTTTAAATAAAGCAGATGAAGAAATTCAACAAGTGATTAAACAAAAAGGTGAAAAAGCGGTAGATGTATTAGGATTAGATTTGGATCCTAATATTGTTGAAATGGTTGGACGTTTAAATTATAGAACCAGTTATGGTCAAAACATTCTTGATCACTCCGTAGAGTGTTCAAAAATTGCTGGAATTATTGCGGACCGTCTTGGCGTTGATGTTGATTTAGCAAAACGTGGTGCGTTATTGCACGATGTTGGTAAAGCCATCGACTTTGTACAAGAAGGATCTCACGATGATTTAGGTGCTGAGATTTGCCGAAAATATGGTGAGTCTCCAGAAGTGATTAATTGTATTATGGCTCACCATGAAGATGAAGACCCAGATACTGTAGAAGCTGTTATTGTTAAAGTTGCAGATGCTTTATCCTCATCTCGTCCAGGTGCTAGAAAAGAGTCTGTTGAATTATATTTAAAGCGTCTTGAAAATTTAGAGAAAATTGCTTTGGAATTTGATGGCGTTGAAAAAGTTTTTGCAATACAAGCAGGTCGAGAAGTTCGTGTTATGGTTCGTCCTGATGATGTAACAGATGAAGGTGTTCATAAATTATCTCAAGACATTGCTGAAAGAATTGAACGTGAAATGGATTATCCTGGCGAAGTTAAAGTAAACTTGGTTCGGGAAACACGGGCCATTGCCATTGCGCACTAATTCAGAATTTAAGTTTTTATGCCTCGGGGACATTGTTGGTCAATCTGGCTGTGATGTCCTTGAGGAAATGTTGCCTGAAATTGTTCATAATGGTGATATTGATTTTGTTGTGGCTAACATCGAAAATGCAGCCTCCGGGTTTGGCTTTAACTTTAAAATTTATCGCCAATTGAAGGAATTGAATGTTGATGCATTTACAACGGGAAACCATGTTTATGCTAAGCGAGAAGTCATTGATCGTTTTGATGATTTTGAAGATGTATTACGGCCACATAATTTTCCAACGGCTCATCCTGGAACTGGTGTAAAGGTATTTGTGAAGCATGGAATTAAAATAGCCGTTATTAATTTAATCGGGCGTGTCTTTATGCAGCAATTATCAGATTGCCCTTTTAAAACCATGGATAACATCCTCGATTCTTTAGAGGCGGATATTATTATTGTTGATTTTCATGCTGAAACAACATCAGAAAAACAAGCCCTTGGTTGGTATTTAAAAGATAAAGTAACCTTGTTTTATGGCACTCATACGCATGTTCAAACCAATGATTGTCGATTACTGTCTGACAAGACTGGGTATTTAACAGATTTAGGCATGTGTGGCGCATTTGATTCAGTGATTGGGATGGATAAAGATATTTCAATCAATAAGTTTATTACTCAGTTGCCAGAACGACATCGTCCAGTAAAATCCCCAAAAGAATTGGTGATTGGTGGAATTGAAGTGTCGGTAAATATGAAATCTAAGGATATCGTAAATATTAATTCGTTTAATAAGGTGATTAATAATGAATGAAATTAAAACACAAGGCTTAGTTAAAGATTATCGTGGTCGTTGCGTTGTAAACGAAGTATCACTCAATGTTGCTCAAGGGGAGGTTATTGGCTTACTTGGCCCCAATGGTGCTGGAAAAACAACCACATTTTATATGATTGTTGGGTTGGTTCGGCCAAAGGCAGGTAAAGTTTTTCTTAATGGAGCAGACGTAACAGATTTACCAATGTACAAACGTGCACGGCGCGGTCTTGGCTATTTGCCTCAAGAGCCCTCCATATTTAAAAAATTAACTGTTGAAGAAAATTTAAGATTATTATTGGAAATTGTTCAGCCAATCGATCCTGACCAGTTTGACACTCGTATTAATGAACTCTTAACTGAATTAGGCTTGAATCATGTGCGGGAATCAAAAGGGTTTCAACTTTCTGGGGGTGAAAAACGGCGGGTTGAAATTGCACGATCTTTATCATTAAATCCATCTTTTATTTTATTAGATGAACCTTTTGCTGGTGTCGATCCAATTGCTGTTTCAGAAATTCAGGAAATAATCAAAAAGTTAAAAAACCAAGGTATTGGTATTATAATTACAGATCATAACGTCCAGGAAACCCTTGCAATTACAGATCGATCCTATATCATTCATGAGGGTAAAATTTTATTTACTGGAAACCCAGAAGAAATTTCAAATAGTGAAGTTGCAAAGAAGTATTATCTTGGACAAGGGTTCCAATTAAATAAATGAAATTATTAGATTCCTATCTGGTTCGTGAAATAATTTTTCCATTTATTTTTGGTATTGCTGCATTTACATCTATAATTTCGGGAAGCTCTTTAATTTTCCAATTGGTTTCAAAGGCGGTTAAATATGGGTTTGGCTTTGGCAGTACAGTTCAATTATTTATTTATAGTTTACCTGCCATAATTTCAATTACTTTACCTATGGCAATATTATTAGCAACCATTTTGGTTATCGGCCGTCTGAGTTCAGATCTAGAAATTCTAGCCCTTCGTTCCGCCGGTGTTGGCTTACCAAGAATTCTAATGCCAATTATTTCCATTGGACTAATTGTTAGCCTATTGAATATAACGTTTAATGAGATTGTTGTACCAAAAGCAAATTATCATTCTGTAATTTTGATGGATCGTTTAAAAAACACCAATGTCTCTATTAAAAAAAATGTTAATTTAACTCAATACGATGATCAAGGTTTCCCGCTACGAATTATTAATGTAAGAGAAGTTGAAAACGAAGTCTTAAAGGATATTACGATTGCTGAATATGTTAGCGGTCGATTAGATCGAGTAATACGAGCTAAAACAGGTCAATGGGATCCTCAGGTTGGCTGGGTGTTTTTTAATGGAGTTATGCACGTTTTAAGAGAGTTTTCATCTCAAGAATTAATGGTGATTAACTTTGAAAAGGAAATTATCAATCTATCTATCGATCTTCTTGCATTTTCAAAAAAAGCAAAGTCATATGAAGATATGAATGCAGCTGAGTTAAAAGCGTTTATTGCTCAAGAAAAAACACTTGGCAAAAATATCACAAAGTTAACGATTCAATATTATTTGAAGTTTGCGTTACCATTTGCTTGTTTAATATTTACGATGATTGGTGCCGCAGTTAGTTTTCAGCCTCATCGGCGGTCCTCTGCTATGGGAATGGGGTTAAGTATTATTATTATTTTAGGATACTACATCATTTATTCAATAGGATTGGCATTCGGAATTAACAATGTATTTTCGCCCATTATTGCAGCTTGGATGCCAAACATCATTGTTGGTATTGTCAGCATATTTTTACTGAATCGATTGGCCAATCAATAGTCAAAGTTTGATCAAATCTTGGTTATTATTTAAACTTAAACCATGATCGATTTTAATCAACAGGGAATTTTAAGATTGGGCTCACGTGGGTCAGCACTTGCGCTTGTTCAAGCCAATCGTATTAAAGATCTACTTGTTTCTAAATTTCCTCAGATTAATGTAGAGATCGTGATTATTAAAACATCAGGTGATATCAACCAAGGAGAGATATCTGCATTGGGTGGTAAAAGTATATTTGTGAAAGAGATTGAATTGGCATTATTGAATAATGAGATAGATATTGCTGTTCATTCATTCAAAGATATTACATCACAACCAGTGGCTGGACTATCGTACAGTGCATTCCTTTTAGAAGAACGTTCAACAGATGCTTTGATATTGTTTGATCCATCAAAAACAATGGCCGATCAATTAACGATTGCTACAGGTTCACTTCGTCGCCAGTCACTATGTGCTCATTTATATCCAACTATTACATGTGTCCCCATTCGTGGAAATATTGACTCTCGTATAAAACAAGCTAAAGAAAAGAATTATGATGGCGTCATACTATCTACTGCAGGTCTTCAGCGTTTAGGTCTTGATCACCTTATTTCGGTAGAGCTTAACCCCGAGCAATTTATACCTGCACCCGGGCAGGGGATGTTGGCCATTCAACATCGTTCAGATGATTCCCAATCCCAACATATGGTTCAAGCCATTGGAAATAATACAGATAATGCGTTGGGCCAACTATATTTTTCCTTTTTACAAGGAATTTCGTTTAATTGTAATTTGCCTCTAGGGGCTTCAATTTCTGATCAAAACATTCATATATTTATTTGTAAAAATAAGCCTAAGTATTTAACATTTCCGATCTCTGAATGTAACGCAGCAATTTCGGCTGTTCGTGAAGAAGCATATGTCTAAAACTCAGGTCTTTTTTATTGGCGCAGGTCCCGGTGATCCTGAATTAATAACCCAAAAGGCTTGCCGTATTTTAGCAGAATGTGATGTGGTTCTTTATGACTATTTGGTTCACCCAAATATAACACTCATGGCTAGTCAGGCTAAAAAGGTGTGTGTTGGAAAAAAAAAGGGGGCACATTCAACACAACAAACAGATATTAATCAAATGATGATAGATTATGTAAAGCAAGGGAATATGGTTGTCAGGCTTAAAGGGGGAGATCCCATGATTTTTGGACGCTGTGGCGAAGAAATGGCGGCACTCAATTCTCACGGAATGCATTATGAAATTGTACCAGGGATTACTTCTGCTATTTCTGTCCCTACGAATATTGGTATTCCCATAACTCATCGTGATCACTCTCATTCAGTTGCTTTTGTAACCGCAACTAGAGCGAATGATATGGCGAATACAATGTTACCTAATGCAGATACTTTAATTATTATGATGTCACTATTACGTTTGTCAGAGATTGTGGAGCGTTTGAAAACTGATCGTAATGGCTCAACACCCATCGCAATTGTACAGTCAGGAACCTATGCATCGCAGCGTATTTTAATTGGAACCCTCGATACGATTGTTGCAAAACAGGGAGATGCGCAATTGCAACCACCTGCACTTATGATTGTAGGCGATGTTGTTAATTTGCAACAAACATTTAATTGGCGAGATCATTTGCCACTTAATCAACATCGTTTCGTGCTGTTTCGCTCAACCCATCAGCAATCTGATCTTGCTCGCACTCTGATGCAGTTGGGGGCTGAAGCATTATCTTTACCTTTAAATAAAATTAAGTTGGTTGAACAGCCAGATTTAATTGAGTTATTAACCAATTCAAACCATATTCTTTTTACCAGTGAAAATGGCGTTCATGGTCTAATGAGACAATTGTTAGCTTCTGGTAGCGATGCCCGTACATTTGCAGGTAAAATAGTTTGTGCGATTGGATCTCATACAGCGGCGATTTGCAAGTCTTATGGTATTATTCCCGATACGATTCCTAAACAATCAACAACCCCAGGCGTTATCAACCATTATGAAACGATACTCACTGAGAATGATTCCCTTTTAATTCCTACAACAGCAATTGCTGGTAATGACTTACTTGAATTATCAAAAACAAATGCAACCATTAAAAAAGTAAATGTGTATGAAAATGACCTTCCGGATGATACTGAGCCTTTTTTCCAATGGTTAAATCCAGCTGATCATTTAATATTTATGAATAGTGCTTCTGTTGAGCGCTGTAATAATATTTACCCTAACTTTATCCAGCACCAAGCCATTAGTATCGGACCAAAAACAACAGCAACATTACAAAAACTTGGTGTTAAACATATTATTGAAGCAGATTCACCTTCTAAGGATCATTTAGTAACAACAATTTTGAATAATTTTAGATAATTACTTGATTCTAAAGAATATAGTCGATAATATAGTAGTGAAGTACTTCTCCTAAAGTTTTGCCCAAATAATTGATTTCGGTGACACGTGCAATTATTTGGGCGTTATTTAACGTTAAAATAAAGGTGTGTTAATATAATAAACAATGACAAAAACATTAACATCATTTGATGATGCAAAAGAAATCTTTGTTGGTGGTGTAAATAGTCCTGTACGAGCGTATAACGCTGTTGGCGGAGCTCCTGTATTCATACGTTCTGGAAAGGGTGCTATCGTTACAGATGAAGATGATAAACGCTACATCGACTACGTTTTGTCATATGGCCCATTATTGGCTGGTCATGCGAATGATGCAGTCATTGCTGACCTTCATAACGCGATTATTAAAGGGACCACCTATGGGGCCCCGACAACCCGTGAAACTAAATTAGGCAAAGCTTTGCGACAGTTTTTCCCTTCAATGGAAAAATTACGATTTGTAAATTCTGGAACAGAGGCAACCATGAGCGCGATTCGGTTGGCAAGAGGCGCAACAAAGCGTCATCTAATTGTAAAATTCGAGGGGTGTTATCACGGCCACGTAGATAGTTTGCTTGTCGCCGCTGGTTCAGGAGCTTTAACGTTAGGGAAGCCGTCAAGTATGGGAATTCCAGAAGATATTACAAAAAATACACGCGTCTTACCGTATAATAATGTTGCTGCACTCAGTCAGCTATTTGAATCAGAAGGGTCTCAGATAGCTGCCATAATTATGGAACCTGTTTGTGGTAATATGGGCGTAATTAAAGCAAGTCAAACATTTTTAGATGCATGCCGAAAGTTAACCAAAGCGCATGGTGCTCTGCTAATATTTGATGAGGTTATGACTGGGTTTAGGGCCGGCAAAAATGGTGCTCAAGAAGCATTAAATGTTACCCCTGATTTAACATGTTTAGGAAAAGTAATCGGCGGTGGATTGCCATGCGCTGCGTATGGCGGCAAAACTGAAATAATGAATCACCTTGCCCCATTGGGAGATGTTTATCAGGCTGGAACATTGTCAGGAAACCCATTAGCAATTACTGCTGGATTATCCATGATTGATTTGGTTAATGATTATCATGTGTATGATAAGGCTGAAGCTCAAACAGAGCGGCTTTTATCTGGTATTCAGTCCGTCATAAATGATAAGAAAGCCCCTGTAACCATTAATGGAATTGGTACAATGTTTACATTGTTTTTTACCGAAAAAAAAGTAGAGTGTCTTGCTGATGTTAATTCATGTAATTTTGATATGTTTAAAGCTTACTTTCATTTTATGAAAGACCATGGCATTTTATTGCCACCCTCTCAGTATGAAGCAAACTTTGTGTCATCAGAACATCACAATGATTTAATTGACCAAACCATTGACACATTTTCTAAGTTTTTAGATTACTACGACTACTAAATAATTTTATTTTTTCACTTTAAAGATAAAGTTTATAATTTAGTAATCGATAACGAATGTAGATATGAAGTATTTAAGTTCAGCACGAAACGTATTTTTTAGTTTAGTTTTCAGCGTAATTCTAATCAGTTCGTTTATGTTACACGCGAATTTTGATGACAATGATTATGAATTAGCAATGGATGAAAAACGGTATCAAGATGCTCTTACCATTTTAAATAATAAAGCAGAAGAAAAACGAACCATTCCAGAGAAAGAATTAATGAAAGCATTGGATATTGTTATCGAAATTACATCCATGGAATGGCCGAAAAATTCCATGGCGATGAAAGAAGATGAGATGGATCCAGAAGTGTTAAAAGTTGTAAATAAATACATGGATGCAGTGATTAAAAACTTTTTAGCAGGAAAGCTTGGGGTTAGTCAAAAGATATTGATTCAAGTTCTTTTTGTATATCCAGATTATCCAAAGGCGCGAATGTTTTTAACAAAGGGCTATCAAATGCCACCTGGGTCATATAAGGTCGATGATCAAGTACTTAAATTACTAAAGAAAAGTGATAATTTCTTTTATGGTGGAAATTATTTGAAGTCAGCTGAAAATTTAGAGGTGTTGGCCATTCTTGAACGCGATAATCCAGTTGTTTATGAAAAGCTAGGATCTGCCTATTATATGATGAATGAGAAACAAAAAGCTGTGGATACTTGGACAACTGCATTATTTTTCAATCCAAATAATGAACAGCTTGAAGAACTAATCGAAACCACAAAAGTGGCATTGGAGGAAGAGGCGTTGGCTGGTAATCCATTGGAACAAGCCAGTGCAAACAAGGTTGTAATTGAAGATCCTCAAGTCATGGGTGTGTTTAAGCGACAGTCGGAAGCTTTTACACTAATGAAAGATTTAAGAAATCAAGGATTATCTGTTGGGATAGTTGAAAATGATGATGGGAAATGGGTTGTTCAAGTATCAAGAAAAGAGCTACAAGAAAAAAACGCTCAGAAAGGGAGTGAGTAAATGAAACATATTTTAAGTATATTTCTGACGATGTTATTGTCTGTTGGATTACAGGCAAACTATCTTGAGAAATCAGAGTATGAAGACAATATTCAAAAGAAATCTCAGCATATCCTGGACACAATGTATGGGCATCATTTATTTTCTGTTACTGCCAAAGTAGATCTTGGCAAAGAATCCTGGACAGTGAGCTATACTGATCGAGCAAAAATTCAGTTTAATGAAGAAAAAAATAGCCCCAGTGAAAAGTACAATATATTACCGGGGTATTCTGCAATTAAAAATTTATCTCCGAATGAAGCTGTTCAAATGCCATTTAATTCAAAAATTACAAAGCTTGGGGCCCCTGTTATTAAAATTACCTTGGATATTGTTACGTCAAAGGAATTAAAGAAGTCTGATGTTAAGGCGGCGGACAAAATACTAACTAAAATTCTTATGTTAAATTCTGAGCGAGGCGATAGCATAAACTTTGAGTTCCAAGATTTTCCTGTAACTAAAAAGGATGAGGTAAAAGTAGGGTTGCCAATTGAGGCAAAACTAATGATTGTTGTTTTGATCATTACAAGTTTATTTTTAATCGTATACATATTGTTAAAAATTAAGCAGTTAAATATCAATAAAGAAGCTGTAAAAGCACAACAAGAAACTGCAAAAGCAACCGCAGCTGCGGGTGGTGGAGGAGGAAGTTCTGCCCCAGACCCAATGCCAGAGGCTGCAGCGGCGCCAGTGCCATCAGGAGGTGGTGACAGTGATGTATCCGGCTTCTTTAGTTTCGTAGGGCCACACAATATTCAACAGTTTATATCAATATTAAAAAAGAAGTCACTGCCCGTGGATCAATTGGCAATCGTGGTATCGTATCTTCCTCCACAATTATCAAAAAGGTGCATTGAAACGCTTGAGGATGCTCAGCAGGTGGAAGTGGTAACGGCACTATCCGAAGAAAAGATTGCAGATAAAGACATGTTATCTACACTTGAAGGGGATTTGAAAAGCGAATTGGAATGTTCTGTAGGTGGTGCTGCAAAGTTAGGGCCAGTAATAGCAACATTTAATGACCCGAGCAAGAAAACATTTTTGGAAAGCATTCAAAGCAATGCGGATGTGTATGCACAGGTGCGCCCAACCATCTTTTTATTTGAGGATATTGAAAAGCTGGAAGATGGGGACATTAAAAAATTAATTGGAGCGCTCAAAATAGAGGTGCTTGCTGCTGCAATTGCAAAAGATGATGGTGGTGCAGCGAAAAAGCTCAAAGCCAATTTAACGGGGGCTGCAGAAGCAATGGTGACCCAATTTATCGATTTGAAAAAAGATAGTTTAAAAGATGGTGATGTTGTTGTGGCTCAAAGCCAGGTCGTCCAACAAATGAAACAATTAAACGATAGTGGAGCCATTGATGTGGTATCCAAAATAATGGGATAAGGGAGGGGTTAAGCTCATGAATTTAATGGTAATGTTAGGGATGGCAGTATGTATCTTCTGCCTATTTTATGGGATCCCTGGACTATGGAGTAACATTGGAATTTACATTGACCCGAATTCATTTGTCCTGGTCCTTGGTGGAACATTTGGTGCCGCAATAATTAGTACATCACCAAAAGACTTTATTTCCATATTGAAAATCGTTTCCGGGTACATGTATATGAAACGAAAAAACGTTGATAATTATCAAACGGTTTTAAAATTGGTTGAAATTGCAGAAGAAGCCAATCGAGCAGGTAAAGAAAATGTACTTGAAATGGGAAAAGGTTACGGTGACGGATTTTTGGATCGAGGGTTAACCTTAATGGGATCTGGTCTAGATAATGAATTTGTAGCGGTGGCGTTAGAAACTGACATTATGGAAGAGAAAAAGCGGCACATGAGAATCATTGCCATGGTTAGGGCCATGGGATCGTTTGCACCAATGTTTGGAATGATGGGAACGGTTATGGGGG
Organism: Candidatus Marinamargulisbacteria bacterium; assembly: GCA_049889215.1. GTDB lineage: Bacteria > Margulisbacteria > Marinamargulisbacteria > UBA817 > UBA817 > UBA817. The sequence continues at coordinate 34,029 of JBMHDV010000018.1, forward strand.
TTATGCAGGTCTTGCAAAATGTAACCGATATTGATGCGGTTGTTGGCGGTATGGGATTGGCACTTTTAACAACCATGTACGGTTTAATTATTTCAACGCTATACTTCATTCCGATTACCAATAAATTAAAGTATTTAAATGACCAAGATGGACTCACCAAAGAAATCATTATGGAAGGGATTATATCGATTATGGATAATCAAATTCCGTTGATGGTTGAAAAGAAGTTAATGGGATATTTAAGTACAGCAGATAAAGGCAAAAAGAAAGAAAAGTAATGGCTCGAAAAAAGAAAGAAGAACCACCAGAAATAGAAGAAAGTGATGGCGAATTTGCTGCCGTATTTTCTGACTTAATGTCATTTTTGGCAGGACTTTTTATTCTTTTATTTACCATTGTTAATAGCCAAAAAAATAGCCCTCAGTATTTCGAAGAAATGAGTGTGAAGATGGGGGGTAAAAAAGTTGAGCAAAATAAAAAAGCAACATCAGAAGGACAATTTGTCAGTGAAATTAGAAACTACATTCAAGATGAACAAATGAGTCAATATGCATTGGTAATGGTTGATGAACAACGCATTCGTTTAATATTCAATGATCCCATTTTATTTCAATCAGGAACAGATATATTAACAAGTCGTTCGAAGGCTGTCTTAAATGGGCTAACTCATATTATTAATAATGTGAAAAACCCCATCATTATAGAAGGCCATACCGATGATATCCCAGTAACTCCAAAAGAAGGTGATAAAATTCAGAATAATTGGGATTTAGCTTATTTTAGAGCATCAGCCGTGGCTAATTATTTGATGAAAACAGGCGTGAACCCCAAGCGAGTCTCTATTTTAAGTTTCGCTGACCAACGCCCATTGGCGCGAAAGAAAACTTATTTGGCTAGGAAGAAGAATCGTCGCATCGAAATAAATATTATTCGGGTTAAGGCAAAAGCATAAATATTTAAGCGTCCGTTTTGAAATAAGTGTGGTTCTCCGGTAAGATGAAACAAAGGAGTAAATATGACCACTACAACCAATTCTTTGGATTATAAAATTGCTAATTTAGAGTTAGCTACATTCGGACGTAAAGAAATCGAACTTGCTGAGCATGAAATGCCAGGCTTGATGGTACTTAGAGAAAAATATGGCGCATCACAACCTCTAAAAGGGTTAAAAATTTCTGGGGCGCTTCATATGACGATTCAAACAGCTGTTTTAATTGAAACTTTAGTTGATCTTGGTGCGTCTGTACGATGGGCATCTTGTAATATATTTTCAACTCAAGATCATGCGGCAGCGGCGATTGCAAAAGCAGGGATTCCAGTATTTGCATGGAAGGGTGAAACTCTTGAAGAATATTGGTGGTGCATGGAAAAAGCATTGGTTTTTCCAGACGGATCAGGCCCAGATTTAATTGTCGATGACGGTGGTGATGCAACATTGCTGGTCCACAAAGGAGCAGAATGTGAAGCAAATCCTGCATTATTGGATGAAAAAACAGACAATAAAGAGTTCGCATTGGTTTTGGACTTATTAAAGCAGTCTGTTAAAAATCACCCAAATCGTTGGACAGAGATTTCTAAAAAAATCAAAGGTGTATCTGAAGAAACAACGACTGGTGTTCTTCGTTTAAATCAACTTTTTGATCAAGGAAAATTGTTATTTCCAGCGATCAATGTGAATGATTCTGTAACCAAATCCAAGTTTGATAACCTCTATGGTTGTTTGGAGTCCCTAGCTGACGGGATTAAACGTGCGACAGATGTTATGATTGCAGGTAAAACTGTGGTTGTTTGTGGTTATGGCGACGTTGGTAAAGGGTGTGCACAGTCCATGCGGGGCTTTGGAGCCAAAGTTGTAGTCACTGAAATTGACCCAATATGCGCATTACAGGCATCTATGGCGGGTTACGAAGTAAATACTATCGAAAGTGTATTGGACCGAGCCGATATTTTTGTCACCACAACTGGTAATAAAGATGTCATCCGTGTTGAGCATATGGCAGGAATGAAAGATAAAGCAATTGTTTGCAACATTGGTCATTTCGATAATGAAATTCAGGTAGAGGCTTTGGAGGCTTACTCAGGTATTCGTAAAGAAAATGTGAAAGACCAAGTGGATCAATATTTCTTCCCTGAAGGTCACAGCATTATATTGTTGGCTGAAGGCCGTTTGGTAAATTTAGGATGTGCAACAGGTCATTCCTCATTTGTAATGAGCACGTCATTTACAAATCAGGTTTTAGCTCAAATTGAGCTTGCTCAAAACAACTATGACTTGGGTGTTTTTGTATTACCAAAAAAACTTGATGAAGAAGTTGCTAGATTACATTTAGAAAAATGCAATGCGGTCTTAACAGAGTTGACCAAAGATCAAGCAGACTACATTAATGTGGATGTTGCTGGCCCATACAAGCCGGATGCATACCGTTATTAAAAATTAAAAAAGGGGGGGGGCTAAGTCCCAAAAATTGGTGAATTTAAAAATTCATCATTTGATTGTGACTGTTTTAATAATTTAATTAATTCTTCCATCGAATTATCGCCATCCAAATTTTTACGCAATAAAAATGATTTTTTTAAGACATCTTCACCAAGTAAGATTTCTTCTTTACGTGTGCCGGAATTCAAAATATCAAATGCTGGAAATATTCGACGATTTGCTAAGCGACGATCCAGGTGAATTTCCATATTACCAGTGCCTTTAAATTCTTCAAAAATGATGTCGTCCATTCGTGATCCGGTATCAATCAATGCTGTTGCAATAACTGTTAAACTTCCTCCGTTTTCGATTTTTCTAGCACCACCAAAAAATCGTTTTGGTTTATGAAGTGAACTAGGATCAAGTCCACCAGATAAGGTTCTCCCTGATGGCGGAACTACTAAATTATAGGCACGAGAAAGTCGCGTAATACTATCTAGTAGTATAAGCACATCTTTGCCACTTTCTACTAATCGACGAGCACTTTCAAGAACAAGTTCTGCAACCTTTACATGTTGTTCAGGTGGTTCGTCAAAAGTTGAGTAAATGACTTCTCCATCAATAGAGCGCTCCATGTCGGTCACTTCTTCAGGTCGTTCATCAATCAATAAAACTTTGATAAGAACTTCTGGGTGGTTTTTAGAAATAGCATTTGCGATTTCTTTCATTAACGATGTTTTTCCAGCTTTTGGTGGTGACACAATCAATGATCGTTGTCCTTTACCTATTGGGCAAAGAATATCCATTATCCGACCAGCAATAAGGTCAGATTCAGTTTCGAGTTTAAGTTGTTCATACGGGTATACTGGGATCAGGTTCGTGAATAATGTTCGCGAATTGATTTGTTCTGGTGGCTCAGAATTAATGCTTTCAACTCTTAATAATGAAAAAAAGCGTTCATTGTCTTTTGGAGGGCGAACCATTCCCGAAACAATATCACCCGTCTGTAGTTGAAACTTTCTAATTTGAGTATTGGATACATAAATGTCTTCCAAGCTTGGTAGATAATTATTGGTTCTTAAATAACCATAACCTTCGGCGACAACTTCTAAACATCCCTGTGCCTTTATTAAACCATTTTCATTGGGGTTTTCTTGTAGGATTTTAAAAATAAGTTCATTCTTTTTTAGCTGATTATATTGTTCAATATTTAATTCTTTAGCTAATTTATGCAATGCATTTAATTCAGCTTTTTGCAGCTTAAGAATATCTAAGCGATTTTCTTTATCTAAGTATTGATCAAAATGTGATTTTTTAGCCATAGTGTTCCTACGTGTTGGATTTAGATAATGATATTATCGATCGGGTTTAAATAAACCTTAGCTCAGAAATAAATTATGAATATAAGGAGAGTTTTGATTGATTTAAAGGGACTGAAACCTGTCCATCATTAATGGGGTGTTGTTGGTTTGAATCATTAAAAGCGAACATATTGAACTGTGGTGGGCACGTTAAAATAATTGCACTTGGAGGTGTATGGAATTCATGCTTAATTTCAACCGTATGAATCTTTGATACACTATCTTTTTGAATTGATAAGTCAAGCTGACCATATGGGGTTTTAAGCCCTGTAAATGCAATGGAAGAATAATTAGTAAGTACATTTAAATGAAGTTTATTGTCGTCTAATGAAAAAACAGTCGAAAAAAATAAAGCCAAAAATGTGCCATTAAAACTACAAAATGGTTTTGGGAAAACATTGAACTGATGATAAAACGATTGCGTTGAAAAGTAATGTCCAAATGAGCCTAAGTTTTTTGAGAATGTGGTAATTATTTTTTGTCGTTCATCCATTGGCATTAAGAAGGCATAAATCAATTGGTTTTGTTCAGAAAAGCCCTTTGAGGCTGTTGGTTCTAAAAATTGGTCTCCATGCCAGTAGGTTTTTAATTGGTTAATTAATTCTTGAACAAATCGTTGAGGTAAAAAGAGTGGGAATAAAAGTTGTGAAAAAAATAGTTTTTCAGTAATTGGGAATTGATTTGTTTGAAAGTATTGAATAATAAATGTTTGGAATAAAGACGGTTGGTTTTGAATGGATTTCAGATAATGATGACAGGTATTTAAAAATTCAGTGCTATATTTTGAGCCTAGTTTATGTTTTGAGATTTGCTTCATTAAATAAGCGAAAAGCATTAATTTAAATATGATCTGGTACCCTTGTTTACCTTTAATAAGTTTTGCAAATTGGTCACTTGTCATGGTTTTTATAAGCTTAAAAAAAGGATCTTGCTTTATTAATGAATGTATTTTTTTAAGTAATCGTTCTTGTAAGGCATGATGACTTAACCGATAGGTGTGATGCGCAGTTAAGATTGTTGTTAAGCAGAATAGGTGATGTTGCTGTTCAAGTAAGAAGGAGGGAGTGTAGTATGTTTTATGATTCGATAAGTAGTGATCGATGATATACGAAAATGACTCATGCGCCCCGCATGATAAAACAGATGTAAGATTAAAATACAAAGAGGGTAAGCTCCAATTTGCATGGTTTTTTGTGATGGTTAATAAGTAGTTTTGCATCGCAATTTCAATCGATGATTTGATACTACTTAGTTGGTTTAACTTGAATGTATGATTTGGTAATTCAATGGCAGGACTAAATGACTGAGAATCAGTAAGGGCAGCTTTTTGAATTATTGTAGGATTGATTTTCTTGATTGGAAAGCTTAGAGGGGTTAAAAATGATTGTGCATGAGTAATCTCGAAATATAGTTTAATGGATTGATTTGCTTGCAAGTCTAAATTGTAAGCAATAACCCCACTCGCTAAACAATTTTCACAATTTGCAGCTAAAATCATCTCCCAGGATTCAGAGCGTTTAAAAACATTTCCAGCATCATAATCAATGCAAAGAACATTATTTGGTTGTGCGGTGCAAGATAAAATTGATTGATCATTAATAACAAGTTGTTTTGACGATAAATATTGTATAGTTCTTATACTGCCAATCCCTTCGTCTGTATGAGGAAGAATACCAAGTAAAACTTGTCGTTTTACTGATGCTGATGTTGGGTTTTTTAATTCCAAACAAAATTGAGTTGTATTTGATTCTCGATTTACACCAAATGTCCCTTTGAATTTTAAGGTTTCTGAAATAGTTTCTCCAATGATCGCATTGGTTTTAGTATCCAAATAAAATGGAGTGTCAAAGATTGGACATACGTCATGATCAATACGCTGTTTTATAGAGAGTCCCCAATGTTTATTTGGAAATGTTAAGAACCCTGATTCATCAATATTAAACCCAGAATCAGATGCTGTATTTTCAAATTGCAGACGATGAAGCATCGATGTGTTAAGGCAGCTTAATTCGTTATTTGGTGGTGTTGAGTTTGATCTAAAAGGTGAAAATTGTTTTTCTGCCCAATATGGCCAAAATGCACCTAAGTTTTCATAAATATATCGAAAATTTAATCTGGACTGGTGAATCCATTCTGGTGAAATATTAACAGCTTTGGCGACCACATTATTTTGCTTGGAAAATACCTTCGTATTGAATGTTTTGGAAATTCGACGTAATAATAAGCGATCAGAAAAAGACTTTGCCATTAAGGAGTATTATCTTGTAGATGCTTGGTTATTTCAAGTCGAATAATACGGCGTTTTTTAATTTCTTTGACCATAATATCTATATTTTCAAAATGGATAATTTCATTTTTTGATGGGAATGAACCTTTTAGGCTTAAAACCAAGCCTCCAAGCGTGTCATAATCCTCATCATCTGGAAATTCAATATCTAAAATATCTTCTAAATCTCGAATATTTATTTTTGCATCAACATCATATTTATTCTGCGCAATTTCAATGCACTCTTTTTTCTCATCTTGATCATATTCATCTTGAATTTCCCCGAGAATTTCTTCAATAATATCTTCAAGCGTCACCAATCCAGACATTCCACCATGCTCATCAACAACAATGGCCATGTGTAGTTTTGATTTTTTCATTTGCTGTAATAGGTCATCAACCATTTTATACTCAGGAATAAATACGGCTTCTCTCATAAAACGTCGGACGCTTGTTGCCATTGAGTCTTTAGCAACATTTAATAAGTCTTTTGCATAAACAATGCCAACAATATTATCCATTTTTTCGTCATAAACTGGAATTCGAGAATGGCCTTCATTAATAATTAAATGAATTGCATCTTGAATGGATTCTGTGACAGAAATGCAAATGGCATCTGTTCTCGGCGTCATAATCTCACGAACAATGGTATCTGAAAACTCAAAGATGCTTGTTAACATTTTATTTTTATCTTCTTCAATAATTCCGTCATCATGGCTGATATCAAGCATCAATTTAAGCTCATCAATACTTAAACTTTTTTTGGAGATTGTTGCTTCAGATTTCAATATATAATTGATAAAGCGATTAAATAGTTCAAACACTGAAATTACTGGTGTTAACACCAATATCATGGGGGATATGAATTTTCCTGCAACTACAGCCAGTCGTTCAGGTTGTTTTAGTGCCAATGTTTTTGGCGTAATTTCGCCAAAAATCAATAGTAGAATCGTTACAACAATGGTAATGATAGGCATAACAATGGCTAGATTATTTACGTTAAGTTGACTAAAAATATCAATAATAATGGTTGTTGCAAGTGCCGAGCAGGCAACATTGCAAAAATTATTTCCAATTAAAATTGCTGTGATTAACTTTGAGGGTTGGTCAATTAACCGTTCTACTGTTTCGGTTTGTTCAGGTTTATCTTTTTCATACTGACCTTTAAGTCGAATTCGATTAATTGCTGTAAAAGCTGTTTCAGATGATGAAAATACCCCCGATAAAATAAGAAAAAAGAAAAACGCGAGAATTTTATATATGCTAACTTCCAATCAATACTCCTTTAAAAAAATTATACATTGCAGGCCAATAAATAAAAATGCTAAATCCTAAAAGCATCAATGATGCTAAAAGAACAGCACCGGAGGCCATATCTTTTGCTAATTTTGCTCGATAACTGTAACGACGAGTTACCAAATCAATAGTGGTTTCTATCGCAGTATTGATTAACTCTATAACAATTACGTTTGCTAGTAAAAGAATAAGAATAAATCGGTGTGTAATCTTAACTTCAATGAATGTTAGTGGTAACAAAAGTCCGGTTCCCCAAAGTAAGTGTGCCTTCATATGACGTTCTCGAACAAAGGCGACATAAATCCCACTAATCGCGAGTTGTAAGCGATGCAAGAAGTTGTAAGTTGGTTTTTTCATGATTCTAATTCCTTAAGAATATGAAGTTGCCTGTTTTGCATGTGCTTAAATTCATCGTCTGTACCATCACGTTCGCCCATTAAATGTAAAAAACTATGGATTAAAACAATTTTAAATTCTGACGCATAAGATGTGTTGAATTGTATTGCATTGGCCTTAATAACAGCTGGACATAAGTAGATATCCCCAGTTATGGCTTCATTTGGTGTTAAATTAAAAGAGATCGTGTCTGTAGGGGTGTTCACACTAAAGTAATCGTTATTTAACGATTGTATGTGATGTTTTGGTAATAATGTAATTTCAATATAATTAATTGATAATTGAAGATATTGGCTTAATCGTATTGCAAATTGGTGCAAATCCAGGGGAACGTCATCATCCTGGTCCTGAAGTTCATTGATAATAATACTTGGGGAATCGGTATTAGGTGTCATGAAATTTACTTTTTGTTTGTTCAATAATTTTTGAGATTTCTTCTTCATAATCTAATCTGGAATGGTAGATGCTTTTAAAAATTGAGATGAATGTACGTTTTATTTGTTCGATATCATAAAGGCTTAGCCCCGATTCATTTAGCTGATGATCTGTTATTTTCATTATAAATACTTTTTCGATCAAGTTTTCTATTTTTGTTAGTGTTGGTTTATCGATGGAACGAATGGCCGCTTCAGTTGTATCCGCTAGCATGATAATCCCAGACTCTTTTGATTGTGGTTTTGGACCGGGGTATCGAAAATCTTCTTTTAGCGAAGCTTCAGCCTCATCAGAAGCATCTTGTTTTGCAACATCATAAAAAAATGAAACCAAAGATGTGCCGTGATGTTCCATCATTATATCCTGTAAGATTTGTGGAAGTTTGTATTTCTGTGCCATTTCAACGCCGTCTTTAGCATGGGCTGAAATTATAATTTTACTCATTCTTGGTGACAGATTATCGTGTGGGTTTGACGAACCAAATTGATTTTCTGAGAAGAAGATTGGTCGTTTCATTTTGCCAATATCATGGAAGTAAGCACCAATGCGAGACAGAATAACATCAGCACCGATGGCCTCTGCTGCAGCTTCACTTAAGTTGGCTACCATCAAACTATGTTGATATGTTCCAGGGGCATTAAGGAGTAACTTTTTTAATAAAGGGTGATTCAAATTCGATGATTCTAATAGTCCTAATGACGTTGTTATTCTAAACATACTTTCAAAGTAAGGTAAAAATGCAAATGATAGCATTGCGCATAAAAAGCCATTCGAAAATCCAATAATTGCGTTATACAAAAACCAAATGGGGTTTGTAATATCACTCATAATCCCAATGGATAATATGACAAACATATTGATAACACCAATTATGTTACCCGCCAACACTAGATCGGATCGCTTATAAATCTTATAGCAGGAAAATGTAGTTGTGCAGGTGGCAAAAAACAAAAATAATAAGATATAAAGATTATTTTGATACATAATGGAGATCAGAATTGAACAAATGGTACCAGACATCATTGCAATATTTGGCGTTAACAAAACACAAAGTAAAATAATCATAACCGGTAGTGGAATTAAAAACTGCAACGTGTCGATGTACTTTATGTTGGGTAGTGAGTAAATACCAAGTGAAATAAAAAGCGTAAGCAATAGTAACGTATAAGCAAGAACATATGTTGATAATTGAGAATGAACTTTACGATAAAAAAAGTAGATAAACCGTTCAAATAAAATAAATAAAAGAATGGTGACAATAAGTATGCCAATAAAATTTATAGTGTTTGTATTTGACCCATACAACTTCAATGCTTTAAGCGCATCTATATGGAATTCTGTAAAAGATTCACCTTCAAAAATGATAACTTGTCCAGATTTGAAACTAGTAACAAATGGTTGAATTGCGGCCATTTGCTCGTCAATAAGTTTTTTTGTTTGTTCTTCATCAATCGTTAGATTTGGAATTAAGAAGGCTTCATTAATAACTTGAATTAGGCTAATAATATCCTCAGAAACTGAGTTGGAATAGGCCAATCGAATCGTTTCTCGAACATTTGCTTTATTCACTTCAGTAATTCCAGACTGTAAGATTAGTCTCGTGCTTTTTATGATGGCCGTTTCCAATTGAATAAGTTGAGATTGTGTTAGATTTTGCAGTGCATATTGATGGTTTTTTGTTAGAAACGGGGCCGTATCATAAAAGTTATTAAGATCTAGTTCGCGGTACGATGTGAAAAATTCCGTGATATTTTGGTTGATTTTCTTTTGTACGGTTGTGTCAATCGCGTAAATGGGTTTGATCAGTCGACGTCTTGTTTGGCGAAGTTCATTGGTTTTTTGTTGGTCATCCTTGGTTTGGAACTCAATATAGTGAGGGGACCGAATGGTTTGGGACGCAACGTCACCGAGTGCAATATTTAGGTTCAATGGTAATCGCGGTGAGTAAACCACGATTGAAACCACAATTGCACCAATTAAAGCAAAAATTGTAGGTATTATATTTTTATTTTTCAATCCATTGAACATTATCAAACTTTCTAAACCAGGTCATCTGGCGTTTTGCATAGTTATGTGAGTTAGTTTTTATTAAATTAATCATTTTTTCTTTGTTTATTTTTCCATCAAGAAAGGCAATGGGTTCTTTGTAGCCGATTGCTTTAAATGCAGGTTGTGTAATATCGTATTTTTCCATTAAATATTTTACTTCGTCAACCAGACCGTTCCTGATCATTGTATCAACACGAACATTTATACGTTCCTTTAGTGTTTGTTTTTCGATCGAAAGACCAAAGACTTGATATTTTTCTTTATCAAAAGGTGTGGCTTTGAATAGGGATGAGGGTGGCTGTTTATAGATTTCATTTAGCTCCAAATATCGTTGAACACGTTGTTTGTTTTGTTTGGGTGTTTTTTTTGCAAGCTCTGGGTCAATAATATTAAGTTGCTGCCATAATTCATCAATGGTTCCTTCTGGGCGCTCGGATTCTGGGAGCCGTTTTAATGGTTGGTAACCATAAAGCAATGCTCGTAAATACATGGCAGATCCCCCACAAATAATCTTTGGGGTATCTTTACGATTGATGAGTGTTGTTGCATCATTGATAAATTGCTGAACAGTATAGGTCTCCATTGGTGACACATGATCAATTAAATGATGCGGTATGCCTTGCATTTCTTGTTTTGATAACTTTCCAGATCCAATATTAAATTCTTTATATACTTGAACAGCATCCGCGGAAATAATACTGGCGTTTAATTTTTTAGCTTTACTGATGCTAAATTCAGATTTGCCGCTGGCCGTTGGGCCAATAATAACCATTGTTTTTGACATAAGCTTTAAAAACCATGATTATTTTAACGTAATTCTGGGTATATATAAATAGGAGGGGTTATGGATAAAGAGCACTTATTTTTATTAAACTATGTGATGATATTTGGTGACCTTTTTTTCTTTACTGTCGAAGGCATTCAGAAAAATGATGAAGTCGTGAATCAAGTACTATCCGATCTATTTAAAAATGTCTCCTTTAATTGACAAGCCCTAATTTTTTTAGGAAGGTATCAGAGTGATTTATGCATTAGTTGACATTGGAAATACCTACATAAAAGCCAAAATTATAAAAGATACCACGACGATTGTGTGTTGCAATGTTGGCCAGACGCCAGTTGCAATTGAGTCCTTTTTTTTAGAATCTTCAATTGATAAATTTTTAGTTTCATCTGTTGTGCCATCAGTCAATAAGATGTTACAAGCTCTAAATAAAGATCATATTATTTTATTAAATCACAATCATTTTACCGATTTGAAATTGCATGTTGAACCAGTTGAGAGCATTGGCATAGATCGTTTGGTTAATGCCGTTGCAGTCACAAAAAAGTGGAATGCTAACGTGATTATAGTTGATGTTGGAACTTGTGTAACATTTTGTCGCATAAAAGCTGGGGGCGAGTACCTTGGTGGTATCATTGCGCCCGGTTTCCAAATGATTCGTAATGCACTTTATACAGGCGCAGAGCAGTTGCCACATGTTGGTTTTCCTAGCGATATTCCCAATTTAATTGGAACAACAACAGAGAAGGCAATGCATTCAGGTATTTATTTTGGCAGTATGCATTTAATTAATGGCATTATTGATGAATTAAGGCAGGAAGACGATAAAGCATCCGTCGTTTTAACAGGTGGCATTCCAGCAGCCCTGATTGATCAAATACATTATGATACCTTTGAACCGGATTTGCAATTTTTCGGGTTAGAAATATTGTTTCAGCAAATAACTGCAATTAAGCACTAAAATGATGCGTTAGCTCAGCTGGACGTGCGCCATAATTTGAAATAACAGTGCCCGCTAGTTCATTGGCTTTTTTACCAGCGGTATCAATTGCAATATCTGTTAAACGTTGGGCTAAATAGGTGCCAGCAAATGCATCTCCAGCACCAGTAGTATCGATGGCTGTTAATGCAACAGTCGGATGGACAGTGGTTGTATTATCTGTAAATGTATAAGCACCTGTTGAACCATCAGTAACAATGACTTCATTTGAAAATCGAGACAAGGCAATCATAATATCATCAAGGTTTGAAGCTTTACTGATTGTCTTGGCTTCATTTAAATTTGAAAAAAGGTAATCAACACCATGATCCAAAATCGTCATGAATCGGTCATTAAAAAATGACACCAAGCCGGCATCAGATAGCGTAAATGCAATAGCTGTGTTAGCAGCTGCTGCAGCGGGTAATATGGTGGATTTTATTAACTCAAATGCATGGTCACTTGCAACTAAATACCCTTCAATAAAGACGCAGCGTGATGAAGTGATCATATCGTTAATGTAATGACCAGTTGGAAAGTTAGCGCTTTCGCCCAGATAAGTAAGCATTGAACGTTCCCCATCAGGTGTAATTAAAACAATGCAACATGCAGTATCGCCATTAACTGTTGTCGTTTCGAATGCAGTACTAATGGTCGAGTTCTTATAGTCAGTTTTAGTAAAGGCACCTAAATCATCTTGACCAATAACCCCAACGTGACCGGTCGATATACCAAATAATGAGGCAACATAAATACTATTTGCTGTTGAGCCTCCGCTGCATTGGTGTACGGGTGACCCCAGTGTTGCTAACAACTCATCTTTTGCGGGCTTCTCAATGAGCGTCATGCTGCCTTTTTCGACAGAAAGCGCATTAAGTTTTTCCTCAGTAACCCGATACTCGAGGTCGACAATTGTGTTTCCAATACTTAATAAATCAATGGTTTTGTTGAATTGCATGGTAATCCCTTTCTGATAATATGCTTCCATCAGCACGTTCTTGTACCGTTTCATCACGTTTCCAAGATCGTTCACATCTGGGTGCGTCTTTTAAGTCCTCAATGCGAACCTCATTTTGATCACTAAAGTAAACTCGAGATACCCCAAATAGATCAGGTAAATCACTTAAAAAGGTGGTTGGAATGGTGTTCGGAATATGCACTGCAGCATCCAAACTATTTTCAATGCCATTTGTTTTGGCCGTTTCCAATTCTTTTAAAACAAGTTTTCTGACATTCATAATCTCTCGCCAATTGTCATCATAGTTGATGTTTTCTAAACGAAGGGCCGCCGATCCTTGAATACTATCTTCAGATCCACTGGTCAGTGACTCAAGCGCTTCATCGCATGTATGGGGAAGAATTGGTGATAAAACACGAAGTAGAACTTCTAAAATAACACGCAATGTGATTTGTGCCCTTTGTCGTTGATCAGAAGTGGCTGCATCACAATACAAACGATCCTTAATCGTCGATAAATACAATGATGATAAAGTATCTGTGCAAAACTGATATATTGCTGTGTTAGCATCTCTGAATTGGTAATTTTTATAATGGTCTAAGACTGTAGATTCAAATTGTTGTGTTAGATGTAACACATATGCATCAATGGTGGTTGGTGAAAATGAGTTGATTTTTTCCAAACATGCATTCAGTGAAAGATCAAAGTCATATAGGTTACTTAAAATAAATCGAAGCGTATTTCTGATTTTTCTGTATAAATCACCAGCTTCTTTAAAAAAGCTTTCATCCACTTTGATGTCATTTTCGTAGCTTAATGAACTCACCCACCAACGGGTAACTTCTGCCCCGTGATGTTTTAAAATATCGTCAACATTTAGGGCGTTGCCAGTAGATTTGCTCATTTTTCGACCATCTTTATCAACAATAAAACCATGGGTAAGTAATGATTGATAGGGGGCCTGTTTATTTACAGCAAGTGAAGTTAACAATGATAAATGAAACCAACCTCGGTGCTGATCCGACCCTTCTAAATAAAGGTCTGCTTTTGATGTGTTTTGTCGGTCCGCTAAAACTGAAAACCACGACGATCCAGATTCAAACCAAACATCAAAGATATCATTCAGTTTTTCAGCACTATGAAAATCAAATGTTGGTGCATCATCGTCAGCATTAATGTCATACCCATCAAGTAGGTCTGCCGCTGATTGTCGGAACCAAATATCCGATCCATTCGATTCAACTTTCGCCGCGATGTGATCAACTGTTGCAGCCGTAAGTAAGATCTCACCGTTTTTATCTTTAAATGCCGGAATTGGTAGTCCCCAGGCACGCTGCCTTGAAATGCACCAGTCTGGTCGCGACTCAAGCATGCCATTTAAGCGAGATTGTCCCCAATCAGGATAGAAGTCGATATCATTTGAAATTGCAGATAGCGCCATTTGCCGTAACGTCTGTTGGTTACTCGCTAGAGGGTGGTCAACGCCAATAAACCATTGATCGGTACTTCTAAAAATGACTGGGGTTTTTGACCGCCAATCATGGGGGTAAGAGTGGGTGATTTCCTCTGTGAAAAGCAATTGATTTTGTTGGTTGAGATGATCAATAATAACTGCATTTGCATCCCAAATTGACGACCCTTTTATCCAATCTGGAACCGTATCATCATAAGTTCCATCGGCTTGCACAGGGCAGTAGGTATCCAGCTGATTGGCCTGACCCAGTAAGTAGTCATCCATTCCATGGCCAGGAGCAATGTGAACCAAGCCTGTTCCATCATCAGTGGTAATAAAGTCTGCGGTCAATAACGGTGACTCACGTTCAATAAATGGGTGTGTGGCAACCAACCCATTAAGGTCGCTGCTTTGAATGGTTTGAACATCAGAAACATCATCCACATAGTCTTTAATAAACGATAGTCGATCGTTCGCAACTATGCAGTAATCCCCGCTAATTTTTGCAATCACATAGTCAATATTAGGGCCATATGCAATCGCCAGATTAGCAGGCAGTGTCCAAGGTGTTGTTGTCCAAATAACAGCAAAAAGGTCACCATCAATATTAAATGAATGATTATTTAATTTGAATTTTACAGCAACGGTTGATGATTGTTTGTCCATGTATTCAAGCTCAGCTTCTGCCAATGCTGTTTGATTTGCAATAGACCAATGGACTGGTTTTAACTGTCTAAATACAATCTTTTCTTTAACCATCGAAGAAAAAACACGAAGGACATTGGCTTCAAACCTTGGTTGAAATGTGAGGTATGGAGAGTCATAGTCAGCAACAGTTAATAGTCGCTTCATTTGCTCACATTGCAACTTGATAAATTTTTGGGCGTACTTTTGGCACTCGCTTCGAATGGCTAGTCGTTCATTATCAGGGCTTAACGACGCAAGCTTTTGTTTTTTTTCTGGAGATAGTTCTGATAACACTTTATGCTCAATTGGTAAGCCATGGCAGTCCCAGCCAGGAATGTATTCACATCCGTTTCCTAAAAGGTATTGGGACCGGACAACAAGGTCTTTAAGTACTTTATTTAGTAAGTGACCAATGTGAATAGAGCCATTGGCATACGGCGGGCCATCATGAAATGTAAATGCCGGTCGATTTTTACCAATATCGAGTAACTTAGAATATAATTTGTCTTTTCCCCATTTTTTTAATCGTTGTGGTTCATTCTGACTTAAGTTTGCCTTCATCGGAAACGTTGTTTTTGGCAAATTTAATGTATCTTTAAATTGGTTTTTTACGTTACTCATAGCCTAAAGTATACCCAATCCCGGGGCCCACATCAATTCATAGCTTTATGAACAATAAAACCATGAATTACGTATTTATAGAATTTTTCCATTCATATATAATGATAGCCATGAATTCAATAAATGTTCATTCAAGAACACTTGGTTTTAATAACGATCTACTAACGCCGATTGCAGCATACTTAAAGTTGAATCAGACAGATGCATTTTTTTTAGAAAGTGTCGAAAAAGGGCAATCAATTGGACGCTATTCTATGATTGGGCTTGATCCACTTTGTCGTGTCCAGGGTTATCAAGATTACATTTCATTAACAATTAATAATACAAAGACAGTTCACGAAGGGCACCCGTTAAATCAATTAAATGAACTTTATAAATCAATAAATCATTCACAAAGTGGTGAAACGCCAGTATCGATGGGCTTTTTTGGTTATTTTTCTTGGGAAGTGATTCAAGTCATTGAACAATTGGATGTTCAGCAAAAGGATTCGTGCCTGTTTGATTTTCAAATTCCTACGTTATTGGTCGTTTTTGACCATGCTAATCAGATGATATTTATTACTCAGTCCAGTCATAAGCCCATCACATCTGATGCATACATTCACCAGATATTTGAGCAACTTCAAACGTCACTTTCTGATTCAAAGTATCGACCAATCAGTAAACCATCCCAACTGGATTGGTCTGACGTATCGAGTAATTGGTCACAAGCAGATTATCAAAATGCAGTACTAAAAGCAAAGGATCATATTAAGGAAGGCGACATTTTTCAAGCAGTGTTGTCACAACGATTTACTGTGCCGAAGACCAAAGACTCTCTTTCCGTATACCGGTCATTGCGCCATATCAATCCATCACCATATATGTTTTATTTTAATTATGGCGATACAAAAATAATTGGTTCATCACCAGAAATCTTAGTTAAATCAGAAGCCGGTGTAGCAACTGTTCGGCCCATTGCAGGAACTCGAAAACGAACGGGTAGCAACGAGGATGATCTAATTGAAGATTTGAAAACAGATGAGAAAGAGGTTGCCGAGCATATTATGTTGGTTGATTTAGGTCGTAATGACTTAGGTCGTGTTTGTGATTACAAATCAATTGAAATTAATGACTTAATGACCATTGAACGATATTCGCATGTGTTGCATATGGTTACAAATGTGACTGGTACTCTAAAAGAGAATATGACTCCTATTGACTTATTTCAAGCAACATTTCCAGCGGGAACAGTCAGTGGTGCCCCTAAAATAAGGGCCATAGAAATTATTAATCAGTTGGAACCAGATGCCCGTCACATCTATTCAGGAAGTGTGGGCTATTTTAACTTCTCGGGGGATTGTGATTTTTGCATTGCAATACGTACCATAATTGCGGATAAAGAGACGTATAATATCCAGGCTGGGGCAGGTGTTGTGGCTGATTCTATTCCAGAGAATGAATTTAATGAAACAAAAAACAAGGCACAGGGGGTAATTATGGCCTGTTTTAATGGAGAAATAACATGATATTGGTGATTGATAACTATGATTCATTTACGTATAACTTGGTCCAGTACATTGGTGAGTTTACACAAGATATTCGCGTTATTCGTAATGATGAATTGACCATCGATGAGATCAATCGATTATCAATTCGAGCAATTGTTATTTCCCCTGGCCCTGGACGCCCGGATGGTGCAGGCATTTCCAAAGAAGTAATTAAAACGTATTACGATAAGCGGCCAATATTAGGCGTGTGTTTAGGGCATCAAGCCATCGGTGAGGTATTTGGTGGGGAAACAACCTATGCCGATGAAATTATGCATGGCAAGGTGTCGCAAGTGTACCATAAAGGGGAGGGAATTTATGAAGGCATCGAAACCCCCTTTGATGCTACCCGTTACCATTCATTGGTTATAAATAAGGATACATTCCCGCGAAAAGAACTTAATATAACATCCAAGTTAAAAGATGGCACAATTATGGGGGTCCAACATAAAAAATACCCTGTGATTGGGATTCAGTTTCATCCTGAAAGCATTCTTACCAATCATGGCAAGCAATTAATAGGAAATTTTTTAAAACTTAGCTAACGTTCAACCACACATGTGGTATCAATACCACCACGAGTGTTATATATGGTTGTTATTTTTAAGTAAGTGGGGGTAAGTAATCGGTGCAAATCGTCAAAAATTCGGTTCGTGACATGTTCTTGATAGATCCCAACATTTCGAAAGCTGGTGATGTAGTATTTGAGCGACTTAAGTTCAACAATTTTATCTGCAGGTTGATAATCGATGATTAATTGACCATAGTCTGGCAAGCCTGAAAATGGGCAAACAGCAGAAAATTCAGTGGTGGAATAGTTTATTTTTTGTGGGTTACCATTGTATGGAAACGTTTCTAATAGTTCTACGCGAATCGCATTTTCTGATTCAAATGGTAATGTTAATCCTTCTGCTTGTGCCATGACCGAATTATTTCGAATGTAACAAAAGTTGTCAAGCAGGCAGGAGATAAGAGGGGTTGCCAGGCCTGCATTTTTTTGTAAAAATAATATTATATCGCGGGGTGGAGCAGTGGTAGCTTGTCGGGCTCATAACCCGAAGGTCGCAGGTTCGAGTCCTGCCCCCGCTACCAAATTATTATTTCGCGATCTGAGCCATTTTAAATTACAGTCTGTACCTATCGGTACTATCCTTACATTTAGAAATGGCCCATCTCATCAAAATAATAATATGGTAGTAAACAAATTGTGTATGGAAAAAAGATCGCAGGTTCGGCTTTTTGAAGAAAGAGGCATTGCGCTGCCAGTGGCAGAAGAAGCAATGGTGAATTGAGGCAAAAATGCGGTGCCCCCGCTACCAAATTATTATTTCGCGATCTGAGCCATTTTAAATTACAGTCTGTACCTATCGGTACTATCCTTACATTTAGAAATGCCCCATCTCATCAAAATAATAAATTGGTAGTAAATAGATGTTGATAGGGGAAAAAGGTCGCAGGTTCGGCTTTTTGAAGAAAGAGGCATTGCGCTGCCAGTGGCAGAAGAAGCAATGGTGAATTGAGGCAAAAATGCGGTGCCCCCGCTACCAACCATTTATTTTGAGATCTTCACAATTTGAACTGACAAAGGATAGCTTCCGCTATACCTCTGCCAATTAAAAATTGCAAATCTCAACAAAATAAAAGGCTGGTAAGTAATAGATTTACCCCATCTCATCAAAATAATAACTTGGTAGTAAACAAATTTGGGGGATATATCGCTTCTAATAACTGAGGGTTTTATTTGGAGGGATACTTGATTAGGGAGTATTTGTCAGTCAGTTAATATAAAAAATTAGGTTTACCCCCCCCGAATTATGGGTATTAAATATTATGGATTTATTAGGCCCTAATTTACAGAAGTTTAAAGACGATTTCGAAAAAAATCCTAAAAAAGCAATAGAAGATTTTGAAAAATTAAATGACAATCAAAAACAAGCCTTATTAAATCAATTAGATGATAAGCTAGATGATAAGCTAAAGGTCCAATTAAAACGTATGAGGTCTCCAGACGCTGTTGGAGGTGTTTTTTTTACGCCTGTCGAGGTCATTACTGAAAATGATTTTCCTTTAGAAAATAGTACTCAAGAAAGTATAGATACAAAGTTTCAAGCGTCATCCGCAAAAATGCCACCACCTAGAAGTATTAAATCTGTGAACAATATGACCCGTTCAGATGTTGTTCGATATGAATTTGAAATTTCAGAAGAGAATTTGAACAAAAAAAATCCAGGTGATGAGGGGTACCATAAATTGCTAATCAATGGAAAAACCGATTTAACAAGAAAGAGCTTAGGAAAAGAAGTTTTTAATCAGTTTAGTAACATGCTTTACTGCTTATTTGACGATCCAGAGGGAATTCCAGAAATTTTAGAAGATTTGGACAAGGGGAAAATCATGGAAGATTTGAAAATGGATAATTTGCCAAATGATGCCAATACAATGTTGAGGTTATTAACAGAGTATGATGGTAAAAGTGATTTAGATTCATCTGATTTCGATAAACTTCTAAGTTGCATGCGGTTTTTTCGACATGGTGGTGAATTTAAAAATCGAGATAACCTCTATTATGAATTGGATATCAATAGTGATAAGTCTGATAAAGCAAAAGTTGACTGGCGAGATGATAAAAGCCCATTATTTCAACTGAGTAGAAAGGTTCTAGGTTCAGGATCATTTTCTCACCAAGTTCAATCTGCAATAATTGTATCTGATAAAGAAGAAGTCATTGAAGTTGCTGTGAAAAATATTAAAATTAACGATGATAATTTGGGGGCATTTGGTTATGAAGCAGGATTGCCAAATGTAGATGGTGCCGCGGAAACTAAGGGCGCATTGATTAAGGAAAGTAAAAAATATGGCCAAAAAGGCTTAATTTTAATTGAGCGAGGGTATCAAGATCTGGATAGATGGAAACAAAAAGGCCTTAATACACATGAACTGAAAGGTCTTTTTGATGCGTTAGTTTTATACCATCAAGAGGGCAGAGTTAATCGAGACCTTAAACCCGCCAATTTAATTGTCACTTTTGACGGCAAGGTAAAGTTAATTGATCGAGGGCTAGAAGAACGTACAGATCAACTATCAAAGGAGTCGGTTGGCACCCTAAATACAATCGCTCCTGAGAGTGTTAAGGAACATGAGCCAAGTGGTAGCGCTGCAGATGTGTGGGCGTATGGGAATATGCTATTTCAGTTTATGATCGGCAGCATGCCCTTTAAAGGAAATGTGCCATATTATAACTATTATGAGCCAGATGATGATTTTATAAACATGCTTTTGGACGGGCCGATAGAAAATCTTAAACCACTCACACTTTGCTACAAGGTAGCAACTAAAACTCACATTCAAACAGATTTTAATAAGTACCAAAGATTATCACATGATTCAATAATCATGATAACTCAGTTGTCGAACATATTGCATCCAGATCCGGAAGAGCGAGTAACCATGAATGATTTAAATAATAAAAAAAATAAAGAGTTTAAGAACATCTTAAAGTCACCGGTTAGAATGGCAGCGGTTCAATCAAATATCGCTGAAGTGGTGTCACAACAACGGGGAGAAGCCTGGCGAGAAAATAGTCAGGGCGCTAAACAGAATTCTGTGAATTCCAGACCAGGCTCAGATACAACTAATATCTCCGACAGGTCGTTCGAAGGACAGTCACCAAATGCCGCCCCCAACCTATTTGCAGCAAGTAGGGCTAATTCAAGTCTTTTAGCTAGACAAATAGGGGACCAAATTAATGGAGAAGGAGAAAGTGATATCTCCGACAGGTCGTTCGAAGGACAGTCACCAAATGCCGTCCCCAATCCATTTGCAGTAGATGGTGCTTTTAGGAACTATTCGGGTCAAGCTGTAACCGAAGCACTGGCTACTTTAAATGCCAAAGCTGATCAACAAAAAGAAATGAAAACTAAAGATGTGGATTCCAGCCAGGATACAATTGCCAGAACACAAGGAAAACGTAGAACAGCATGGACGGGTCAGGAGGGCATGAATAGTACTTCAAATGCTCGAAATGACGGATCGAATGTAATGGGGGATAAACCTGAATCTAGTAACGATACGATTAATAACGATGGCGATACAATAAACGTTGAGGATTTATAGTCAAAAACCCTGGCTCCCATCTTGCTGATCGATTCATGCCTAAGTTAGAATATGCAAATGGCAGATGCAATTGTATTGTTATCCGGCGGGCAAGATTCAGCGACTTGCTTGGCAATCGCGGCTAAAGCACACACCACCATTCATTGTGTCTGTTTTGACTATGGTCAACGGCATAGCATCGAAATTGAAGCGTCCAAAAATTTGGCAAAATTAGCTGGTGCCAGTTTTCAGTGTATTGATTTAAGGTTTATGGCCGGTTTATCGAACTCCGCATTGGTGGATCAAACCCAACCCATTCAACAAAACGATGGCGAATTGCCAACCACCTTTGTGCCAGGCCGAAATGCCCTATTTTTAACGGTAGCGGCCATGATTGCCCATCAGCAGAATGCGACTATTATTTACACAGGGGTGTGTCAGACCGATTTCTCAGGCTATCCAGATTGTCGTGAAGACTTTATACAATCCCAACAGCAGACCATCAACTTGGCTATGGAAAATGATTTGCAAATAAGAACGCCGCTAATGCATTTAACCAAAGCTGAAACAGTGATTGAAATGAATCAGTTGGGGCGATTGGACTGGTATGCGCATACACACACTTGTTACGAAGGGACTCAGCCAGCGTGTGGCAAATGCCCGGCATGCAAATTAAGGCTCAATGGCTTTTTAAAGGCCAATATTGCAGATCCATTACCCTATAAATAAAGCCCCAATTTTTTAAGAGTTAAGAAACCCAATAACAAGAATTGTTGTGGAAGAAATAAGTAACCAGTCAAAAAAGGCATCTCCACGTGATTGATCCGATTGGGTTTCGATTGGAAAGCCTTCTGATGTTTGTCTGAACTGCCTTGAGTAATTTTGGCCAATGCATGCCGCACAGAATCCAACAGTGGCAACCATGGCAGGTTTCCCCTCGCCAAAAGGGAGTAATGCGCAATAAAGACCAGTGCCAATGCCTATTGCAGAAGGTGTTAATAAATGATGATGTTTAGTATTTTCATGCGTCCCAGATTCTTGTGTCTCAGGTTCTTCAGTCTGAGGTTCTTCTGCCTCAGGTTCGTGCGCGCTTTGCAGTCCTGGTACATTATAATTTGAACCTAAAGAAACAAGGGGAGCGGCAGGCATCTAAATCGCTCGGTTTTTAAATGAACGATCCAATGATCGTTTGACTTCTCTATCCTTAATGCTCGCTCGTTTATCAAATTGTTTTTTTGGAGTTCCAACACCAATTTCAACTTTGAATCGGTTCTTTTTCAAATATACCTTGGTAGGAACAGCAATCATGCCCTGGCGTTCCAATGCTTGTGAGATTTTTTCAATTTCACGACGATGCAGTAATAGTTTACGATCACGATTCTGTTTTAAGTTATGTCGATTGCCTTGCTCATAAGGTAGGATATTTGCATTTACAAGAAAAATCTCGTTATCAATAATGCGAATATAGCTCTCGTGAATGGTCATGTGCCCATTACGAATGGACTTTACTTCACAACCTGCGAGGGCAATACCCGCTTCGTATTTATCTTTGATGGTTGTATTAAAATATGCTTTTTTATTCGAAATAGCCACAACATCATCATATTTTTATTTTGATTCTTGGTCAAATCATCCATTTATTTTTTTAAAAATGCCCCAGCGAATCAACGGGTGAGAAATCTTATAAGCGTAAATACTGACTAGGGTTGACTGGTTTTCCATTTTCACGAATTTCAAAATGAAGGTGGGGGCCAGTAGAGTAACCAGTTGAGCCAACATAGCCAATCAGTTGTCCTTTTTTTACCATTTGTCCTTTTTGAACAATCATCTTCCATTGATGCGCATAAAGGGATGAAATCCTTTTATTTCGTCGCCAACCATGGTTAATAATCGTAACATTCCCATAGCCACGCTTAAAGCCTGAAAACAGCACTTTACCAGAGTCCACAGCTTTAATGCGGTACCCTCTAGGTGCAGCAAAGTCCATACCAGTGTGCATTCGTCGACGTTTAAATATTGGGTGACGTCGCAATCCAAATCGTGAGGATATGTAACCACCCGCAGGGCGAATGTAGCTGCCCGTACCATAATATGCCTTTTTGGTATTGCCATTGGATGTTTGATTAATGTATTTGCTTAGTTGTTGAGACTCATCTCGTAACACCTTGTTTCGTTCT
Organism: Candidatus Marinamargulisbacteria bacterium; assembly: GCA_049889215.1. Taxonomy (GTDB): domain Bacteria; phylum Margulisbacteria; class Marinamargulisbacteria; order UBA817; family UBA817; genus UBA817. The sequence goes on from JBMHDV010000018.1 coordinate 57,528, forward strand.
TCAAACTTTTTCAAATCTGAACGAAGAGAAACAAGTGATTTTTCGTAACGTTTTCGAGAGTATTTTAATTGATGACGCTGTCGAATAATATTATCTTTAAGTTGATTTACTTTAGTTTTACTAAACTCAAGTCGTTTTTTATTGGCTCTAAATGTATCTATTTTTTCTTTAGCTTCAACCAAATCATAGTAATCACTTTCAATTACTTTTTCATAAAAGTACATGTTATTGATTAGATTTGAAAAAGAATCTGAATTAAAAATCAGTTGCAACAGTGGGCGGTGATTTTCTTTATAAAGCGTAACAATTTTTTGATTTAAAAAAGACGTGGTTTGTCGTAGTCGGTCAGATTCAGTACTGAGTTTCTGTTCTGTATCTTTGATTTGTTGTTGATAACTATTGTATTTTTTATAGGCCTGGTTTAATTTTTTTTGCGTCAAATAGATGTTGGTTCGTAGGTTTCCAAGTTCTTTTAAAATGGATTTTTCTTGCCGCTTTTTCTTTTTAATTATTGCGGAATTCTTTTTGATCTCTTGCTGAATACGAGCGGCCTTTTCTTGTGAAAAGGCAAATGTGCTTAACAAACAAATTAAAAGTAAACGTATCATCATAATGTGAAATCACCTGTGACTATAGTGTAGCAAACATTGGTGTATTTGTTGAATTATTCTATTGTCCGTTTACGTCGCTGAAAATTTAAAGCAAAACGATGCGATTCATCCCGCACAAATCTCAATAAATTTAACCCACGATGGTGGTGCGGTAAACATATAGGATCACTGCTATATGGCGTGAAGATGAGCTCATTTTTTTTAGCTAGCCCAATACAGTCTTGATTTGTAATGCCTTTGCTTTTAAGGGCATCTAGCGCTGCATTTAATTGGCCTTTCCCGCCATCAATCAATAAAAGGTCAGGTTGCATATCATAATGATCAATCAAACGAGATACGGTTTCTCTCATTGATTTAACGTCGTCACTTTTTCCTGTGGTGACCGTTTTAATATTAAAGTGACGATACAAGTGGTTGGCTGGTTTTCCATCAATAAATACAACAACTGAACTAACAATATTTGTGCCATAATAATGTGAGATATCACATCCAAAAATAATGTTAGGTCGCTTGGACAAGGCGAGATCCTTTTTTAATAAATCAATAGGGGGCTCCAATTGGTTAACCAATGATGTTTTGCTAATGCCGATCAGTGACTTCTGAGCATTGAGTTCTGCCAAGCAAAGAAGTTCAAAGTAGCGTCCTTTAGTTGGTTGCTGAAGTTTAATTGTTGAATCATAAGTGTCTGTAATTGACGCAAGGTCAACCGTAATACTCTGCGAAAGAATGAGTGTTAGCTTTTTTGGCGATTTTCGTAATGTGGCATCGATAAAGTGCAAAATGAAATCATCCAAGTTATTTTCGATGGGCGTGTATTTCCCCAACTGGGAAATAAAGCGTTTATTCGCATAATGTTGGCAAACACCATAATGGAAATGCTGGTTGGATGAAAACCCAATAAAAAAGTAATGTTGATTGGTGTCCAATTCAATTTGTTGCTGGGCTTGAATTTGCTCTAGTTGCAAAATTCGGTCTCTAAGCTTCGCTGCTCGTTCATAGTTTTGATTGTTGGCTAGTTGTTTCATTTCAGCATTAAGATCTTCAATTAGACGAGAACTTTTTCCTTCTAAAAACTGAATGCATTGTTCAATCAACGCATCGTATTCCTCTTTTGTATCTTTATAAATGCAAGGGCCAATGCATTTTCCAATATCCAATTTAATGCATTTTTTTTGGTTTGATTCCAAGTCAATGTATTGTTTGCAATCTCGAATTGGAAATGTGTCATAAATAGCTTGTTTCAGTTTCCGGCTTGATCCATACGATGTATATGGTCCAAAATAGCGAGCACCATCATTGAGCTTATTACGTGTGATAATAATTCTGGGAAACGGTTCTTGAACAGTGATTTTGATGTATGGGTACGTTTTATCATCTTTTAATAAAACATTAAAACGAGGTTGTCGCTGTTTAATTAAGTTATTCTCCAATAATAATGCTTTATGCTCGGACGTGGTTATAATTGGTTCAATAGAATGGATATGGGCAACCAACGCCTGTGTTTTAAAGTCTTTTGTTCCACTAAAATAAGAGGTAACTCGTTTTTTAATATTTTTGGCTTTACCAACATAAATAACCTCCCCATGGATATCCAACATCTGATAAATACCAGGTTGATTGGGGAGGTCTTTTATAAGTTGCTTTAAATGTGATGGAATCCCAGACAAGGGACGAACTTATTCAGAAGCGTCTGACTCGTCTGATTCTTCAATAATAGATTCAGTAGCTTCAGCAACAGTCTCTTCAGCTTCAGTTGAATCACCATCCTCAATGCTTACTGCATCATCTTGAGCTGCTTCTTCATCTTCAATAGATTCAACAGCTTCATCTTCTGCAAGAATTGCTTCAAGTAATTCTGGCTGTTCATCTGATTCATCTGATTCAATAATAATATCAAAATCAGCTGAAATATCTTTCGTGAACTGAGCTTTGCAAGCATAGGTCCCAACGTACTTTATGTTACCTTCTTCAATGATAATATCACTGGCATTAATCTTAACTTCGGGTAATGTCTCTTTAATTAAATCAACTATTATGGATGGCGTGATGGATCCGTACAATTTGCCATCTCTTGATAATGCCGTCATTGTAAAGGATTGCCCTTTAATTTCACTTGCTGTCGTTTTCAAATCATCGCGAAGCTTGTTTACTTCAACAAGCGCTTTACCCTTCATTTCCTCAAAACGTTTTTTATTCGCTTTGTTTGCGTATAATGCAAAACCATTTGGGATTAAGTAGTTGGTTGCATAACCATCTGCAACTTCAATCACATCGCCAAAAGTACCTTTACGTTTTAAATCTTTAATTAAAATAACTTCCATTGAATAACCCCTTTACTCTGCACAGTAAGGCAAAACGCCTAAATTACGTGCACGTTTGATAGCGTTAACAACAATTCGTTGCTTTTTCGCAGATACACCGGTGTTACGTCGAGGTAAGATTTTACCACGATCACTAATGAATCGTTGTAACTTTTCGATGTCATTGTGGTCCAATACATTAATCTGATCAATAGTTAATGGACAAGGACGCTTTTTCTTACGTTTGAATTTTGGTGCTTCTTTAACTGGTTTATTTGCCATGATTTTCTCCTCTTATTTATACCAAGTCAAAACTCGGTGATTGTTGTGTTGATTGTGCATCCATTGGTTCACTATTTCGGTCCAACATTTGCATGCCATCAGCGACTATTTCAGCACTGTAGCGTTTTTCCCCATCTTTTTCATATGAATCAATTTGCAAACGGCCTTCAACGGCAGTTAGCTTTCCTTTTTTAAGGTACTGGTTGCAAATTTCTGCTAATCGTCGCCAAGTGACAACACGAATAAAGTCAGCAGTTTGATCTTCCTGTTTAGGAATCCGATCAACAGCAATCGTAAAACGACATAATGCGATTCCCGACGGAGTCATCCTAAATTCGGGGTCTCTAACTAAGCGGCCAATTAAAAATGCTTTATTCATAAGTCACCATTTTATTAGAAAGGTACGTCTTCTTCAAGGTTATTGTCAGAATCCTCAATAGCGGCATCATTAAAGAATGCGGATTCATCAACTGGTTCAATGGGTAAGTTTTCAACTGGTGGGGCTTCAAATGAGGCTTCGTTTTGTGGTTGGCTTGGTTCATTGGACCCGCCAGAGCCAGTAGGGATACTGCCAAAAACTTCGTTGAAATTAACCACTTGGCGTGCATCAACTTCTGTTGTCCATTTTCGTTGGCCTGATGATTGATCCTCGTAAGAGTCTGTCAAAATACGACCTTCAACGTAAACAATATCATCTTTTTGGAAATTAGCAGCTTTGTCAGCATTATCTCGCCATGCAGTTACTCGTATATAGTCGAATCGCGTGGAGGGTAAAGATTCTACACGAGGTACAATTAGCGTGAATTTAGCTAGAGAATGCCCTGAGGTTGTTGCTTTAACATCCGGTGCATCGCTCAATTTTCCAGTAATCTGAATTTTGTTAAAGGACGCCATGGCTTATTTAGTTAATTCGGCAATCTTTTCTTCGTTTAGAACGCTTTCTAAACGTGTGTTTAATTGGCGAATGATGCCTTCGTTAATTTGATATTCTTTGTCAAGTGCAGTCAAACATGCATTGTCCGCAGCATACTGGAAGCGAGTACCGTATGCTTGTGTATGGTGTTTGAATGTTCCAGCTAAGCTTACTTTACCGAGATATTCTTTATTGTAAATTTTACCACCGTTTTTTGTGATGGTTGTTTCTAGTTTTGTTTCTAATTCTTTAGCAGCGTCTTCACCGTTGCTTGTATCGTAAAATACAGTTAAATCGTAGTTTCTCATTATTCCTCCACTGAGTTTGCCTTATGGCTGATTTAGTTTGAATAATATAGCACGAAACCAAAAACTCAAGCAATGCCTTAAGTAAAATTTACAAAGCTTCTAATTGTTTCAGTTCGAAGTTTTCGTTAAATAAATGTAAGTTTGATTTCAAGAAAAGAACGCTGGATTATGTTTGATGGCATTGAAGCAGGGTTGAAAAAATTATAATTAGTAAATGAGCAGGAGGTGTGACTAGTGCCTGTATTGTTTGGCTGCTTGATTAATCTTTCTTATTTTCAATGATATCAGTAATATATGCGATGGCTGCACTTTTTTTCGTATCAATTAATGAACAACAGCTCTTATAGCGCATATCAATTTTATGAAAATCCGTACCTAATAATTCGTAAGCGAGGTTTAGTATGTCTTCAACGTCATCGCCAATTCGTAATGATCGCATCGTTGGATGTTTTTCAATTAATTTTTCCGCTAAATATTGTTCAAGTTCATCTTTCTTCATACTTTTCTGGAGCTCCTCATTATATAGTATACGTGTGAGTTCATCTTGCTCAAAATCACTCTCGCTTTCGCGGTTCATAACTTGTAATAATATCGCCCTTCTTTTATCTACATGTTCAAATCCCTCACCGTCTTGAATAGCGGATGCAACATGAATGAATTGACCTGTATCTTGATCAAATAAAATTCTTTGAGCTGAAATATCCTCAACCATTTTTATTATGGCATTCATTTTATTTAAATCATTTTCAAAATCGCGCTTTAAAAAGAGTTGCATAAATACATACCCTACTTTTACTTTATCAATACAAGTCCCTACGGCCATTTCAGCCGCACTTAATATGTCATTTATCAAATCACATTGGCTCAAATGACATCCTTTTTCTTCATACTCTGATTCCATTTTCTGAAATAACGTTGCTAACCTATCTTTTAATCGCAAAAGGTGGTCATCACCAGGCCTTACCGCCGGTAATTCATTCATTAAACGACTTAAAAATATGGCAAATGAATTAAATAAGCTACCTGCTTCAGTTTCACGCTTAGCAAATGCCCACAATGAATGGGGGACGCTATTCTGTAGCCCTTTTACATCACAAACTAAGTTGGGTAAGGATGCTGCATTAACATCAGTTGAATGATAGTCTCTAACACTAAAAAGCAGACGAGGCCCACTATAACCAGCTTCATTTTGCCTGCTATTGTACATAGCTATTAATCGAACAGGGATCCCAGTATTTTGAGCATTTACAATTTGATTGCTATTTAAATTAAACACCCAATCTGGGAGTGATGTTAGATTTGTACAACCACTTAGACGAAGATCTCCGCCTACCGTTAACTCGTTTGGGAGTGATGTTAGACCGGCACAACGGCTTAGATCAAGATTTCCGTGCACCGTTAACTCGTCTGGTAGTGATGTTAGATTGGAGCAATAACGTAGATCAAGATTGCCGTGCACCGTTAACCCGTCTGGGAGTGATGTTAGGCCGGTACATCTTATTAGACTAATTGTTTTGTGCACCGTTAACCCTTTTGGGAGTGAGGCTAGAGCGTAACAATTGAATATCGTAAGATCTTCGCCTACCGTTAACCCGTTTGGGAGTGATGTTAGACCGGTACGACGGCTTAGCTCAAGATTTCCCAGCACCGTTAACCCGTTTGGGAGTGAGCTTGGAATAGTACAACCGCTTAGATGAAGATTTCCTTTTATTTGGGGGGTACCATTAATAATTTCTATTTTATCCATTATGTTCAGTCTGATCGCTTTTTCATCTTTTTTTTCATTTACCCACTCATCCAACTTTTTTAAAATCGAGTAAATTCGTTGCTTTTCTGATTCATTTTCTTGATTAATTATTGCTTTTTGATGAATGATAGCCAAATTAGAAGGCACCTGATGAATCAGCCAAGCTTCAAGAATTGAATTTGGAACCGTTGCCGTTTGGAATCTATTGTTGTAGTCGCTATTGTTGTAGTCCCTAGCGGCAGTTTTTAACGGGGAGGTGTTTCCTTTATACAAATGCGTCTGTTTAATTGCCATACGCCCAATTCTATTAATAGCCATAACGTTCTCCTGCAGTTGTTTTTTAGTTTAATTTACTAATTTACCATGCCTAAGCACAGTAATCTATCGACAATTAAGTGACTGTAATTTCAAATATTTAGTCGAGCAAACAAGCCACTAATCATGATCAAGATTAACATTATTTAATGCAATCACTAAAAGGAAGGTTCGCCTGGTGAGGTGCTTAGTGAAAATTCTCACCCTTTTCAACAGGTGAATTCGATGGTGAGTCTGGTTGATGTCTTAATGGGGGTGTTGTTTCAGTCAGTACCTGGGAACAGGGAATGTATTCGATTGTCTGGCCGCTACCTTTTTTGTATATTTAAATCATGGTGCCAAGTAAAAAAGAACGCTGGATTATGTTTGATGGCATTGCCTCAACTTACGATAAGGTCAATCGTTGGATAACATTTGGGTCGGACATCTATTGGCGCAATAAGCTTGTTCAAAAAATCTCATTAACGGCATCATCGTTAATCGATGTTGCTTCTGGCACAATGGATGTTGCAATTACAGCTGTCAAAAAGTGCCCACAACTAAAGCATGTAATTGCACTGGATATGGCCAAGGAAATGTTGGATATTGGTGAGAAAAAGTGTGAAGCAATGGGCATATCAAAGATTGTTAAGCAGGTTGCGGATGTTCACCAATTGCCATTTAATGATAATGCGCATGATGCCATAACGGTCTCTTTTGGCATTCGTAATTTTGAATCTTTGCCAACGGCATTTAAAGAAATGCATCGTGTTTTAAAGCCAAAAGGGGATTTAATTATTTTAGAATCATGCCAGCCAAATAATCGGTTATTGCGGTTTTTAAATAATGTTTATTTGCGTTTTTGGGTCATTCCAATTGGATCGTTTTTTTCAGGGGAGCGATCCGCCTATTCATACCTGATGGAATCCATCGAGGCATTTTCATCCCCAGAAGAACTAAAGCAAACGTTGCTCAGCGCTGGGTTTAAAAAAGTTGAGATTGAATTTGTAATGTTTCAATCCGTACAAATTATTCATGCCATTAAATAGTGGGCAATTAAATGATGTTCATTCCGCTTTTCAACAATCGAGCGGGGTATCGTCAATTGAGTTTGATGTGCCAAAATTGCCGCCATTGTTACGTGTTGCTGTGCAATTAAAGCAGTCGCAACTGTTTTATTTTTCTTTGCCACATCAAACATCTGAATGGCTCGCCATTGGTTGCTGGGAAGCCTTTGATGAAGACGGTGTCCGACGCTTTTGGGAACAGTTGTCCAATCATGAAATATCATTGGTGGGAGGCGCTGCATTTAATCAAGACGCCACAGCTTCTGAATTGCCAGCCGAGCAATGGGTGTTGCCAAAAGTGATTTTAAGAAAGCAGGACGAACAGTGGCGTTGTCAAATGATTCTCGATTGTCGAAACTCACACCATACCGTGTCGGATTCGCTTGCAATTATAGACGAACTAAATCGTATTGATGCAACAGAAATTTTGACCAAGCCATTGGCGCAGTCAGTGGCGCATGTTCCTTTAAAAGAGGAATGGGTGGCTATGGTCAGTCAAGCACAGCATCAGTTTAGAGATAGTGCGTTAAGTAAAGTTGTATTAGCTCGTCAATCTCAGGTTGAGTTTGATCAAGAATTGAATCCGTTTTGTTTAATGACCTTCATTCAAGCCAATGATCCTGGCTTAATCCATTTTGTCCAGACCTTTGACAATGGTGCCGCATTCATTGGTGGCACACCTGAGCGATTGTTTGAGTTGGTTGATTCCCAATTAACATCGGAAGCAATTGCAGGAACCTTTAAAAAGGGGGCTGAAAAACAGCAGGTATTAAATCAGCAAAAAGAACGAGATGAACATCAATATGTGGCAGATTATATTGAGGCGGCGTTAACAAATCTTTGCGTATCGCCAATTTCCACGTCAACGCCATCAACGCTTGAATTAAAATACTTGATTCATTTAATTCAGGAATTTTCTGGGCAATGCGGGCCTGGAATATCCCCATTGGATGTTATTAATGGGCTGCATCCAACACCGGCTGTTGGGGGAACCCCACAACGACAGGCCCTTGATCTTATTTCTGAACTAGAACCATTTTCAAGGGAGTGGTACGCCGGCCCAGTCGGCATGCTATCGCATCGGGCCAGTCGTATCGTTGTGGCCATTCGGTCAGGGATTGTAAAAAAGAATCGAGTCACACTGTTTTCTGGTGCTGGGATAACCAATGAATCACGGCCTGATCGTGAATGGGATGAGTTGAATTTGAAATTAATGGGATTTATGAAAGTGTTTAATCAAGATGACGTTAACATTAGTTGAGTTAATTGAGCGCCTGGTCGCCACCGGCGTCACGGTATGTTGCATGGGGGCAGGGTCAAGATCAACACAGTTGGTCTCAGTGTTAAATTCATTAAATATTCAAATGATTCCTTTTTTTGATGAGCGATCTGTTGGGTACCTTGCTTTAGGCATTGCAAAAGCAACTCAGCAGCCAGTGATGATTGTAACCACATCCGGAACAGCTGTTAGTAACCTATGCCCTGCCATGACAGAGGCGGTAAATAGTCACATCCCACTTATTGCATTAACAGCAGACCGACCATCCCATCTTCAAGGAACAAGTGCCAATCAAACCATCCAGCAACAGGGCATCTTTCACGATGCCGCTGCAGCCGCTCATTGGGCCTCCGGTCAAATTGATCAAAACGCATTTGAGGCCGTTATTGAATCAATTCAGATACGATCTGGCCCCGTTCACATCAATGCCCATTTGGAGGACCCCGTGAATGAGCCCCCTTTAAAAAGTAATGGTGGCAATGCAGTTAACCCGCCTTTAACAGTGCAACGTCGGCCCCTAACGGACACCATTCCAGCGGCACTGTCATCAGCTAAAAGGGGCGTGCTTTGTATTGGGCAGTTGGAGCCCTGGGTTGATCATCAAATGGTTCGCCAGCTCATTGACCATATCAAGTGGCCAGTGGTTATTGATGGCACCAATGGGGCATTAAAAAATCATCCTTTAGCAATGGCATCAGCCGATGCGTTTTGCTTAACCCATTCACCCAGTTCATTTGATTGCGTTTTGTATATTGGTGGGCATTGGGTGAGCAAGCGAATGGCAGAGTTTTTGTCTGCTGCCAAAACAGTTCATGTTTCGGAAGGGGCACGGCCTGTTGTTCCAATTGCATCCAATCAATTGCCATATGCATCATTAAATCAGGGGGCATTTAATTCATGCGCACTGGATAGTAGTAGCATCAATATTAAAACAGCTGACAGTATTGAATCCGTAATTAAGCGATACCCTACATCGGATTTAGCTTTTATTTACGCGGCGCTACACCAGATGGAGCAGCCGTTTGATTGCTTTGTATCCAATAGTTTACCCATTCGGTTTTTTGACCAAATGAATCCTCAACAGTTAAGGCTATTGCATGTGAATCGGGGCGCAAGTGGGATTGATGGGAATATCGCCACAATTATTGGTCTGTGCATGGTGCCATCCGATACACCACTGCTCGCTATCGTTGGTGATTTAGCAAGTCTATATGATTTAAATTCGTTTTTTATGTTAAATCAGTGTCAGCGACCAGTCACGATTTTAATCGTAAATAATAATGGTGGGGATATTTTTTCGTTATTACCATCTGCAAAAAGTGCACCTAAGTTTGATGAGCAGTTTAAATTGGCCCATCAATCAACACTCACCCCGGTATTAAAAGGGATGGGGCTAGATGTCGCACAAATTGCTGACCCATCGCAGTTGAATATAACATTTTCGACACCGGTAATTGAGTGTCAAAGCAGTGGTGGGGCAAGTGCATTTAAAGAATTAATGAGCGGATTGAACTAAACTTTGGTGTAATTATTGATTTCCCTCATTTCCTACCGATAAACTATATATTGAAAGGGAGAAGCCATGTTATTTGACTTAGACGTAATAAAACAAGTGTATGAGGGGTTTAAAAAGAACTATGATGGACTGAAGCAGCGTGAGAATCGTCCATTAACACTGACAGAAAAAATATTATTGCTTCATGCAAGTCAAGGTACACCTAAGTCACCAACCCGCGGGGATGCTTATGTTGACTTTCACCCTGATCGTGTGGCCATGCAAGATGCCACAGCGCAAATGGCCATTTTACAATTTATGCAAGCCGGAAAAAAGAAGGTGGCGGTGCCATCAACGGTTCATTGTGATCATTTAATCCAAGCAAAAGTCGGTGCTGAAAAAGATTTATCAACAGCCATCGATTCAAACAAAGAAGTCTATGATTTTTTGGCATCGGCGTCCAATAAATATGGCATTGGCTTTTGGAAGCCTGGCGCAGGCATTATTCATCAAGTTGTTTTAGAAAACTATGCATTTCCCGGGGGAATGATGATTGGTACAGATTCTCATACGCCCAACGCTGGTGGGCTGGGAATGGTTGCCATTGGCGTTGGCGGTGCGGATGCCGTTGATGTTATGGTTGGTATGCCATGGGAGTTGAAGTATCCCAAATTGATTGGCGTTAAATTAACTGGGCGGCTATCAAATTGGGCGTCTCCCAAAGATGTTATTCTAAAATTGGCAGGTATTTTAACGGTGAAGGGCGCCACCAATGCCATAGTGGAATATTTTGGAGAGGGAACAGAAACCTTATCTGCAACTGGAAAGGGGACCATTTGTAATATGGGGGCAGAAATCGGAGCAACCACTAGTATTTTTCCTTATGATGATAAAATGGCGGAGTATTTGACCATTACAGATCGCCAAGCTGTGGCTGATTTAGCCAATGAGGTTCGGCATATTTTAGTGGCAGATGAGGAATGTATTAATGACCCATACAGTTATTATGATCAGGTGATTGAGATAGACTTGTCAACACTAGAGCCTCACATTAATGGCCCATTCACACCTGATTTAGCCACCCCAATTTCAAAGTTTCCAGAAGTCGCAAAAGCCAGTGGTTGGCCAATGGAGCTAGAGGTGGGCTTAATTGGATCATGCACCAACTCATCCTATGAGGATATGACCCGAGCAGCATCCATTGCTAAGCAGGCTGTGGAAAAGAAGCTAAATGCTAAGGCAGAATTTACAATTACACCTGGCTCTGAAATGATTCGTAAAACAGTGGAGCGTGATGGTGTTTTAAATACCTTTGATGCCATGGGTGGGACGGTTCTAGCCAATGCGTGTGGACCTTGCATTGGGCAATGGGCGCGGCATAGTGATGATCCAAATCGAAAAAACTCAATTATTACATCATTCAATCGAAACTTTGCAAAACGAAATGATGGAAACCCGAATACCCATTCATTTGTTGCATCCCCAGAAATTGTTACGGCCATGGCATTGGCTGGTCGCTTGGATTTTAATCCTCTTACCGATAAATTGACGAACTCTTCAGGAGACGAAGTTTTGCTTGATCCGCCACAAGGAGCAGAGTTGCCTGCGAATGGTTTTGATATTGATGAAGATGGTTATATCGCACCTGCGGCAGATGGTGATTCCGTGAATGTAATTGTTGATGAGCAATCTGAGCGATTGCAGATTTTGTCACCATTTAACGAGAATCAACCAGCGGATTATCAGTCACTATCGTTGCTAATTAAGGCAAAAGGAAAGTGCACAACGGATCATATTTCAATGGCTGGTCCCTGGCTAAAGTATCGTGGGCATTTGGATAATATTTCAAATAATCTTTTAATTGGTGCGATTAATGAGTTTAATGAAGAAGCTAACGCAGTTAAATCCCCAAATGGTGGCTACGAAGCGGTCCCAATTGTAGCACGAACATACAAGGCCAAAGGTGTTGGAACAGTAGTTATTGGGGATGAGAACTATGGGGAAGGGTCATCTAGGGAACATGCCGCCATGGAACCTCGGCATTTGGGCGTGCGGGTCATTGTGACAAAGTCCTTTGCTCGTATTCACGAAACAAATCTGAAAAAGCAAGGGGTGTTAGCGCTAACATTTAAAAATAAGTCGGATTATGATCATATCAAAGAAGACGATACATTTTCGATTGACGGTTTAGTCGAGTTTTCACCAGGATCATTAATTGTTCTTAAATGTCATCATAGTGATGGCTCAATATCAACGATTGAGTGCAATCATTCATATAACACAGCTCAAATTGAATGGTTTAAAAAAGGGTCTGCGTTAAATTTGTTAAAAGAAAAAAATAAATAGGGAGCGTTGTCTCGCGCATCGTCTTGCACTATAATTGTAAGGTGAGAATTTTATTAATTATTTTACTTATGACCATTTCAATTCAAGCATCACGGAGTAAAGCCGTTGTTTCATTTGTTGATTTGCCTAGTTCGTACAAATACAGTCCTTTTTCAGTTGTCGTGCCGGGTGATTATGCGAGTGAGTTTGTTCGGTTTGTTCATCCCAAAAATGGGAAGAGCGCGGTTGCTAAAGTTGTACGTCGTGAAGGTTCGTCCTTTAAGGTCAGTCGGATTCTTGCAGAGGTTATTGGTCTTGAGGCTGTTCAGTCAGCACAGCTTTTTATTGAGAAAGTGTATTAAATAATGCAGCCACGATTAAGGTTTGCCCCATCTCCTACAGGAAATCTGCACATCGGAAGTGTTCGAACCGCCATCTTTAACTGGGTTTGGGCAAAAAAGCTTGGTGCTGCATTGGTGCTGCGCATTGAAGATACGGATTTAGAGCGGTCAACACAAGCATTTGAACAAAATATATTTGAAGGATTGGACTGGCTTGGTATTCATTTTGATGAATCTCCCATGCAACCCGCTGGGTCCATGTTGTACCGTCAATCAGAGCGCATCCATGCAAATGTTTATAACAAGTACTTGAAAACATTAATCGATAATGGTGATGCATATTATTGTTTTGAAACCGACGAAGAACTTGAGTTGGAGCGACAAGCCGCTGAGGAAAAAGGCGAGGCATACATGTACTCTCGCAGAAGCCTTCAATACACCCCCGAGGAAGTGGCGGAAAAGTTGGCCAGTGGTATTCCATGGACGATTCGATTTAAAGTTCCCGATGATCAAACGTTAGTAATGAAGGATGTCATTCGAGGTGATATATCATTTGAAGCTAATCTGATCTCTGACTTTATTATTGTCAAATCAGACGGCAACCCAACATACAACTTTGCTGTTGTAATTGATGATTATGAAATGGGCATTACCCACGTGGTTCGAGGTGAGGACCATATTTCGAATACCCCAAAGCAAATGATGATTTTTCAGGCGCTTGGTTGGGAAGTTCCAATTTTTGCACATTTGCCAATCATCCTTGGGTCTGATCGATCCAAGTTATCAAAACGTCACGGAGCCAAATCCGTTAGTGAGTATCGAGATGAGGGCTTCTTGCCGCATGCTCTTATTAACTATTTATCATTATTGGGGTGGTCACCGCCTGAGGGTAAAGAGTTGTTATCCCTTGATGAATTAAATGATTTATTTAATGTTGAACGCATCAATAAAGCTGGCGCTGTATTTGATACCGTAAAATTAACGTGGATGAATAAGCAATATTTATCGCAATTATCCGATGCTGAATTTTTGAATGTCGCAATGTCCTACTTATCTGATGAAAGCAAGGCACTTGTTGATAGAGATAAAAAAATATTGTCTATTCGTGATAATGTTGATGTTTTATCGAACACGGATGTTTATTTAGAGGTATACCGTTTAAGCACCGAGGGGTACTTTGAAAAGTATAAAGAGTTATCCATGGCAGATAGTGATTTTGCGGTGCTGCGTTTTGCTCAAGCAGAAATTACTAAAACAGATGAGTGGTCCCCTTCGTTTGTCGATGAATTGATTGGACGTATCATGAAAGAATTGTCCCTGGGTAGAGGTAAGGTGATGAAGCCATTACGAAAAGGGCTGACAGGATATGAGTCCGGACCTAATTTAGCGGATTGTTTGGCATTAATTCCTCAACAAGAAATCTTAAATCGTTTAGAAAAAGTGTTGAATTATGTTAATTCGTAGGCATCCAAGTGAAATTATTCAATTATTACCAAAACGAAACAAAGATTCACACAAGGGAACATTTGGTAAATTATTACTAATTGCAGGTTCAAATCGGTACACGGGTGCAGCGTCATTAATGACTGAAGCCGCACTTCGATCAGGGGTTGGGCTAGTATATGTTGTTTGTACGCATTTAACGGCTCAGGTGATACGTTTTCGATGTCCAGAAGCGATTGTAATTGAAGTTCCTGAAAATAAGGGGACTATGGATCGTCATGCAATCAAGGTGATCGAAGAAGTTATTATTAAAGAAAAAATAAATAATGTTGGAATTGGTCCTGGCTTGGGGCGTTTGTCAGATGCGGCTGGTTTCTATGATGATGCGTTTCAAGTTTTTAAACAAAACACATGCCAAGTTGTTATTGACGCAGATGCCCTGGAAGATGCGTATCAATGGGTTAAAATGCACGCATATCCTGATCATCAATTGATATTTACTCCTCACCCAAAAGAATTCCTCCGTATGATCAATCAAGTTGAGTTGGTCAATGAGAATAAAGATGTATTAACTGCAGCCAAATTAATTAATCAGGTTATTGTTTATAAGACTCATGCAACTATCATTGGGACAAAAAATAATATTTGGAAGTCAACCACTGGAACTCAAGCACTTGCTACAGCTGGCTCCGGTGACGTATTGGCGGGGATCATCGCTGGCTTTATTGCGCAACAAGTTGCTCCTGATGATGCCGCAAAATTGGGTGTTTATATTCATGGGTTAACCGGGGAGATTGCAAAGCAGAAACTTGGGTTACGCTCAGTTTTGGCACGAGATATATGTGCATCTATTAGTGATGCATTCTTAGCAGTGGGGCATTCAAATGGTTAATCATCAGTTAATTGAGCAGTTTAATAAGCTGAGTATATATGATCGGATTGACCCTTACTTTGAGGCGGATATTCAGTTATTTTTCGAGTCTGATAATGAATTTTCATTGGATTTAAAACGATCAACCTCTCGCTTGGCCCTTTATGGCGAGGCCCATGTAGAGATTCGACAACGATTCTTTAATTCTTTAGAACAAAATATGAAGCATTCGCTATTTATAGCAAAAGTTAAAAAGAAAGGCTTGGAAGCTTGGTTAGAAGCCAAGTTCAAAGCTCCATTAAATCAAATTAGTCATGTTGAAGATATTGGTAAAGGCCGATCCATCTACAAGATCCAAGTTCAAAGTCAATCATTTGTTTTAAAGGAGAAGTGCAATACCAATCAAGAAAAGTACAATCAAATAGCAGAACAATTTACAGTCGCCAATTGTCAGGCAGCATTTACTGAAATTAATGGCGTTATTTGGGAGTTGTCAGACTATTTAGATGAACAAAAGGTGTTTGCTCAAAAAAAGCAGGACTTGGTCAGTATCTATGCTAAGGCCGCCGCCTTTGGCGATTTTATTGGCTTGGGGGACCGTCATTTTGAAAATTACATCCTAAAAAATGATGCGTTGGTTGCGATTGATGTGTCCCATCTAACAGAAGGGGATAATGACCATTGGACAAAAAAATATATTTCAGGTGGATTGTATGAAGTTTGCATATTGCAGTATTTAAGCAATAGTGGTGATCAACTCAAGCAACAATTGAGCTTGTTTTTTGATGCTTATCATCAACGCATGACTAACTTGTTTTCGCAGTTAAACCAACAAAAAGATGGCATTAAAATAAATTGGATTTCAGAACAGCAATGTTTAGATACCATGTTGGGGGTGTATCAAGGCGCACTTATCGAAATGTTTCGAAGGCTTCCTTATAAAGATATATTGAAGCAATTGGTTGAAAACCAACTAGACTTATCAGCATATCCAGATTTAAAGATGTTTTACTTTGCAGATCAAGGCCGAATTTCAACATTTTTTCGAGTTGAAGAGTTAAGTGATCCAATTTTTGATACCATTCAGTACCTGGCCGATAAACATTTAGGCATTACTCCTCAATTTTTCAGAGATGCGGAATCAAATTTAATGTTCATTCAAGATGCATTAATGCAGTTAAAGATAAATCGTTTAGCATCATTATCGACCTGAACCCACTCGAGGAAGTTGTGAGTGTTGTGTTAACTGGATAGCAAGGCTGGCGTGCTGACTCGAAATAGAAGTCACATTGTGGGCATCGGCAATGGTTCTTGCTAAGCGCAACATGCGTAACTGGCCACGCATGGAGACATTCTTTTTTTCAAAAAATTGATTTAAAAGTTGCATTGTTCCATCATTCATTGAACTAACAGATAAAATCATATCGCGACTAAGTTCGGAATTGCGTAATTTATTGGGGTTTCGCTTTTTGGAGATTGATATGCCTGTAGTAACCATGTTGGTTAGTTCGTTATGAGAAATGGTTGCGGCACCCTCATCAGGTTTATGTAGGATACAGCAGATGGCAATGCGGTCTAAGAAGGGTTGTGAAAGTTTCTGCCAATACCGCTGAACATGTGTAGGTAAGCAACGGCAAGCGTGATGAGGATCGAAAAAGTAACCACAATAGCATGGATTCATGGCAGCAATTAATAAGAAGTCTGCTGGAAAACGAATGGACGATCCAGCCCTTGAAAGCATGATTGTTTTGGTTTCTAACGGCTCTCGTAGCGTGTCTAAAATTTGTCGTTGGTATTCGCCAATTTCATCAAGAAATAAAATGCCATGGTTGGCACGAGTAATTTCACCTGGTTGGGGAGGGTTTTTTCCACCAACCATGCCGGCAAAAGAAATACTGTGATGTGGTGCACAAAATGGTGGTGTTGTTGTATAGGTGGTTGCGTCAGATGTGAGCTGTTCAAAGCAAAAATTAGCGAGTGCTTGTTCATTTGATAGCGGGGGAATGATGCTTTTTGTTCGTTCGATTAACATGGTTTTGCCAATCCCAGGTGAACCAATAAATAATAGGGGGTGGCGCCCAATAATTGAAAAGGCGCAGGCCAATTTGCCCAATTTGTGGCCATGAACATCATCAAAACTTAATTGATTCGTTTGAGGCAAGGGTGGGCAAAAAATAGTGGTTTTCTTCTCTATGGCATTGGTGTTTGATAGCTCATTTAAATGGTGAATAGGGATGTAGTTTAGATCTTTAATCGCTTGAATATCGGTTTCATTTTTAGCAGAAATAACAAAGGTCATGGCTTTATAGTTTGGTAAAAAATAAATTAGTGGCAACAGTTGTTTTACGGGTGTAACATGACCGTCTAACGATACCCCGCCAATAAAGCAGTGGTCCTCATTTATACGAATTTGATTGGTGATTGATAAGATTCCAACACAAATCGCAAGCTCAAGACTGATATGTCGTTTAGGGATATCCGTTGGTGCAAGATTAATAACATAAGACTTTGCTGGAAAATCAAAGCCCGCAAGTTGGATGGCTGATTTTATGCGTGTTCGAGATTCTTTAAGAACCGTATCCGGTAGCCCAATAATGGTCTCTTGTGGCAAACCGGTCATTGCAGAAACCTCTACTTTTACTGCCAATGAAATTGAGCCGGAAAAGCTCGCTGATGTAATTATTTTAAACATTTTTCCCCCCCAGGATCTTGTAGAATTTTTTAAAAGTCGATAATATACTTTGGAATTCCAATGAAAACATTAAATCGAATAAAAAGCAAAAAAAAATTCAAAATTACATTTGATGGCCAGCCTGACAATGCATTGTCAGTTATACCCACGCCAAACGAAGTTGGGTTATCACCAGTTAATTACAAATTTATAAAGGCAAAAGTAATTGTTAAGGTTGGTGATGCTGTTCAAAAAGGGCAAGCCTTATTTTTTGATAAAAAGAACCCACAGGTATATTTTCACTCCCCTGTAAGTGGTGTAGTTAAAGATATCGTTTACGGTCCACAACGTCGTCTTGAACAAGTGGTAATTAGCGAATGTTCAGATGAGAAGGCGTTACAATTCCAAGCGTTTGATTCAAGTAACGCGACTCAGTTACAAGTTGTTTCTGCATTGTTGGAAAGAGGCTTGTTTAACGAGTTTCGTTCTCGACCCTTTAACAATATTCCTTCACCGGAAGAGAAGCCGTCATCAATTATTGTGCAATTATCAAATCCTGAGCCATTTCATGCACGACTATCGGCTGTCATTGATGATGTTGAGGCTGATATTATCGAAGGCTTGCAGTTACTAAATAAATTAACAGAGAAAGTGATTGCATTTGCTGATGCGAACGAACAAATGAATTTAGATGCCATTGCAACTCATTCACAATTGGTTCGTGTTGATGGTGACTTTTCAATTTGTGATTCAGCCAGTGTTTTATACAAATTGAAAGAAGATGCAGCTGAAAATAACGCATGGACATGTGATTGGCAGTCATTAGTTAAAATCGCTCGGACATTAAAAAGTAATGAGTATTATAATCAACGTTACATTGCAGTTGGTGGAAATCAAAAAGATGATAATCAACATTATCAAATCGTTGAGGGAACACCTGTTGCAAATATTATTACTAAAAAAGAATCATCAGATCGATTAATTTTTGGTGGGTTATTTTCAGGGGTTCATACTTCTCATAATGATTATGTGCCGCTGCAATCAGATTCGATAAACATTATTGACAGTGATCCTCAGGCTGAATTTATGTCATTTTTACAACCAGGGTTTGATAAACCCTCATTTACAACAGCCTATTTTAGTGGTTTTCTTAACCAATTTCGACCAACACCTGTATCCACATCTGTAAATGGTAGTGAACGGGACTGTGTCAGTTGTGGGCACTGTGAAGCGGTGTGTCCTGTGGATACATTGCCTCAAACAATGCTTCGCAACATTAAAGGTAATGATGTTGAAGAGGCAATGAGATTTGGACTTTTAGATTGTTCAAATTGTGGTGTTTGTACGTATGTTTGCCCATCGAAAATTGATTTGTCGTCAATTTTTGCTGACGCAAAAGCAAAATTGTTCGAGGAGGTAAATGCATAATGAAGTGGTTATATCAACGATTAAAGTCCTATGAACACTTATTTGAAAAGGGTGCAAAATTTGAAAAGCTTTATCCATTGTATGAAGCTGTATTAACCATCCATTTTAGTACAACAGAAACAACCAAACGAGGTGCTCATGTCCGTGATGGTCTCGATACCAAGCGTTTTATGATATTGGTTGTTATTGCGTTATTACCTGTTACATTATTTGGTATTTATAATGCCGGGTACCAATCTTACTTAGCTGCTGGTATGACAGGATCGATTATTGACTACATTATTAAGGGTGTCATTATATTTATGCCGATTTTATTAACGTCTTATGCAGTTGGTGGATTATGGGAAGTATTGTTTGCTATTATTCGCAAACATGAAATTAACGAAGGCTTTTTAGTGTCGGGGTTATTATTTCCATTAACGTTGCCGCCAACAATTCCTCTATGGCAAGTCGCCTTGGGAATTTCTTTTGGTATTGTTGTTGGAAAGGAAGTGTTTGGTGGAACAGGTAAAAACTTTCTAAACCCTGCTTTAACAGCTCGTGCGTTTGTTTACTTTTCTTATCCAGCGTATTTGTCAGGAAATGTCTGGACATCGTTTATGTCTGGCCAGTCTGTTGTAAGTTCATATTCTTCTGCAACACCGCTTGGTATTGCAGCAAATACGGCGCAACCCAACAACGCAATGACGGCAATTTCAGATGCAGGATTTTCTTTAATGGACTGCTTTTTAGGTTTAATTCCAGGAAGTGTGGGAGAAACCTCGGTATTGCTTTGCTTGGTTGGTGCAGCGATTCTTATTGGAACCGGTGTTGGTAGTTGGAGAACCATGGTTTCTTGTGTGTTGGGTGTTGTTGCTATGGCAGGATTATTTAACCTTGTTGCAACTGAAACAACAATTCCTTTTTTAGAAGTTACTCCAATATGGCATTTATTCATTGGTTCATTTGCGTTTGGTGCTGTATTTATGGCAACAGATCCAGTATCCTCACCTGATTTAAATGCATCAAAGTGGATTTATGGGTTCCTTATTGGCGTATTAACTGTAATTATTCGTGCGGTTAACCCCGCTTACCCAGAGGGTGTGATGTTAGCGATTTTATTAATGAACATTTTTGCTCCATTGATTGATTTTTATGTAGCAGAAAATAAAGTGAAAAAGAGGATTCCAAATGCTATCTAAACGACCATTTTTATTTGCTGCCGGATTGTGCTTGATATGTAGTTTTTTTCTAACATTTGCAGCAACGAGTTTGAAGCCAATGCAGCTCAAAAACCAAGCTGTTGATAAGCAAAAAAATATTTTAAAAGTATTGGGTGTGACCAATAGTTCACAAAAATACACCAATAATGATATTGAACAACTATTTTCAAAATTTATTGTTGCTAAATATGTAAAGTCAAATGGTGGATTACAAGATGAGGAAACAGATTTGCCCGTATATTTATATGTTAAAAACAACAAAGTAAATGCCTATGCTATTCCAATTTCTGGTTATGGTTTATGGAGCACCTTGTACGGATATTTTTCTGTTGAGGGTGACGGAGAAACTGTAAAAGGTATCACTTTTTATCAACATGGAGAAACGCCTGGCCTCGGTGCAGAGGTTGAAGCAAAGTGGTTTCAGGATAATTTCATTGGTAAAAAGATTGCATCCAACTCAGGTGAGTTTAAGTCAGTTGGAATTGTTCGAGGCAAAGTTGCTGATGTTGTTAAAAAAGATCAACAACAATATTACGTGGATGGAATTTCTGGAGCAACGGTGACCAGTAAAGGCGTCGAAAACTTTCTTAAAGAAGGACTTAAAAGTTATGAGCCGTTTTCAAAACGGTTACGACGAAAGGAAAGGGTAATCTAGTGTTCAAAGCAATCAAAAAAACAAAAGCTTTCAAAGCGTTTATTACTCCGATGTCCACACAAAATCCAATCTCTGTATTGGTATTGGGCATTTGTTCAGCTCTTGCTGTAACGATTCAGTTGAAACCATCCGTGGTTATGGTTTTTGCAATGACATTCGTATTGACGATGTCCAATGTAATCATTTCATTATTACGTAAAGTAATTCCTAAAAACATTCGAATCATTGTTGAGCTTACAGTCATTGCTTCATTAGTAATTTTAGCTGATCAATTCTTAAAAGCATTTGTTTTTGATGTAAGTAAGCAATTGTCAGTTTTTGTCGGTCTTATCATCACCAATTGTATTATTATGGGGCGTGCTGAAGCATTTGCTCTTGCTAATAATCCATGGCTATCATTTTGGGATGGGATCGGTAACGGACTAGGTTACGGTGTTATTCTGGTTGTTGTCGGTTTTATTAGAGAATTGTTTGGTACTGGTAAATTATGGGGCGTAAAAGTTGTGCCTCAGTTTATTTATGATCTTGGCTATGTTGATTTAGGCTTAATGGTGTATGCACCTGCTGCATTCATTGTTATTGGTTTAATCACATGGATCCAAAACGAACTTATTATAAGGAATGAACAGTCATGAGTGAATTAATTAACATTGCAGTAAAATCTATCTTTATGGAAAATATGCTTCTGGCATTATTCCTTGGCATGTGTTCATTTTTAGCATGTTCTAAAAATGTAAAAACAGCTGTTGGGTTAGGTTTTGCAGTTACTTTCGTCATGGGTATTACCATTCCAGTCAATTGGTTAATTAATGAGTATTTATTAAAAAAGGGTGCATTAGCTTGGCTCGGTTTAGCAAATGTTGATTTAAGCTTTTTGGTATTCATCACTTTTATTGCTACTATTGCGGCATCTGTTCAATCTGTTGAAATCATCATGGAAAAGTTTTCTCCCGCATTATATGCAGCACTTGGTATTTTCTTACCGCTTATTGCGGTTAATTGTTCAATATTAGGTGGTAGTTTATTTATGGAACAACGCGGCTATACATTTGTGGAGGCCATTGTTTTTGCATTAAGTTCAGGAATCGGATGGTTATTGGCCATTGCAGCCATGGCATCCATTCAAGAGAAACTTAAATATGCTGATATTCCAAGAGGATTGCAAGGGTTTGGCATTAATATGATCATTACTGGGTTAATTGCCTTAGCATTTATGTCCTTTTCAGGGATTTCATTTTAGGAGAGCATGATGGTTTATTTAGCTAGTATTTCAGTTTTTTCAGGCGTAATTATCGGATTAGTTGGTGTTTTATCATTACTTGAAAAAAAGTTAGTTGCCGGCGGTGACTGCAAGGTTTTAATCAATGATGATGAAGACAAAAGTCCAAGTGTTCCAGCAGGAACTAATCTTTTGACAGCATTATCAAATCAGGAAATCTTTATACCATCAGCATGTGGTGGTGGCGGATCTTGTGGGATGTGTAAGGTTCAAGTATTTGAAGGTGGTGGTGACGTTTTACCAACAGAGCTTCCTCATTTAACAAGAAAAGAACGCGGTGAATGTGTTCGATTAAGTTGCCAAATGAAAGTTAAAAATGACATGAAAATTCAGGTTCCTGATGAAGTGTTTTCAGTTAAGAAGTTTGAGTGTACTGTAGAGTCAAATGAAAACGTTGCAACATTTATTAAAGATTTAACATTACGCTTACCTGAAGGCTTGGATATGGACTTCCGCGCTGGTGGTTATATTCAGATTGATATCCCTGAGTTTGAAAACTTGCCTTATTCTGATTTTATTATTGAGGATGAATTCAAAGAAGATTGGGAAAAGTATAATCTATTTAAGTTAACGTGTAGTAATGATGAGGAAACGTTTAGAGCATACTCTATGGCCAATTATCCAGAGGAAAAAGGCATGATTAAACTTAACGTACGAGTAGCTACGCCACCTCCTGGTAAAGATGTTAATCCAGGTATTGGCAGTTCTTATATATTTAACTTAAAACCCGGTGATAAAGTAACCATTTCTGGACCCTATGGTGAGTTCTATGCCAAGGAAACAGAACGTGAGATGTGTTTTATTGGTGGTGGTGCAGGCATGGCCCCAATGCGAAGCCATATTTTTGACCAACTTAAACGAATTAAATCTGATCGTAAAATGACATTTTGGTATGGTGCTCGTTCAAAGCGTGAAATGTTTTATGATGAAGAGTTTCAAGAACTTCAAAACAATAATGAGAACTTTAAATATTACGTTGCACTATCCGATCCATTGCCTGAAGATAACTGGGACAGCTATGTTGGTTTTATTCATCAGGTTCTTAGAGATGAATATTTAGATAAGCACGAAGATCCAACTGAGATTGAATACTACATCTGTGGTCCACCAATGATGTTAGACGCGATGCGCGATATGTTGCATGACATTGGCGTTGAGCCAGACATGATTGCCTACGACGATTTTGGCTCTTAAAAAATTATTTAATAAAAAGTATTTTTTTACATCATCATTTTTACTTATTGGGGTTGGCCTTTGGTTATCAACCCCAATTTATCAAACATTCAGCGGTCAAATTTTTGGAACATCTTACAAAGTGGTTGTTTTTGCGCCAAGAATCATCACTTATGTTAGTCGTTATCAAGTTCATATTGATGAAACATTCAATCAAATAAATACTACATTTTCTACGTATACGGATGACAGTGAATTAATGCGTTTAAACCAATCAAAGGGCAATCAGGGCGCACCAGTGTCCGATTTGTTATTTACACATTTTAAACGATCAATCGTCTTATTTAGGCAATTAAATGGTGCTTGGGACCCGACGTTAGCTCCCCTCAGTCGTCAATTTAATTTACAGACATCTGGCGGCCGTCAGAATGACAATCGTCAGCCAGTATATGGCTTTGACAACATCACATTAAAACAGCCAAACATCATTCAAAAGGGTGCTGATGTGATTGAATTTGACTTTTCTTCCAATGCTAAGGGCCTTGCAGTTGATGCCATAGTTCAAAATTTAATGAACCCTTTAATTACTGGTTTATTTGTTGATATTGGTGGAGAAGTTCGAACCGTTGGGACTAAACAACAAGAATTGCCTTGGCGAGTAGGAATCCAATCTCCAGATTTATCTCAAACTCCAATTGCGATTATTGAATTATCCAATCAATCAATGGCCAGTTCTGGGAATTATTTGAACTATGTGACTAGAAAAAATAAAAATATTGGTCATATACTTGATCCTCGAACATTAGCACCCGTTAGTCATAACTTAGTGTCTATTTCAATTATTGCTAATGATTGTTTTACTGCGGATACATTGGCAACAGGACTGTTTGTTATGGGGAAAGAAGAAGCTGCAACTTGGTTATCTCGTCATCCAACGTTTCCTGCATTGCTAATAACGGAGGAAAATGGCGCTTTAACCTCTCATTTTTATAATGGATTCGATAAATATACTAATTAAGTATCAATATCATCCATTTGGCGCTTGCGAACCTTTTGGAATTTTGTAAACGTCAGTGCCATATCCAATGCCTCGTCTTTTTTTTGTGTTGGGCAAATACCGGCCGCTTTTGACGCACATTCATTCGTTTCATGATTTGGAACAGTGCCACATTCCCCGCTGATCTCTTTGCGTCCAAAAAATAATATGCCGAGTCCTAACAGAATAAAGCAACCTGTAACGACGCCAGCAGCTAATAGGTAGGCCATGATAACTCATTCATCAACTTTTGTGTTTTTTGGTATGTGGATTGTGCATTTTGTCGTTGTTTATTTCGGCTTCTGTTTTGGGGGTTGGGTGAATGAGTTGGCTTTGGTTGTAATCGTCTTTTTTGGGGTGTTATTAGATGGTAGCCAATGCCGATAGAATAGGTATTACCATCAAATTTATACGTCGTATTATTAACTGTTGTTTTTCCGCTTTGAATCTCATAGTTACCTGTAATAAACAGGCGTCGAGTGATAATGTAGCCTATGCTAAGGCCTGCTGTTGTTGATAGCAGTTGAGTTCCTAATGATTCATCAATAAAGCCGATACCAATGCCAGCATGTAAATATAGCTTAAACGGAGTTCTTTTTATGGGATAAACTTGTCGTATTCCTCCAAGAATCGCTGTATTTACAAATGAGTTTCCATTATAGGTTGGTTGTGAAAATCGTGTTCCAAAGTAATAGCCGGTATTATTTTTCATATCATTTGCATATCGTAAGGTAAATGCCGGTGTGGATGATAGAGTTGTTGTCTCTTGCAATCCCGCACTAAAATCTAACGTAGCTTTACTTTCAACGATAATGCTTAGAAGAAGAATTAAAAGAAATTTCATATCAATAATAATTTTACAAAACTTTATTTAAAAGAAAAAGATATTGGTTTAAAGTCTGAATAATTGATAAGAAGCACCAAACATTACAGCCGATGTTTTTGATGTGAAACCACCGTCTGGTTGAAATGCTTCAGGTAATGTATTTGAATCAATGTTTTTAAATGAATATCGGTTATTTAACGATGGAAACCATTGAATGGATAGTGTTAAGTCGTCCATAATCTTTTTATGTAGCCCAAGATTAATTCCTTCAATCAAGGAATCATGTAATGTTGCATAGGCCAATGTCCCCTTTGTTTCAATCAATAAGTATCCAATGGATAAAATTGTCGTTTCATTGATTGGGTAACGGCCTTCAACTTGATAGAATTGAGATGTTGTGTCGCTCGGGGCAAATGCCGTCGCTGACCCGCCAACTTTATTTTCTTTATAGGAAGACGTTCCAAATGAAACTCGTGCATATTTGAACGATAAACTAAGCGATAACCACGTTGAAATAGTGGAGGATGGATTAATTCGTGCTTTTTGCAATGGTAAGTAGTTTCCATCGAGATAGAGTTTAACAAAAGGCCCGCTTGGTGGTTTTAGTTGATCTTTTTCAATAAAATATTGCTTTTGTGTAAGCTGCTTGGTTTGTTTTTTTAATTCAGCAATTTCTTCATTGCTTAACTGCTCATTATCGATTAAGGGGGTAATGTTGTTAGTTGGAGGGATAGGGGTGAGTTGACGTTTAATTGGGGTGTTTTTCGCAGTTGGTTTTTTCTTGATTTTTGGTGATCGGGTTTGTTTTATATTTTGAGTTACAACCCGTGAAGAAATATTTTTTGATTTTAAAGTTTCAGATAGCTTTTCAAGTGTTGCGCGATTTTTATCTGTTGATTGAGCAAATGTGCCAATCGAAATAAGGCCAACTAAAATGATGGCCCATTTTGTTCTAGTCATCGATCAATGATTGAATGGCTTCAGATTGATTGTCCATCCGTTGCAACATTTCAAATACATCATTGTTATTTGGGTTGATGATTAAGGCCTGTTGCCAATGTTTTTTAGCCAGTGCGGGTTGATTTAACTTATAATATGCATTTCCAAGACGAATATGAGCAAGTTCAAAGGTTGGATAACGTTTTGCAACATTCAAATAATGTTTGAGCGCTGTTTTATAATCCGAGTCATAATATGAAATAAGACCTTTTTCCATTAATAGGTAGGTATCTAAATCAATGTCCACGGGTGGTACTGGTTTTGGTTTTTTTGGTTTTTTTATGAAAGGGTTAGTTAATCGTACGCCATAAACAACGGATGGGTAAAAATAATCACCATTTAAATCAGGCTCGTCCCCAGAAATATTTACACCAATGGTAAAAATGTTGTTTTTAGAGAAGTAGACTTCACCACCAATATACACTTGGTTTTGATTTGGAGAAAATTCAATAAATGCAATATTTTTATTGTAAGTGTATTCAAAGGCATGGCGATAATAAAAATCAGAACCACTTGCAACCCGACTCCCACTAACATAATAACTTAAGTGCTGATTGAACTTAATCTTGTTTGTAATGTAGTAAAACTGCAAGTAGTTTTTGAACTTTGATGATTTTAACGATGATTGAGGTAAGCCCAAATTGACCAGTCCTATTTGAAGTGACATTGGAACCGATCCCCAAATTTTCTTATCTTCATATAAATGAAAATGTAAGTTGTGACTGGTCCATGAAAATGCGTCCCCATTGGGAAGCTGAACAGGGTAAATGTTAAAGCCATATCCCATATTATCAAATCGGTAATTCACACCATAAAATCCAAAGGATACAGGTGATTGAGTATTGGTTTTGGTTCCCATACTTGCAAAGGATAAATAAAATTCAAATGTTTCAGGTTCTGCTTTATTGTATTGTAATTCAACAAACCCAAAGGTTGATATTGATATTGAGGTTAGTATAAATAAGAAATATTTGATCATAATGCATCTCCAAATCGCTGTTTAGGAAAGATAATATAAAAGTTTCCTAGTGATTCTTGTTGTTTAATTAATGATAAGCTTGCAACAAGCAATTCTGAAGAAAAGTCGCTCAACTGATCAAAGTTAATCGATGTTGGTGAATGGCTTTGTTGAATCTCAATACTCATTTGTTGAAAGTATTGTGTCATTAAATAAATGATTTTTAAGCAGCTAAACTCCTCAATCAGACTTTGGCTATTTTGGCCTTCAGGAATGTCATCATCCAAGCCAATGGCATGCAAGGTCAATGCCTTAGAGAACGAACGGTGAAAAATAACATAAGAGCTATCATTTTCAGAATCAAATGGGAAAACAATGTATTGAGATAAATCAATATTCTTCAAGCTTTCTTCCATTTGATCATACATATTTAATCGATTGAGTTGGATCGTAAGTCCATTCAAACCAAAGTATTGGGTTGCCGATTCATTTAATTCACGAGCTAAACGCACATGATGTTGATAAATTTTATGTAATACTTGTTTATCCATCAGATCCTCCTGTTGGTTGAATTGGTAAAATATAAATTTGCACGCGCCGGTTTTTTTGATGCTCTTCTTTCGTTGTTGCATCCTTAATTACTGGTTGAGTTTCACCAAAACCGCGTGCACTTAATTTCTTTCCATCAACCCCATAGCCAGCTAATGTGGCAGTCACTTCAGCCGCCCTCATTGCAGATAAGTGCCAATTGGTTGGGAATAGAGGATTGTTGATGGGAGTACTATCAGAATGGCCTTCAACAATCAAGCGATACGGTTCATTTTTGATTGCATTTGCAAGGGTTTCTAAATAGCTTTTTCCACTTTCAAGTAATGTTGCTGAACCTGGCTTAAATAGTAAATTTTGATCCAGTGATAAACGAATTGCCTCGTTCGGTAGCAGTTGATTATGGATGGTTTGGTGTAGGTTCATCCATGGATCCGTTGCGGCAAAGTGTTTGGTAGGTTCTGCTGCAAGGTCTTTTGCAATGGGATTAACATTAAATTTCTTACTTATTTTTTTAGTTAATGTATCAATATCGTCTGAATTAAAGTTTGATATGGTTGTTAAGTAGATAAAAAAGATAAGTAAGAGCGTGACAATATCTGTAAATGAAACAAAAAAACTATCTTCATTTGAAGGCGTGAAAAGTTCATTTTGGCGCATTAATACGTTCCTTTTTTGTTAAAAATAACATCATTTTTTCACGTACTATTACGGTGGGTTCATTTTTAGCAACGGCTAGAATTCCAACTTTTAGCATTTCCTTTTGAAAAGATTCTTCAATGCTATAGGCACGTAGTCGGCCAGCAATTGGCGTAAAAATAAAGTTGGCTATCAAAATACCATAAAATGTCGAAATTAAGGCGATCGACATGCCAACGCCAATCATGCCAGGGTCTTTTAAGTTCGCAAGTAATTGTATAAGACCGATAGTCGTTCCCAGTAAACCAAATGAAGGTGCATACTTTGCCATTTGCTCAAAAATCATAATCCCTTGCAAATGCCTTCTTTGAATATAACCAATGGTTTCAGACAATGTTTGCTCAAGCTCCATTAATTCAATTTTATCAACCATAAGTTGTAGGCCTGTTTTTAAGAAATGATCATCGCAATTATTGATTTTTTCCAGAATGATTTGAGTGCCACCAGATGATTTAATGTCTTTTGATATTCCACACAAGTAATCAATGTCCATTTGGTAATTGTATTTTTTAAAGCTAAATAAAACTTTTAGTCTGAGCCAGATTTGAAACACTTGTTTAACAGGAAAATGAACCAAAGTGGCAGCAAGGGTACAGCCTGCAACTAAAATCAAAGCATCAAAATTAATAAATAATGAAACAAAAGAATCAAACCCAATTGACTCTAATAATAAGAATCCAAAAATAATGCTTCCAATAAGTACTGTAATGTCCATATTATGCCCTTACTACGTGGTTGAATGGATCTCTGATTTGACTAGAATTTATGAGTTGACGCATGTGTTTTATAAATGATTGACGAATTTCGTTCATTTCAGATTCTGTGTAAGGAGAGGTTGATATTCGATCAAGCTCTTCAAGAATAATGTCATGTTGACGTGTTGTTAAGCACTGCTTCATTAACTCTGTACGAATATGACTTGGTATCACACATAAAGAATCAGCCAGGGCTTGATTAGATGGCAATGTGGATAAAATGATTTGTTGGTCATTGGAAGAGAATTTTTGAATAGAATCTACATTTAGTAATTGATCTTCAATAACATGCCATGCGATTGACGCTGGGATAATTGTTTTCATAGAGTGTTTTTCAGATTCAGGCATGAGTTCGATGAGTTGAGCTAACTCTTTTGTTTGTTGGTCCGTTTCCTGGTAACTAACACCATCCTGATTTGTTTTTTCATGAATAAACTCAGCTAGTTCTGATTTAAATTGTTGGGATCGAATATTTATTTTTGTAAAATACGCTAAACTTCGTTGTGCTGTTTCTTTTGGAATCATCCCCATTAATTTTGAGAATTCTGTTGTTGGAATTAAGTGGCAAAGCAAGCCAGAAAAATAATCAGGTTCATTTTTTAATAATGCCCTTAACTCTGTTAAATTATACGTTTTTTCGTGATTTGAATGTGATGGTTCTTTTATTGAAGGAGCAATGTCAGCTAATTTTTGTTGCAAATGGTCTTTAAATGATTCATTTGGAAATAACATGGTTTTTTCAATCGCAAGGTCATTGTATTCATTTAAAACAGCTGAGACTTCATCCTTAGAATATAATGGTCGCTTTATTTTTAATTGGTTCAAAATATCTTGGCTGAATTTTCGTGGCAAGCCCGCAATAATTTGCCCAAAAAGGCCTGGGTTATGTTCATTAACAAACGTTAATAAAATAATGCATTTATCAAGGGATGATAGATTATTATTTTTTGTCATGATGTTGCTCCATCCAGTACTCAACAATTTCTTGCGTTTGACTGGGTTCTTTTTCAATGGTTTGAATCACTTTTTGAGTCATTGGTAATTCAGGCGAAGGCATTGATAGCTTTTCTTTTTCAAGGTCAGCCATTGCTTTTGCTCGCCGGAGCTGTTGCTTTTTACGTCGATGACGTAAGTATAAAATAAATTGAATAAGATAATACAAGATCGCAAGTGTAATAATAATGACTGTTGCAATCTGAATATTTCTTTGAATAGTATCTTCCATAAAAATCGATTGAAAAATTTTGAGATAAGGTGGGGTGAAGTCGAGTAGCTTAGATTCAATAATAAGTTCATCTTTACGATCGTATTGCAGTGGTACAAGCTGCTCAATTCGCTTTTTGAGAATATCGATAGTAAGCCCTTTTTCAGCTAATGTTTCTTGGTTAACCATAACCAGAAGGCGTATTTTTTCTAAACCATGCTTTGGCTTAATTGTTTCAAATGTATTTTCATCGTAATAAATTTCTTCAATGATCTCTTTATGTGAATTATTATTCTCTTTTAACGATAGTTTTTTCTGTTTAATGGTTTGTGAAACTTCATACTTTTTACTTGATTCTATAACATCAGACATACCAGGTAGTGTTGGTTTACTTTTTTTAACAGCAAGCTCAGGTGCCTCTGAACTGGTGCTTTGAGATGAATTTTGTTGTGTTTCTTTCTCATATAAAATGCTTTTTGGTTTTTTTATGTGGCGATACAATCGTTCTTCTTCGTGTCGAACTTCAACAGTTGCATTAACATAATAAGTATTCGGACCAAGAAGTATATTGAATAATTTTGAAATTTTTTGTTCATAAATAACTTCATATTCATATTCTGGTGTTTTTTGTGTGTTTTGCGTTTGCTGAAAAATAACAACCCCAATCCCAAGTAGCATCGTTGTAATTAAGGTTCCCAAAAAAAGTTTTTTTAATATTGTCATTATTTATTGTCCTCCCGTTAAAAAAATCCGTTGCCCCCAGAAAATGGATCACCGCTGGATCCTGATCCACTGCCAGAGCCTGATCCACTGCCAGAGCCTGATCCACCGTCGGAGCCTGATCCACCGTCGGAGCCTGATCCACCGTCGGAGCCTGATCCACCATCGGAGCCTGATCCACCGTCGGAGCCTGATCCACCGTCGGAGCTTGATCCACCGTCGGAGCTTGATCCACCGTCGGAGCTTGACCCATCGTCGGAGCCAGAACCACTCCCGGAGTCTGATCCATTATCGGAATCTGATTCATCATCAGGATCTGGCTTATTAATATCATCGTCATTGGTTGCCCCATCATCTGGTGAAGGTATTGATTTTTTTGGTGGAGGTGGAGATTCCTCCGGATCATTCGAAAATTCAGATAAAATATTTTGATTTGCACGATCAAATAGCTCATTATTCATATTCGAACAACCGGTATTAAAAGTTATAAACAAAATTATAAATAATATATTTTTCATCATCACTTAATTGTCGTGCCTCTGTCTGAATTATTTCATGAATTTTGTGCAGTTGAAAGCATACCATCTGATTTGAGTTCATCCATTTTTTTTAATGGCCGATCCAGCTGGTTGGTACGTGTGCTAATCAGGTGATCATATTCTTTTTGAGCATCAGCCAATCGTTTGCCAATCTTTTCCATGCTCACCTTGTATTTATCCCATTGATCTTGGAAATTGGCTAATATGGCCATCATTTCTTTGGCTTTATTTTCGATGGCAAAGTGATCCACTGCTTGGCGCATCACCGCTAACATCGCGTAAAGAGTGATTGGCGAACACAATACCACCTT
The DNA here is from genome assembly GCA_049889215.1 of Candidatus Marinamargulisbacteria bacterium. Classification (GTDB taxonomy): domain Bacteria; phylum Margulisbacteria; class Marinamargulisbacteria; order UBA817; family UBA817; genus UBA817. Next base: position 89,805 of record JBMHDV010000018.1, read on the forward strand.
TTGTTGCAATGAAAAGTCAATAAGCTCAGGATCATTATCATGCATGAATTGGTAAATTTGTTCGTTGGGAATAAAAATCATCACGTAATCCACGGTTTCATTCGAAATATAGGAACGGGATGTAATGGTTTTGATGTGATGCCGAACGTCTTTAATAAATTGTTTTTTAGCAGTTTCTCTTGAGGTCTCATTGTCATCATTTAAATACGAAATGTAATTGTTAAGTGGGAATTTAACATCCATATTCACCTTTTTGTCTTTGGGTAGAAAAAATGTGAAGTCCGGAATGCCATCATGCTGGGCCGTTTGTTTAACATAATTAATGCCTTCCACAAAGCCAGAAAATCGCAATACATCTTCTGCCATGCGTTCGCCCCATTGGCCCCGTGTTTTGGAATTGGCCAAGGCCTCTTTCAAGTCAGTTGTGGTTTGCATCAATTGTTGCGTGGTTTGGCGATGTTGCTGCAAATAGCCCGCCATTTCACCAAAGCGCTTTTGGTGATTTGACTCAATGGTTTGCAGGCCAGATTTAACTTGTTCGATTTCTTTTTTGACGGTGACCAGTGTTTGATCAATCAGTGCCTTTTTATGATCCAACCCTTGATTGTGTTGTTCGGCTTGGCCCTTAAATCGTTCATTGGCCAATTGAAAAAATTGGTCCTGGGTTTTTTGAAGGCTTTGTTGGGATAATTGATCAAATGTTGCTTGCATGGATTGGATATCAGATGAGCGTGTTTTTTGAAACAAATAAACGACTGTCCCAATAATCAAACCACCAGCAAAAAATCCAATTAGAAAATAACTCATTTACCTCAGAATTATAGCAAATCTAATTGGATCTCGCCATGGCATTGGTGGGCTAAACCATAATAAAACCGAGTCTTCTTTTTTGGCGTTTTGATTCGGCGTTACGTAACTCACGCATTTCTGCTGCAGTTTTTTGTAATGCTTCTACGTCGTCTTTTAATTTTATGAACGTTTGTTTATGGTTTTCAATATGTGATTCCGTGATGTCATTGTTGAGGCGATCGATTAGATCTTTATAATCTTCATCGGATCTAGGTTTTATAGTTGGACAGCTTTCCGTCCAATCAACAATATATTTGTCACCTTCTTCTTCCGGTACTTTTATGATGGTTCCACTTCCAGACCATTCTAAATTAATTTTATTTTCGTTCGCAGGTTTATAAAATACGATCTCATCAACACGATATGCTTGATCATTCCCAGTTTTACAACCTAAGCTGTTTAAATCTTTAAGTGACATTTCATATTTTGGATAACGCATAGGCGTTGTAACTGCCAGCTCTTCAATCTCAGCTTCATAACATGCGACTGCTGTTTCAAAGCTTTTTTCGTCTTGCGCAATTTTTTTATTGCTTGGCGATATTTTTGTGGCAGACCCCGCAAATTCATTCCCTTCATTAACTGTTTCTAAGTCAATCTTAATTGATTTTATGCTACGTATTAATTCTCTGAAGTCGCTTTTTAATTTTTTGAAGTTTGTATACAAATCGTGAGTTTTATAATGATTGGTTTTTAATATCTCTTTTACACGCTTTACTTTTTCATAACGCTCCTGAGTCTTGGTACGAAACGTTTCAATGTCTGAGATCAGTTCATCGGAGATGTCTTTACGTTTAAGTTTGTCAAGTTTAGCTGTAGATTTGTCGAACATTCTTTTTGCCCGACTAAATTGGTCATTAAAGTTAACACCTTCGATTATAATGTCGGTTGATCGACATGGCATGGCCCTTGCGCTTTCTGCAGCTAATAAACGAGGGTTCGATGAGGAGGCCCCAATCAATTGAGTTACATCGTTTGGTGAGGGCGATTTTTGGTCACGTTTTTGACGTTTAGGCGCTGGTGCTTGGGTGTGGATACCTAAACCTCTTTTTGTAGAACTTATATTCATTTTATAATCTCCTTAGGCGATTAAAATCACCAATGTTATAGCCATTATCGACACTGCATTGAGTTGAGTTTCATTTATTTTTTGCCTATTCATGTATTTAGAGTGGTATATTATGAATGAGCCTGGTTTAAAGGTGCGAGTGATTAAAATTCTCTAAATGAAAAAAGGAGTTTTATTGATTCGGCCGATGGCCTTAATTAATATTATCCTTCTCTAGTCAGACCAATCATCATCATTCACTTTGTCGAGATTGGGTATCTCATTTTTTAAAGTTCAAAAGAAATTGGTAAATTACCAGCGAGATAGATTTTCATCAAATTATCATCGTGTATTAATTGCTCATACTTTTTCTCAGTTATATTATTGAATGCACCAAATAAACGATCATGTCTGACATTTTTACTGTGTTGGCCATGGGGAACGTTATTAAAATCAGCACTGCAAATAAAGCCCGTTGGCAAAATGTGTTCTGTCCCAATTCCTGGAATACATGTGGAGTCTCCCGAGAATTCATTCACAATGGTTTTTTTACAGCTACCTTCCCAAAGCCGAGTCCCTTCATTTTTATCCTTTGAAAGTACCATCATAACGCCACCTTCACCCTCTATTTCTTTATGGTGTACATGAAGTCCTTTGAAAATAGGGGGGCAACCTGCGGACGCGTACCTTAATGATAGCTCAGTGTGTTTTGCGTCGGTTATGATTTTATTTTTTGAATTATATTCAAGCAATTGGGAAATGATACGTTTAACATTAAAAACGGTGTTGGGTAGTGCATCAAAATCTTTAGCATTACAAACGCCAGTGCAGACAAGCGCTAAATATACATTCGTGCAATTATCAAATTGCATTGCTAAACGTGGAAAAAAGACCTCGATATTATTTAAGTTTGATAGCGTATTAAATTGATCTATTTCTCTTGGAATTGAATCGTTTAGAGGAAACAGCATTCTTTTAGGAAGCCTTAATTGGGTTGACGGATGTATGTGGTCGAATTTTGTGCAGTTTTGAAAGTAAGGATCCATAACAGACAACGTTGGTTTAATGGGGCGTTTCAAGGAAGATGTGGTGTTTAATTTTTCGTTTGAAGTTACAGTGTCCCCTACTGGAGTTGGGGAAGTAGTATTATGAAGTTTCTTTGCTGATGCAAGGAGTAATGTACTAACAGAAAATTTTGCAATTCTTAGCATATTTTAATTAAATTAGCTTAAAGATGATGATTTTTCAATTAATTGTGGGATCAAGGTGCACTAAAGAAGAACATCCCTTATTTTAAACAGTCACTGGCGACAGCTTCGTACGGATTTTCATCGGCTGCAATTTTATATCCCATGCAATCATCCATAAACACACCGGTATTTTTTCCGCCATCATGATTATGATCCCCGCCGGTTAATTTTGCTAAAAACTGGGTCATAACTTCAGTGGTAAAAATGGCCGGAGCTTGCATGATGCTGCTGCCACCGGATTGAGATTTTAGCAGGTTAAAATGAATGTGGTGGTCAGTTCCGATGGTCGCATCTGGACTTATGTACATGTAAGCAATGATGTCACCTTTTTTTACCGTATCGCCTTTTGTTACCAAGATAAAATCCTGATAAAAGGTTTCATCTCCCGGGTCCACCATCGGCTCAATGCTATACGACATTGATATGGTTTTGCCCTCCGCCGATGCAAAGTCCAGTCGAATACCATAGCGGTAATGTGTTTTTTGTGGATTTGTAACTTCATAATAGGTGTCAATGCTTGATATGGTTCCATCTGCGAAGGCATAAATTGGTGGGTAATTTTTGGCAGGTGTGCCATTGGGCCAGGTTGTGCCACCGGCATTGTTTTTAAAGTTAATGTGTGCACCAGGATGAGGCGAAGTTGCATTTTTTCCTCGATGCATTTGCCCATCAGCCACGTCGTTCATATTTACCAAGAATTGGTCTGTTGGGTTGGTTTTAAATGTTGAAATGTCTGGGTGGCTAGAGGAAGAGTCATTGGATGATAATCCGCATCCAGTAATGAGTAAAACGATGGTAAATAGAAGTAACTTCATAATTAAATGGTACAAAATTTTTTTAAATGATTCACAGTAATTCTTGACGGATGGTATAACTCTAAATTAAATTTGAATTATGACATGGGTGGGGATCCTTACAAAAAAGAACAATAATTTTAAGTATAACTTCAAACAAGTTGCTATATCTTTAAACGGATTCGAAAACTTTTTATGTTTTTTAAAGCGACCTTTATTATTTGTTATTTATGCTGATCAAGACACAGCAATCATACAAGAATATTTGGTTCGAGCATCTTCAAAAGTCACACCATTTGTTTATAAAAAAACTGGACCATGGGATTACCGGCCATTGAATAAGTGGCAGTATGGGTGGTGCATTGTTTTGGGAGCATGCATGGCCATTTTAGTTTACATGGCAATAACAACCAAAATAACAAGAAAAAGTTATGTGGGACCTGAAGGTCAAACGTTTGGACAATTCGAAAAAACAATCGAATGGGCAAAACAAGTATGTAATGGAACTGCCTGTATGGATCAATTGGCCATGTTTCCATCAGAGGTTTGGGTAAAGGTGTCGCAGTCAGTTCCAGGGCTTGTATCATGTGAATTAAAAACAATGGGGGTGTATCGGTGCATTATCGATTAGTTATTTATGGCACATTGGTGCTAATGGGAATCGGGTGGCAGTGGTGGAACGTCCGTCAAGAAAAAACAGCGTTGCTAACGCAATTAAACTCAACGTGTTTCGTCGATGTGTCGATGGATGATTGGGGACATCGTATGTCACATCAATTGAACTCTATTGGTTGTCGCCAAGGGTGGGTTATGGTTCGTATGGATCAATTAAAACCAACTCCAACGGTGGTCACCCAATGATTAAATTTATAATAATTCATCTAATAACAGGGTGCATTGGGTTGGTTGCAAATTCGCCCATCATCAGTACGCCAATTGGTGCGGCAAAATCTGAGTTTCGGTATGTCTACTTAAAACACATCAATACCTTCACTGCAATTCCATTACTGAAGGGGATATGCCAATCTTGTGATTGGGTTGTGGGGCACCAGCACCAAAGCCTTGGGGTGAGAGCTGGAAAATCGCAATGGCAGCAATTAAAAAAAGCCATTCAACGCATCGATAAGCCAACCCCACAGATTGGACTATCTATTGAGGTTGTCGAAGTAAGTAATCTACAATCAGCACGGTATCAACAGTTGTTATCTCAACTCACAGAGCCTTTGCAAATGAATCAAAAAATATCAACCATGCTGCAGCTCATGGTAAGTTCGGGTAATGCCAGTGTTGTATCATCGCCACAACTGGTCGGAGTTGCCGGCAAACCGATAATATTGCACGTTGGTGAGCGTATCCCGTACACCAACTCTGTCGACAGTGGCAATTTCCGAACCACACAATTAAACTACATCGATACAGGAATTAAATTGACGGTTACACCTTATAAGCATTACGGGCAAGCGGTAGATTTGGTTATTGAGTTGTCCTATAACACCATCAGTGGGTACCGTAGTGAAATGGGGATGGATTTGCCCATAGTGGCATCTCGACAATCATCGGTAACAGCAACGACCAAGTTGGGCAATGCATTGGTATTTGCTGGTTTATTGGACCAAAGTCAGCACGTATCCATAGAAAAGGTTCCGTTATTAGGTGACTTGCCATGGATCGGTGGCCTGTTTCAACGCCAAGTGAGTCAAAAAAAGTCCACAGATGTCATTTATAAAATTACTCCTCATTTGATTCGCTAACCCACAACTATTCACAAACACGCTTAGCTGCTACACTGTGGTGATGTTTGATTTGATCATAAAAAAACCAACCAATATTAAGAATGACCTACTATCGGGGTTAACAGTGGCCTTGGCCTTGGTGCCAGAAGCCATTGCCTTTTCATTTGTGGCACATGTAGATCCAACGATTGGATTATATGCGGCGTTTATGATGGGCTTAATTACAGCTATTTTTGGTGGCAGACCCGGCATGATTTCAGGAGCAACCGGTGCGGTTGCTGTCATTTTTGCACCATTGGTGATTCAACAAACCGCAGCAAACGGCATGGAGTCAGCCCTTGGTCATTTGTTTTTGGCCGTTGTAATCATGGGACTCATTCAGGTAGTCTTTGGGGTTTGTAAATTTGGTAAATTTATTCGTTTAATTCCACATCCTGTCATGTTGGGGTTTGTTAATGGATTGGCTATTGTGATTTTTAAAGCTCAGTTTGGCCAATTTATGGTTGATGGGCAATTGATGCCGTTGGTACCGTTGGCCGTGATGTTAACTTTAGTTGTGACTACAATGGCCATTATTCAGTGGTTGCCAAAGTTGACAACTGCAATACCAGCTACACTGACAGCCATTATTGTAATTTCTGGAGCATCTGTGGTGGTTCGTCAGTTTGGTATAGAGGTTTATACTGTGTTGGACTTCGTTCAAAACTTAGACCCAACCAAAACCACATTGCAAGCATCATTACCATCATTTCAGTTGCCACTTATTTCGTGGGATGCCATAAAGACAGTATTGCCTTATTCGGTATTGGCGGCGGCAGTTGGATTGATTGAGTCTTTGATGACCCTTACTTTGGTGGATGAGCTAACTGAAACACGTGGGCAAGGAAACAAAGAAAGCATTGGCCAAGGCTTAGCAAATATCATTAATGGTTTTTTTGGTGGTATGGGTGGCTGTGCAATGATTGGGCAGAGCATGATTAATATTCGCGGGGGTGGGCGTGGTCGCTTATCTGGTATTATGGCCGCATTATCATTATTATTTTTTATTTTATTTGGAGCGGCATTGATTGAAGCCATTCCATTGGCAGCATTAGTTGGAGTAATGTTTATGGTATCAATTGCAACATTCGAGTGGTCCAGCTTTCGAATTATGAATAAAATACCACGAGCAGATGCCATGGTGATTGTGATTGTATCATTGGTGACTGTGGTGGTGGACTTGGCCATTGCTGTTATAGCTGGGGTAATTATTTCAGCACTCGTATTTGCTTGGCAGCAAGGAAAGAAAATTGAAGTAACAAAAACAGATGATTCAGACGGTTATAAGTTATACAAGCTAAAAGGTGCGTTGTTTTTTGGGTCTGTTCAAACATTTAAAGATGCGTTTGATGTGCAAGGTGACCCTGCTGATGTTGTTATTGATTTTCGACATATTCGTGTCTATGATCACTCTGGTATTGAGGCAATTCAAAATATTGCTGAACGGTATGGTAAACTTGATAAAAAACTTCACTTATTAAATGTTAGCAGTGAGTGTTCAGTTCTAATTGGTAATGCGGATAATATTGTTGAAGTCAGCATTATTAAGAATTTAAATCATTGGCGAATTGCTAGCGATCAATTGGCCTGATTGGTTAATAATTCCGGATATTTATACCAAAGTAAACTGAATGTGCTGAGTTGAAACAATTGAAATAGTGTATAGAAAATCCAAATACTATTAATTCCAAATTCCAAAACCACACCACAATAATACGCGCCAGGTAAATAAAATAGCCAATGCAATACAGTGGAGATGATCGCAACAATTTTAGTCTTGTCTGCACCGTATAATGCATGCATGAAAATTAATGCGCCTACCTCTAAAAATACGCCAATGGCATCAAGCCGTATAGGAATTATTCCCATGGTTATAAGTGTAGGATCTGAAATGAATTGCTTAAGAATCATCGTTGGAAATAAAAAAACAATCATGGAGAATAAGCCAATAATTAAGGCCCCAAATTTGGCAACTTTTAAGGGCCAAGCCCGAGCAGAAAAATAGTCTTTTTTACCTAAAGACTCTGAGACTAGCGTCATTGTAGTAAGGCCTAAAGCAACACCCGGTAAGATGGCAATTAATAGAATGTTAACCAGAACATTCCCAATGGCCATGGCATTGGGGCCCAATTGACCAAGAATCCAATAAAATGTTGCGATGCCACCGGCAAATGCAATTTGTTGTAAGCTGATGGGAATACTTAGCGATTTTAACCATTGAATATGGTATCGAAATTGAGTTTTATTAAGTGTGATAAATACGTAATGTCGAGCATCAATTAAATAAATAATGGCACCAATAACCAACGCAATACTACTGGCTAATCCTGCACCTGCAGCCCCAAGAATTGGAAACCCGAAATAGCCAAAAATAAATCCTGTGTTTAAGAGTATATTTAATGAATGTATTAATATGATGACTTTTAAATATCGCATGGGTGTTTCCATGCCATTCCAAAAACCACGAATCACCAAGCAAATAGCAAAAAAAGGCAAACCAAGAATTCGATAACGTAAGTAATCATCCCCAATTGTTGCAACCGTAATATTATCAGAAAATAATGCGGTAAGCTGCGTTGATAAAATGAGCGTGATGCTAGTGACAACAATTGCAATACAAATCGAAATGCCTAGCCCCAATTGCAGGGGTAATGGAATAGACTTTTGGTTTCCTTCACCTAGGTGACGGGCCACTATGGTTTGGACCCCTGAAGATAATCCAATGATGAAAACAAATAATACGTAGAATAAAAAAGCACCAATACCAGCACCTGCCAAAGCGAGTGCTCCTAAACGTCCAATCATTAATGTGTCTACTAAATTTAGAATGTTTTGTGACATCATGCCGCCCATAATTGGTAAGCTCAATCCTAAAATACGTTTTGTTGCTTTAGACATTTCATTATTATACCGATAAAAAAAATGTTTAGAAATTATCATAGCTGGGAACAAGGTATTTATATCCCAACATTGGAGGAATCATGAAAGACGTAATATACCGTTTATTAACTTTGCCAATTCGGCGTTATACAGAAGCCCCTTGGAGTCATTCTGTAGCGAGAATTAATCACCGTTAATGCAAAGCCCGACAGGACTTGTTTTGTCGGGTGGGGGGGCTAGAACTGCCTTTCAAGTAGGTGTGTTGAAAGCCATCAGTGAATGGGTAAAAAAAGATATTGTTCCATTTGATGTGATTACTGGCACGAGTGCAGGTTCAATTAATGCCGCATATTTAGCTGCAAATGCGGATCAATTTCATGATGCTGTCGCCATGATGTCAAAAATGTGGGGAACCTTAACCACCAAACAAGTGTATAACTCTGATATTATTTCGATAAATCACGCAAAAACATTGTTCAATTTATTCAATAAAATACGTAAAGGTATGCATGACTCCAATAGTATTTTAAATGCATTTCCATTGGCAAAGTTATTATCAGATCGAATTGATTTTGACAGAATTCAATATTGTTTAAATGAAGGTTTTTTGAATAGTTTGGCAATAACCGCAACTAGTTTTCAGCATTCGATGTCAACAACATTTGTGCAGTCCAATCAAACCGTTGAATGGGAACGTGTTCGGCGTGCTGGAGTTCTACAAAATATTAAAGTTAAACATTTAATGGCATCCACTGCTATTCCATTTTTATTTCCCCCAGTGAAGATAAATAATCAGTTTTTTGGTGATGGCAGTTTAAGGAATTTCGCGCCATTAAGTCCGGCCATTCGTTGTGGTGCAGAGAATTTAATTGTCATTGGCATTCGACCACTTGAAGATCCTGTTGTTATCGAAAAAAAGCGACTTTCATTTGGTGATATTTTTTCAAAAATTTTAAATACCATTTTATTTGATTCGTTAGATGTGGATCATGAGCGATTATCACGAATTAATGAAACAATTGAAAATCAGTCATTTAAAAGTAAATTAAAACCAATACATTCGATTATTATCCGACCCACGGTTGATTTTAAAGAGCTCGTTAATGAGTATGATTATGAATGCCCACTAATTCTAAGGCAATTGCTTCGACTGATTGGTTCAAAAAATAATGGGAATGATCTAAAAAGCTATTTAATGTTTGAACCAGGGTACTTAAGTGCATTAATTGACCAAGGTTATCTAGATGCACAAAAACATAAAGACAAAATTATTGAATGCCTAAATAACTAAAAAAGCTCTCGAGTAGGGGGGGACAATCCTCGAGAGCTTTCTTATACTCATATAGAGTATTTGATTTAATAATAATCAATAAATTCTTAAATGACAATGCATATCTTATTTAAACTTCTCCACTAGAGTGTGATAAGTTATATGAATTTAATGTTGCGTAATATAAAAATTAATAAAGGATTTGACATAATTTGTTAGTTCAATTAAATTTTAAGCATGAAGCCTCGGGGGGAAAGAGACTGTTGCCGGATAAAAAATGCATACCGAAATGGTCAATTTAAACGATCTTCGGACGGACAAGTTTTACAACGCTATAAATGCAAAACATGCAGTCAAACATTTTCAGCTGCAACTTTGAGTGCATTACGAGGTCAAAAAAAACGAACCATAAATCAGCCATTAATGCAGTTATTAAGTCATAATGTATCAATGAGTAGTGCAGCAAAAATATTACGAGTAAATCCTAAAACGATTGCTAGAAAACTAGCCTTTTTAGGAAACGTTTGTAGACAACGATTAAGAAATGAATTATTGAAGTATCAAAATTTAGACGCTATTCAATTTGACGAATTGCAAACCATAGAGCATACCAAATGTAAGCCCTTATCAGTTGCTGTTGTGGTGGCAAAAAAAGAAAGAAAAATTTTAGGCTTTAAGATTTCAAAAATGCCCGCAACAGGACCCTTAGCAAAGGTTTCACTTAAAAAATATGGTAAACGACCCGATCAGCGTAAGCAGGGAATGTCTCGACTCTTTAATGATATGTCGAAGTATTTAAAACCGGATATACGAATTTCATCTGATGAGTGTGCATTTTATAAAGGAATCGTACGGACTTATTTTCCATACGCAACTTATACACAATACTTGGGTAAGAAAGGGTGTGTGACTGGTCAGGGTGAACTAAAAAAAACTAAATTCGATCCTATTTTTACTATCAATCATACATTTGCAATGATGCGAGCAAATATTAGTCGCTTGATTAGAAAAACATGGAATACGACTAAATGTATTCAAGCACTTGAGGACCACATTAGCATCTATGTTTGGATGCACAATAATTATCGAACCCCACTATTTTTAGCGTAATTACAGGTACAGTGCGTCTAAAAGTTAAATAATGAGGTTGATTATGAGATTTACTTTAGAAAATATGATTTAAATAGTTATTAATTTAACAGTTTCAAATTTATTGAAATTGTTGGTTCACTTTTTCACACCCTAATGGAGGAGTTTTCGATTGGCACACCCCGGCCACTTATGTATCATAGTCCTATGATTGATATTCTATCTCCAATTATTGATGACGTAATTAAGGTAGGGGAACTGGCCTATGAAAAGTACCGTTCCGATGTCAAAATTACCATAAAGGATGACCAAACCCCTGTGACAAATGTTGATCAAATGATACATGAGGAGCTTCTTAAATCATTAAATCAATATTTTCCTGACATTCCCGTCATCTCTGAAGAGGGTGAAATTCCTAGTGTACAGGAACGTCAAGCAATGGTGGACTACTGGGCACTTGATCCTTTGGATGGTACGGTAGATTTTATTAAAGAAACAGATCAGTTTGTTATTTCATTGGGATATATTTCTAAGGGAAATCCCACCATGGGAATCATTCATCATCCGGTGTCAGGAACAACATGGATGGCCGTAAGTAAATGCGGTGTATTTATTCAACAGCATGGCGGCCAGTTGGTTCCCTTAGCGGCCCTCCCAAAAATTGAACGAGATGACCATGTTATTTTAGTAAGTGCGCATAGAAATGACCATGATTTAACCAATATTATTGCTCGACAACGCGAAAAGGAATTGAATCGCTCTGTTCGGATTGTCCCATTAGGGTCAGCACTCAAATTTGGGTATTTGGTTGAAGGTAGAGCCGATGAGTATGTTCGATTTACAAACACCAAGGAATGGGATGTCGCAGCAGGTCATTGTTTAGTTAATGAAGCGGGGTTTGAAATGGTCGCACTGGATTTGACCTCTCCAATTGAATATCAAACTGAGGACATGATCATCCCACCCTTTACGATTCGTCGATAATTCAAGCTATTGATTAATTAGCATCAATCTTAGATAATTTATTTTAATGAAATTAATCCTATCTTTTCTAATAGTCTTAGGTCATTTTCTTGTAGCTGTTGAAACAGGTGTTTTAAATGTATTTACAGATTTGCCAAGGGCATTAATTAAAGTCGATGGACTAATTGTTGCTGAAGAATCGGTAGTTAAATTACCGGTTGAGGTTGGTGAACATTATGTGCAGGTATTATTTGATGAAGAGTTGGTTTACGCAGAAAAAGTTACTGTTAAAAAAAATCGGTCAACAACAGTTGTATCTGAGCATTTTGTCGATATCATTACAAAAACACCATCTCGTGGGGCAATTGATCGCGAGGTAGAGCGTTTGAGAAAGTCTAGGGGGAATATTGGGCTTGGTTTCATTTCAAACACCAAGTTGCAAAGCCAATTGATATCAATGAAATGGTGGGCACATAAGCATTTTGGTGCACAGGCTTTAGTTGGGGGTAGTCGTGATGGCTCGAATGAAAAAGGGCTTGTCGGTGGCCGGTTATTTGTATCGCCATCTGAAAAAATTTACTCTGATCAAGTATTGTCTGGCAAAGTGTTTGTTGGGTTAGGTCAAAAAACAACGGGGAATCAAACCCAACATATATCTCAAACGTACAGTGAATTTGGAATTGTTGTAGAAGCGTTTGTTGGGCAGGTAGTGAAAGAGTTTATGGACGCCCGTTATAGTTCAGGGGTTTTTTATGAACGGTCCACCACAACACGAACAACTAAAGATGGTGAAACAGTAGAAGAAGAAACCACAGATAGCAATACAGGTGAAGTAATAAGGGATCTAATGATTGTCGTCTTAACTCAAATAGGGCATGTGAGTGGCGAATTAACAACCGTAAAATTACCAAATCAACCCGCCGAACAGACAGTTGGCGTTGGAATTCATTTTTATTTTTAGGAGGATCAAATGAAAAAAATGATTGGATTATTAATAGTGGCAATGTTGTCGATTGGGGCCGTTGCAGAAGAACAAGGGTTTTTAAATGTTATTACAGGACGACCTGCAGCTAAGATTTTTATTGATGGTGAACTTGTTGGTTCAGATTTTATTCGTAAGTACGCATTAATGGAAGGCGAACATTACGTAAGAATTGAATACAATGGTCAATTAATGTATGCCAAAATGGTTATGATTGAACCCAATAAATTACGAACCATAACATCAGAGAACTTTGTTGATATTCGAACAAAGACAGCCAACCGTGGCGCAATTAATCGAGAGTCTCAGCGACTCCAAGATACGAAAGGAGACTTTGGTCTTGGGTTTCAGTGGGGCGGTTATTTTCCAGCCAAGGGAATGAGTATTAAATGGTTTTCTCCCCTTGCTATTGGTGTTCAAGTATCGGCCATTGGAAAAACAAAGATGGATGGAAAAGATGTATCTGAATTTGGTGCGCGAGCAATAATCCCAATTGGAAATAAAATATTTAGTGGGACCAACTTAACGGGATTTTCGACACTGGGTGTTGTTCAACGAACAGAAGATAGTATTGATTCAACTTATGCGGCTGGTAGCATTGGAATTGAGTTTGGTTTTGCTGACCCTGTGTACTTTACAGCAGAAGTTGGTATTGCCAATGGTTTATCCGATACAACAGAGGATGGGCTGCTATTTAGCTGGGGCGCTGGCGTTCATTTTTATTTCTAAGAATTTTCAGCTGTTTTTAAATTCGATTCACCCAACTGGCCACAGGCGGCAACCACGTCTTGGCCTTTGGAGTATCGAACAGTCGTTCGAATCTTTTTATCGATTAAGTGCTGTTTAAATGTCATTAATTTTGAATGGCTTACTGGTGAAAATGGGATTTTCGGGTGCGGGTTTAAGTTGATGAGGTTTACTTTGGCATTTAAAAATGTGGCTAAATTAGCCAATTGAATTGCACAGTTATCCGTATCATTTACCCCATCCAATAATGTGTATTCCAAAGTGAGTTTTCGATTGTGCATCTTACTGTATTGCGATAATTTTTGACTCACTTCCATGATTGGGTTCCGTTTTTCAATCGGCATAATGGTTTCTCTGATACTTGGGATGGCAGAACCAACTGAGAACGCAAGGTTAAGTTGGATATCCTGCTTTATTAATTGTTCAATACCAGCTAAATAACCTGATGTTGATACGGTAATGTAGCGTTTGCTTAGGTTGAAACCCCAGTCCTCTTGTAACCAATCCAAGGCGGGCAACACGGATTTAAGATTGAGCAATGGTTCGCCCATCCCCATAAATACAATATGGGTAATATTATGGCCACGTTGTTTGATTTCAGCCAATTGGGCAACAATCTCTGTAACCGTTAGATTCTTTTTTAAACCAGAGACACCAGTTAAACAAAATTTACAATCAACCGGACAACCAGCTTGGGACGAAATACAAAGCGTTTCATATCCCTTTTCTTGTATGGCAACGGCTTCAATAAACACATGAGGTTCAATTTCAAAAATGTATTTGGTCGCCGACCCGTCACTTGCAGGCAACTGTTGGGTCGATAAAAATGGCGAAATGGTTAGGATATCAACCAATCGATCCCGATTTTGTTGCGATATATTGGTCATCTTCTGAATATCAAGCACGTGGTGTTGCGTCACCCATTCCGTAATTTGTTTTAACGTAAAGCCTGGTAATCCATTTGCCAACGCCCATGGTTTAAACTGATCCGGTGTTAAATCAAAAAAATTCGTTTTTTCTGCCATCCATTCACTTTACGTAGGCGTGAGCCAGGCGTCAAGCTCAGATTAGGGGAGCTGAATGTGTATTAGGTTAATTCAATATTAATTAGAGTTTGACATAAGCTGGCTAGAGGCTGGTTTTCATATTTTTTAATTGTTTGAATATTTAGGTTTAAAATACGTTGAATATGTTGCTTTTCTTTATCGGTATAGGTATCAAATGAAGTTTTCAATTGTTGGGCGTATTGGTTGATGATGAGATCTTCAACGGGGTTACTAGCAATCTGTGTTCGTATGATTAACTTAACCAGCCCATTAGAAAAGTTATCGCAAAATGTAGCTGAATCTAAGTTTTGTTTGGCTAAAGTTAGCAACTTAAAATTGACGTTAAAACATGATTGAGGTGAATAGTTATGCCCTTGTTCATTAAGAAGTAGCCCTGCCAATAGCTTTGTTATGAAGTTCTTTTTTACTACAAGTTCCCCAGCACATTTAAGGTCTTCATGATCGTTTAAGATGGCAACAACTCTCATAATATCTCGTGGGGTTGAATCGTCATCTAAGGCATCAAGTTGACTACGTAGCTGTTGATGTGGCAGGATTTTTGTTTTGCCAAGAGGCCCGCCCTTTCTTAACATGTTATCATTATCCAATTTATTTAATGTTCGATTAAAATTAAGGTCCATTTGTCTCTCCTTTTATCTAAACTGTCGACTTTCAGCCAATAATTCCATCATATAGGAATGGAACTCGTTTGCAATACCATCAGGCATTGTTGCTATTGGTTCAAAAAAATCATTTTTTATTAATGTTGAGTTGGGAGTTTGGTCATCAGATTCCCCTTGTTTCTTTGCATATATTTTATCGATACTTGCAGACATTTGCTCAAGTTTAGATTTGAAGATTTCAGCTTCTTCCCCCTCAATATCGCTCAAACTTATTTTTAGACAATCTAAGGCACGCTTAGCATATTTTGATGCTTTAAGCAGGTGTTTGTCCCCGGGAAACTGTTCACCTATGGGGTACTCCAATAAACACTTTTTAAGATCTCCAAAGTTTTCTTCGGCAGCATAGAATGCACAATCCTTGTCAGCAAGTATAGGGTAATCCTCAGCTGTTTTCTCCATTTGCATGCCAGCAACAACATGAACAACTGTGGCTTGTGAATAATAAGGCTCATTTGCATACAATAACGCTTCTGACTGCAAGTCAATGGCCTCTCGTTTTAATTCTGAAAGGGTTTCTTTAAGTGTGTCAACATGGTTAGTTGGAGCCTCTAAATTGTCAGGTCTCTTCTCAGTAGTAAGTTCGGTTTGCAATGAATCTATCTGACGCTCTAAGTTTGAAATCTCTGTTCTTTTGTCATCAATCGCCCCAAGTTTTTCTTCATAAAGTCGATTCATTACCGCCAATTCTTTTTCAGGTTCAGTAATTACGTGATATTTCCCTGCAATAATAGTTCTATGTTCAGGTCCTGGAAACATGTCCATCTTTTTCTCTGAAATTGCTTGATGGCGTTCCGTGGCCTTTGCCCAGGCTTTAGTAAACTGTTGTGTTTGAATCTCTTTTTTTTCTTCATTGGATATCTGCCCTGTTTGTTGAGCTACAAAGGCATCAAAATTATTTTTTGCAGTGTCTATATCGCCAGAAGAGTCATTAATAAATTGCTGTGCCATTTTTATTTTACTAAACGTATCCATGCTGACTTTCCAGTCGTTTTCCTGCTCACCCTCTAACTTAAATCCAGGTTCCAGAATAACTCCAGCGGTATAAAAGTTGGTGTCAAATAATTGACCTGCTTCACTTCCAAAAACCTCGTGATATAGTTTATTCATTTGTGTAACATAATCCCCCTCAGAAATAGAGGTATAAGTACTTTTAATTTGATCATTAAATATTTTTGTAATTGCTTTTTCTAAATTTCGAACATTCGTAAGTATTTCGTCTCGATTTTCTTTCCCATTTGTGCGTTTTAAAAGCGTAAACCAATTAAAACCAGCATCTTGAAATGCTTTTATTGCCTCTTTTTCGTCCTTGGTGGGGGAAAATTTGGATGCCTCGTTTGTTTTTAAAAATGTTGCAATTGTTGAAAATGGAGTCCTATTTTCTGTATCTGTCTCTTTGGTTAAGCAACAAGATAAAATTTTATTTATATGATTATGTGAGATACTAAAAGCTATAGATGATCCCTCTTTCTTTACTGTTGTTGTTTTTGTGTTTTTCACCGTATAGTCATGATCTGACGTAACATTTGTACTTCCAACACTTTGTTGCTGTAAACGAATGTCTCCTTTTAATCTATCATTTAAGTATTTGCCAGAATATTTTTTGTTTAATGCTATTAAATCTTTCCACTTTCCACTAGTGTCTTCATTTGCGTGTCTCATCGCCCTTTTGAACGCGTTTTTTAGTTTTTTCTGATTTTTAGGAGTGGGGGGGGTGCCAAGGTTAAAACTACTTTCGGAAGAAGGCACTGCTCTCCTTTTATTGAGACCATTGGAGCCTGAAGGAATACTTGTCATAAGTATAATTTACCCAAAATTTTAAAGTCCTAAACATAGTTGTTGCTCAAATTTTTGTGTGAATGACTTGGGTTAAATGCGATCAGGGTGATCTGAGATTGGTTTGGTCCATTTTAGCTACGTGGTTTATAATAAATGTGTGGCTATATTTAAACAAATGCGAACAATATTGATTATTATGCTGATGGGGAATCTTAGTCATGCAGGTCCTGTTCATATTGATATCTTTCATTTGTTACAAAAGCGCTTGGTTCTTAATTACGAACATAAGGTGAACGACAATCACGCGTTACGATTTGGTTTTACAGATAGTGAAATGAAATCAAAGGGTGTATCACTCGACCTTTCATTGTATGAGCTCAGTTATCGTCGATACATCCAACCAACGGCCGGTGTCATATTTTGGTCATTTGGTGTTCGTAGTGGCCCTGCATTAATATCAACAGACGCTATTCAAGAAAACGAAATTCTAGTGATGCCCTTTTACGATGTGGGTGTGAAATCAAAATTAAGTGAGCGATGGGTGCATGAATTGCGGTTGGAAATGGCCGTTGTTCAACTTTATACAGATGAGATTAATGTGAATCATTTACTCGGTCTTCAGTGGACCCCTTATTTTAGTTTTGGGTACCGCTTAGATTAAAATTACTTTAATTAACCACTTGTTTAGCTTCATTTTAGTTGCTTCTTTTATAGAAACTAAAAATAAATGTTTAGAATTTTTCACCAGTGGGCATACTACTAGTATCCAAAACTATGTTATCCAAAAATAAGGAGTAAGTATGTCAATGAATCAAAAGCGCCATGATCCATTTCAGCCGTTGCGTCAATTTTTATCACTTGTTGAGGTAAAATGTGACGAGCTGCCCAAGGATATTGATCACTGGGTCCAAATGGCCAGTAATCACGCCCCTGAGTCCCGAACGTACCTAAACATATCTCAGTCATCCATTGAGCCAAGGGAAACCTATTTAGCTGCACTTGTGCAATTAAGACAGCAACTCTCCGATACATTGGCCATTATTGATGGCCGTAACACCATCGATCGCCCACAAGTGCATTTAGAAATGCCAGTTGAAACCATTCTGAGAAAATATGTCGAGTTTACCCAGAAATTACGAAGTGCAACAGAAAACAATCAATCCTTTTCACTTTACTTTAATGATTTATTGGACAGAATTATCATGATCCGTACAGAGTTGTCGCAAACCATATTACGTTGTTCAATGGGGGATGCAAACTTTAAAGAAATAGAGCATCAACTAAAAATTCTTGAGCCAGAACTAGAAACGGTTATCGATCAGCATTTAAGAGACAAAAAAGCATTGCTTGCTGAATTTACCGAACAATTGGTGCAGAAAGTCGAGTTGGATATATCCGTTCGCCAAGCCATCCAAGATCGGCACGTCATGCACGCTACATTGCAAACCTATTTAAAGCATATCGAAGCAAATGCAGACTTTAATCAATTGCTACCAACCATTCAATTTAAGCTGAAGCAAATTGTGACCCGACCATTGGATCAGGTATTGAGTGAGCAACAACATGAAGTGGATATTGCTAAGCATGAATTAAATCAATTACTAGAGCCATTGCAAAATAACGGCATGGTCGATGTGCCAGAATCCGCTGCATCAGTGCATCAATTATTGCAACAAGGTGTGAATCAAACCGAAGAGCTAAACCGCTTAAAGGTCAACGTGATGGGGGCATTTAAACACTTGGTCACTCAAATGGACCAATTGTTCCAATTTCAACCGTTACCACCGGTACAGGCCGCATCCGTGCTAGGCGCAGCATGGATGCAGCACCCGTTAACATCCAGTGAAAGTATTCGAGAATTTAAGGGGCAGCTTGATGCAATCAAGCAATCAGAATCCTATGTAAAGTTAACCCAATATGTCGGGGAAGGACGCGTGGATGAATCATTCCGATATGTGGATAAAAAAATGGATGAAATGGCAGAGCATCTTGCAATGAATGAACGGTTTCAAACCATTTCAGAGCCACAAGAGTTGCCAATTTTAATGCATGCCAATGAGGTCAGCCTACAACCACAGTCTATTGACCCATTAAAAGCACGACGAGAGTTGTTATCCAGAAATAGTTACCTAAAAAATGTCAAAGGCTACATACAACAACTCAGTCAATCAGTAAAAGCCCACTTAATGTTGGTCTATTATGAACATAGCTTAAATCCCGAAAAAGTGAATTTGGCGGCACGAACACAAGCTGTTCTTAATCAGATATCCAAAGAATTTTATGAGCGAAAGAATACCGATGAAGCAATTGATAAAGCCGTATTTATGTCCGCAGTTAAAGATGTATTTGAAGATATTTGTGATTATGAACTTGAAAAGAATCAGGACGTTTTTGAAATTCGTTTAAAAATTAAGGGGCTACTAAAATCATTTAAGCAAACCAACCCATTGGCACGAAAAACCATTCGTAAAAAACTGGCGGTTGAACGAAAAGAACTTAAAAAGCGTTTAATCGCTGTCAATGCGCCTCGCTTAAAAGGATTTATTGATACATTATCTAACGACGTCTATGCAAACATTCATACAGAATCAGTGGATCAAATGGCCGAATTGAAAGATAAGTTACGGGCCATGGTTCAGGAAAAGCTAGCCATGGAACAGGTTCGGGTCTTGTGATCAATCAAATTAATATTACGCCCCATACATAATGGCGTTTTTATAACGGTAACTTTTTCTATTCAGTGTTAAGGATTCCGAGCTCAATAGTTTTGTCCGGCCCTGCAGCTGTTTGATTTTTGGGTCGTTTGCTCCTGAGGACGTGAAGAGTTGATCGATAGTGTCTTGAGGAATTTGTTGAATCTCTTTAAGGGTAGTCTTATTTTCATCGATGAACTTATTTACTTTGAATAATGCTGAATATATTTCCCTTTTTGTGCGTGTGTTTTTAGACTCCTTTTGTATTTTTTCTAATTCAGCAATAAGATCAGTCAAGTCCATTTGATTAAATAGTATATCGTTTTCTTTGGAATTTTCTTTCTTGTAACTGGTTAAAAACTTTGTTTTTAGCCCTTTTTTGGCCTTGTAACTTGTTACAATCTTTGCTTTTAGCCCTTTTTCCTCTATAAATGATTTGAGTCCTTTTCTTTTTTCTATTTTTTCAGAAATGGTTGCGCGATGCTTTTTTAGTAAGTTTAGTTGCTCATCTTCAATATCAATACCCTGCAAGATTTCATTTTTTTCTGTTTGCTTGATTTTTTTAACGGTCGAATTATACTCCTGACTAAACTTGTCTCCCATGGCTTTTTGAAACATTTTTAAATTTTTAGAGTTTTTTACAATAGAATCGCGGCTGTTATTCATTTCAGATCGAATGCTTTCAATCTGTTCTAGTGTAAATTCTTGGCAGTGATTGTGAATCCAATTCGTTAGTGTTGCATCAAATAGTTTGCCTTTTTGTTCTTGTTTTTTTACCTGTTGTTGTTGTTTTACAACAGCTTGATTAACAGATGTTTCTGTCTCAGCAATGCTAGATCTAAACGTTGTTGCATCCGTACTTTCCAGTTGCCCAGTACAAAAAATGGTTGGCTCTACACGGTCTCCATCGCCACGATTTCGTTTGGTGATTTGG
This sequence comes from Candidatus Marinamargulisbacteria bacterium, assembly GCA_049889215.1. GTDB lineage: Bacteria > Margulisbacteria > Marinamargulisbacteria > UBA817 > UBA817 > UBA817. The sequence goes on from JBMHDV010000018.1 coordinate 110,578, forward strand.
TACATTAACGATGAAGTTAACGGCTCACCAGTAAGTTCAGTACTTACCGCAGCATATTGTTGATGTACATTGCGGCTATGTGGGCCAAAATCCCCGCCAACTTTATTGAACGTGTCATATAATGTTACGTTGGTGCCTGACGACGTTTTATCAAACTCATGGATATTCCATGTCTCTCCATCAAAAGTCATAGTAATGGGGTGCCCTTCGTTAAATCCTTGAAGTCCTTTTGGGGCTGACATATGCACATGAACCGGTGTGGGCCCGTTGGGTGATAGTTGCTTAAGTTGATCTTGTAATTCCGAGATTGATATGGCCTCTCTTCCAGTTTCTGGTGACACTCCTGGCGCCACAAATTCCGCGCCCTGAAAAATCATCTGGATTTTAGTTGGGTTAGTATTGTTGTTTGCCTGACATGCTTTCTCAACCATTTGGGTGAGTGCATTATGGGACGGTGAGTCTGTGGTATCTAACTGTGTTATACTCGAAATACGACCTAATTCATCTGCCGTTTGTTCAATATTTCGGGCCACTAAATTTGGGATTTTATCTTGCCATTTAATTAGTTTGTTTATTTTTATCTTCCGGTATTGCAGGGTTGAAATTTTTTCTTCTAGAGCCTTCTTTTTTCTAGCGCCTTTTAATGTTTGAGCATCAATTTTTTCAATATCACTATTTAACCGTTTAATTTCCGAATCAATACGTTGGATTGCAGTTGTTTCATCAATTGTCTTTGCTTTTGTTAGTTCTTGTATGCTTTTAATTTCTTTCTTTAGTTTTTTTGTTAATAGTTCTCTTGTTTTATCACCACCAGTTGTCATAGCAGTTGCCAATGTTTTTTGAAAGCTATCCCCAAATAAATACTTTGCTTTTAATTGATAATTTTTTAGTTTTGTTTGAACTTCCTCTAAATTATCTGTGGCTGACATATTCACGCGTCGCATGGCCCCAAGGTTATCAAGTACTTTATTTAATTCTGGTGCGCGATCATATTCATCCATGAATAATGCAGCATCCTTTAATTCTGATAGATCTTCATTGCTGTTGTGTCGGCGTAGTAATTGGTCTTGTCGTACCCAGTAATGCTTCCCAGGTTCCATATCGGACAAGTTTTTAGGGAGTTCCTCCCAATCCACTTCGTCCTGTGCAAATGGCGCCACATGAATAATCGGCTGATCAGCATTGCCCAAAACATGTGGGAGCAGCATTGATAAAAAGGTTTTGCCTTCACCAGCGCCCAGTTTAACGGTTGTTGTTTTTCCTTCTGTAATGGCTTGTTTCATTTTAAATAAGGCATTTAATTGGGTGGTGCTTAACATGGATGGCGATGCCCCAGTAGACATAATTCCGTCGGTTGGAAGACCATTGTTAGATAATCGAATAAGTTTAATTAAATTTTCGTTATCAAATCCGGCCAACTGTTTTTTTAGCGCAGGTGCTGCAGTTCGTTGAAGAGCAATTTTTACAGCACTGTCATTTAATGATGTAGTATCACTAATTCCACTCAACATCTGGCTTTGTATATCAATTGTCATTGCAGGATATACATAATCCATTAAAAATACGCGTTGACTATCATTATCCAATACATTTAATAAGCCTTCAATCACATCTGCCTTGCATGAGTCTGAGGTGCCAAATGTCTCTTTTTCACTGCCTTTAAATAGGGGTAAAATGTCCTTTGTAAAATTAATAGGGCCGTAAATTGGTCCAAATACGTTACTGAACGCCTGATTAATATCACTGGCCTTTTTTCTCAGTTCAGTGGTTAAACTTCCTACGGTTTTTTCCTGTTCAAATTTTACATGAGTTGGTTTTGCTGTTGGTTTTTTTAGGTGTAGTTTTGACTCTCCGCTACTTTTTGTGACACCAAATAAGTCAGTTGTTTTTTTGTTGAGTGTTTTTGATTTATTTGCTAGAGCTCGTAAACCTTTATCAAGTGTTTTGTAGTGTTTTGTTATCGTCTCTAACTGCTGCAATGAAGCAGGTTTTTGGGTGATCTTGCCAAGTGGTAGTTCCTTTTTACCTTTTGTAGAGGTGGTTTTGAATGAACCTAGGACTTTATTAATATCTCTACCCTTTGGTGGATAGTTCTTAAGTAGTTTCTCTTTTTCAGTTGATGGTAATCCTGAGTTGTTGATCTCTCTTAAAATATGACGCAACGCAATAATATCTTGATCTTCATCATATTTAGAGCCCATTAAATAATTGTGAATATTAGATAGTGATGTGTTTTTCATCTTTTTGGCAATTCGTTTTACCAATTTATTAATATCCAGTGCTTGAATGCTCTCAGTGTGGGTGTTATACGCTGTTCTAAACTCAGTTACTCTTGAGTAAAGTATTGAGCAGGTGTCATTCTCGGAGCGGTTTTGTGACAGTTCATTAAAATACGTGAGGACCTCTTTTTGAGTTTCAGTTAAGTTTGATGTTAACTTTTTTAAAATAGGTGAGCGATCAAAGTTTTTTGCGTCTTTATTGTCAAATAAAAAACGAGCGGCAAGTTTCGTTATTTGATGTTGAAATGTATCATTATCAAGTCGGCCACTCACTAACATTAAATTACTTGCGGCAGTTTCTATATCAACCTCAGGTGCTTTCGTAAAATCAACGTTGGCATTAGCCAAATCTGTTTGGGTAATGGTTCGTAAATTTGCAGCCGTTAAAATACGACCGGCTGCAGCTTTTTGTCGTTCGGTCATTGCCTTCCGTTGTTGTTGGGTTTTAATCAGTTGTTTTTTATTTTCTGCGGCTTTTTTTACGTCTTGGCTAGCCTGCTTTGCATTGGTAAATGCACTTTTCAAAGAATTAATGTGAGCTTGGGTCAGGTTCTTTAAAGTGTTTATAAATGTATTGGTATCAGTTTCAAACCAAATGAAATCTTCATCAGACCCAGTTTCATCAAAAAGTGCATTGTGCTCATTAAACACCTTTATAAACGCTTCTTTTTCTGGCCCACGAAGTGCAGCTAAGGTGGTATTAACATCATCAATAATTTGGTCACCTTTTTCATTCATTGCCTGCTGTTCATCTGCTGCGTCATCCGCTTTTATTTTTGCTAACTTAAATATCTCGTTTAGTGCGTTGCATTGCTCTTGAGTCATGTCCCCTAGTACTGAAAAGCCTTCGCTGCCATCACCTTCAATAATATTCGTGTCACCATTGTAGAAAATGTCAGTACTATCAGCGCGATTAAATTCATCAATAAAGGCCTTGTATTCAGGGCTATCTTTTTCTAGATTATCAATATAAAAATTTACCTCCGTGATAATTTTATTTGCCTTTTTATTAATGGCTAGTTGTTCACGAATACTGGCTAGTTTTTCTTGATTAATGACTTGTTCCTCACGAAATTTCGTCAGCAATTTGGTAATAATCGTCTTCTTTTTTACAATAATCGTTGCAAGTGTTTGAAGCCCAGACCGCTTTTGCTGAGTTTCTGGGGGGGCATTTTTAACGCGCTTGGCTTCTTTTAGTGCGCTATCAAGAGCGTTTTTTAGCGCATCGGAATCACGAATGAATGCCAATGGTGTTAGTTCAATTTGATTGGTATTTTCATTGAATATTAACGGGAAATCAGTTAACTTTGTAATTTCTTCTTTAAGTACACTTAACATGGATTTGTCTAGCGATTTAATGGTTCTGTTAAAATTGGCAATTTCTGCTGATTGCTTCGTCATTTTCGCCATAAAGTCTTTAACTTCCATTTGGTTTTGTTTAGTGTGTGGTGGAAATGAAAGCGTATGTGTATCATCTTTTTTACTGTAAATAGCCCCATGCTTAACCAATATTTTGCCGAGGGTCTCAATATCCTTTTTTTGAGTGAGTGTAGCTGCTTTTTCGATAAAACTGTCAGTTGAGTTGAAGTTAAATACACCGCCTAATTCAGTCGGCTGCCCAGTTATATCTTTACAAGCATCTTGATGCATTCGTATATGAGATAAAAAAGCATCTTTTTTTTCATCCTTTGTAAACTCCGTTTTAGTTGTAAAATCCCCTTCGCTAGACAATTCTAATCTGCATAATTGTGTTAAATTTGAAACGATGTTTTCTTCGGTGGTAGTATCATCAAGGTCATTAAAATTAATTGTTCCAGTAAGTTGAGCCTTCCACATGGTTAAATTCTCAGTGCTTAAGTTTGAAAATGTCATGATTGGCTCTTTACCTGGTTCTCCGATGGTTACAATTCCATTATTGTTACATGTTAGTGTTAAACCTAGTTCTTTAAACATGGCAGGGTTAATTTCGTTAATTATTCGCTGCATTTGAATATGCTTTCGCGTAAAAATACCTCGAAATCGAGCTTGGATAGCTGTGGCTGATAAAGGTTTATCAGCAGTTTGTTGATCAGGTGCTGAATCTGTGGTTTGTGGTGCATTTTTTTTTGCAATGTACTTTCTTATAGTTGATTTGATTTTTGAAGCTTTTCTATCAAGGTCAATCATACGGTTTTCAGCAGCGTCTATGGTCTCCATGAGAGCTGCTTCTAATTCAATTGGGCGCGGTGTTTGATTAAGTTTTATATGGCCATTTTCTTTATTTATTGTAATTTCACCTTTGTTAATAAAATCGCTAAGCTGATCTTCTAGAGGATTAATTATGCCGTTTTCTACTAAGTCAGTAATGCCAAGTTCATCCAATCGTTTATTGCTGTATTCGATAGTTCGTTCAAGATTTTTTTGTGCATTTTGACCCAGTGTTTCAAATTTATTTTTAACAATTTCCTTCCGTTTTTCAAACGCTTCTGTACGCGCTTGCATTCCTCGAAATACTCGTTGAATGGTTCGAGCAGCTTTGTCTTTTTGTTGCTTTAGTTTATCAGCGAGGGTGTCTTTGATTGATTTCGATTCAAGCTCTTCAACCACACCGGTAGTTGTTTTGGTTACTGGGGATAATGTTTTGGGTTGTTTGAATTCAAATTTCTTTAATTGATTCGGCAACTTAGTTAATAAATGTTTTCGAAGTCCAGGGTTTCGCTTGAGTCGTTCCTGATATTTGTTAAAATTTGGGGGGGTTAAAAGGTCTAACGCTGATTTAAGTCTTTCTACGTTCTTTTCGAGATGGCGTAACTTCCTCTGATCAACGCTCGGATCTTTTTTGGAGGCAGAAATAGCCGATTCTATCTGATCTGCAAGAGTCGTGTAGTTGGTTTTCATTTGGTTAAAAAAGCCCTCGTCACACTTGGATGGATCTTCTACACAAGCTTCGATATGCTGTGCCAATGCCATTGAGGTTGCTTTTATTTCAGCTTGAAGGTTGTCGATGGATTTGGGTGGGGCTTCTACCTTAGCTTCATCAACTATGATTGAGTCACCAGACGTATGTTTCTCAATAGTTGAACCACCAGTCGCTGCTTGCTGAACATTCGTATCAGAGTGGCCTTCATCAGTTGCTTTCGGAGCTGTCGCACTAGTGTCGGCGATTGTATTAGTTTCAGAAGGTTTGTTGTTAATATTTGCTAATAGGGTATCGGCAGTCGTAAGTTCATTTGGCTTAGCGTTAGTAAGCGTTTTTACTATTTCATCCATATTTGCTTGATCAACTTTGTTCATTAACTGTAGTGCGATTTCAATCCGTTTTCCAGGATCGGTGGTTTGTGTATTTATTTTGCTGCCAAGGGCGACTAGAAAGTTTTGAGCGTCCCCTTCAATTCCGTTTTCTGTACAAAATTTTGCTAAGCTTCCCTGATTTCTTATATTTTTTAGGAGATCTGTTTTTAATTGCTGAACAGTTTTTGTTTTTGTGGAGCTTTGCAATGAGCTGGAAACGCTGCCAATTTTATTGTTACGAATACTACTCATTTTGTGCCTCATCAATAATGGCGAGAATAAAATATGTTATTTCTACGTTGTAAATGCAGTTGCTATACGTTAGCAAGAGTCTTGTCCCCCTAGAGTTGATATCTATTATGTTATTCCCTAATTTAACTAACCTTAAACACACATTTTTTGCTTTTTAAGCATCAAACAATTAATATTAATTGTATGACTATTAAAACCATTGAATCCAATCACGCGCCAGCCCCTGTTGGCCCGTATTCACCCGCCTTGCAAGTGGATAATTTATTATTTATTTCAGGTCAAATACCATTAACGTCAACCGGTAATTTGATAACCGGTGACTTCGAAGCAGAAACCCGCCAGGTATTAACCAATATCGGCGCATTATTAAAAGATGCTGGTTTGGATTTTGCCAATGTGGTTAAAATTGGCATATTTACAACCGATTTATCCCAATTTGATTTAATAAATCGTGTTTATTCAGAATTTGTTCATGCGCCATTTCCGGCGCGAGCAGCAGTTGAAGTGGCCGCTCTGCCCAAAGGCGCCCGAATAGAAATGGAGGCCATTGCCCGTGTTAAATGAAGATGTTGTTGAATCAATCAACACCCTAGTGTCCAAAATTGGACACAAACGAAACGAAAAATATTTGAAAGAGGTACTAACCAGCGTTTGCAAAATATCTGATATTGAGATTGATTCAGGTGATTGGAAATTGTTATCTCGGTCGATTAAAGAACTTAAAAATAGCTTTCAAGGGTTCACTCCATTTAAAGATATTCGAAAAGTTGCGATTTTTGGGTCTGCTCGAACCAAGCCTGAAAACCCCTTATTTGTTATGGCAGAAGAGTTTGCGAAAGAGATTACTCAGAATAAGTTTATGGTAATTACTGGTGCTGGTGGCGGCATTATGGAGGCTGGAAACAAAGGCGGGGGTGAGCAATCTTTCGGCGTTAATATTAAGTTGCCGTTCGAACAGAGTGCAAATGACTATATTAAAGATAGCCCAAAACTTATTTCGTACAATTACTTTTTTATTCGTAAATTAATGTTTATTAAAGAGTCAGATGCCACTGTATTATTTCCTGGTGGTTTTGGGACATTGGATGAGGCATACGAAGGCTTAACCTTAATACAAACTGGAAAAAGTTTGCCAAGACCGATTATTTTAATGCAAAATCCAGGTGATGATTACTGGCAAACATGGGTGTCATTCTTCTCAGAGGTCATGTTGCGTGATAAATATATTTCACCAGATGATATGGACTTATTTTCCATTTGTGAATCAAATCAAGAGGCCGTTGATATAATTACCAAATTTTACAGCCGCTATCATTCATTGCGTTATGTTGGTGATCAAGCAGTTATTCGTTTAAATAGTGATATTACTGATGATAATATTGCCGCATTAAACGACGAGTTTAGTGATATTGTTGTTGAGGGTAAAATTACAGCGGTTGAGCCATTTCAAGCCGAAATTGACACACGAGATCAATTAAAAAAGTCACGTATTGCATTTAAATTTAATAAGGTAAATTTTGGCCGATTGGTTACATTGGTACATAGAATTAATTCATTTTAGGAGGAAATATTGATGGGATTTTTACAAGCAGGTGGTATCGTTCTATGGTTGATTTTGGGACTAAGTGTCACATCATTGGCCATTGTCATTCAAAAAGTTTTATTACTGAAGGCAACCACAATTGATGCACAGTTTATACCTTCGGTGAAGGCAAAATTGAGAACGGATCAAAAAGAAAATATTGTTAAAGAACTCCAGTATTCACGTCAACTTGAGGGGCAGTTGGCGGCCGTTGCGATTCAAAAGTACAATGGATCGGATGCTGCAGTTTCAGCTGAATTGGATCAGGTTATTCGCGCCGATGTTTCTCGATTAAATAATAAGATGAGTGTCCTATCAATCATTATTACCGTTGCACCTGTATTGGGTTTATTAGGAACAGTACTTGGGTTAATGGACGTCTTTTCAGTATTAGCCGTTAATGGGGTGGGGGATGCGCAGGAACTATCTGCTGGAATTTCAAAAGCCTTGGTCACTACCGTGGCTGGTTTAAGCTTAGCCATTCCACTTATGTTTGTGCATCAATACTTAACAAGTAAGATTACCCAGCGATTGGATGAATGGGATCAAATCCCAAGCCAGTTATTGGCCCATTTGAGAGGCTAGTTATGGCAAGGAATTTTATCCAACCAAGCGTGGAAAATAAACGTTTGCCACGGTTTGAATTAACGGCATTAATTGATGTGATTTTTATATTATTGATATTTTTTGCTGTCAGTAGTAGTTTTCATCAACAGCAACGTGGTTTAAAGTTGACATTGCCATCAGCCATAGCAACTCAAGCACCTAAAAAATCAATTACCATTTCAATTGATCGGCAACAACGCGTCTATTGGAATGGCACCCGAATATCCGAATCGGGTTTAGCAACAAAAATTGCCAATCAAATTAAACAAACGCCAAATCAAGCCATCATGTTACAAGCTGACAAAGCAACACCATATGTTCGGGTTGTTAATGTGTTAGATGCCATTCGCCAGTCGGGTGGCCAAAATGTAATGTTACAGGCCCAGCGGTCGTAGTTATGCGTCGGACACCAGAGCAACAATCGTGGATCATTTCCATTGCCTGTCACATTGTGGTTGTTTTGGCTTTAAGTATATCTTGGCATAACAATCAGCCAAAGCAACCAGATCCATACCCAGTGGTCTCAGTTCAACTGGTTCAGCCAACTCAACCAAAAGTTATGAGTAAGCATTTGGTACGAAAGGCACCCAAGCCCAAGGCAAAGGTTGCAAAAAAGCCAACATCCCTCCCTGGAGATCGTTCGCAACCCGCTGCATCTCGATCATTTCAGCCAGTGTATCCCAAAAAAGCGTTGAACAATGATTGGGAAGGCACTGTAAAAGTTCAGGTAACAGTGGCTGCAACAGGAAAGCCCATTGCTGTTCAAGTACTTCGTTCTTCTGGTCATCCATCTTTGGATAATGCATTTGTACGATCCATCAAACAACAAGGTTCGTTTAAACCCAAACGAGTGATGGGGAAAAATGTGTCTGGAACCATAGTTTTAACGCACACATTTTCATTGCAAGGGCCATCATAAATGCGAACCCTGATTCTTTTATTATTGATGCCATTCATGTTAGCGGCTCAAACGTTAAACGTTGTTGAAAACGAGTTTATAAAAATAATTACTGGTCCAGAAGGATTTGACCATCCACGCTTTTCTATAGAAACAACGGGCGGTGACCCGTCTCGCGATTCAGATAATGGTTTGCCATTAATTTACGGTCGTCCCAAGCCCTGGACATCCTATACCAGTGTAGCCATAAATAGCACAGTGTATGGGTTCGGGACCCAAACAGTTAAACGTGCAGGAAAAAAGGCCCGTTACGGTCAGGTATCCAGTTCAGACCGTTTTCCCGATGGCATGCGAACCGTGGCTGAAATGGGGAATGTTACAGGGATCCAGCAACTCACTCTAGTACGAAACCCAATTACTAATGTTAAGGATGCTGTATTAATTGAGTATCAGTTACGAAACAATGCGGATGTGACTCAAAATATTGGGTTACGAATAATGTTTGACACAATGTTAGGGAGTAATGATGCTGCTCCATTTCGTATCGGCGATGCGGCCATTGAGTCGGAGACCGTATTGAAAGGGGATGAGATTCGTGATTTTTGGCAGAGCTTTGATTCTTTGGTAAGTCCCAATATCATTGCTCAAGGGATGTTACGTTATGCGCCAGCTGGGTTAACCCCACCAGATGAATTGATTTTAATGAACTGGGGTAAATTAGCAGATCAAACCTATCGAGTAAAATCAAATCCTGGTGCTTCGTTTATTCGAGACGGTGAAGATGAACCTGATACGGCATTGGCATTATTTTACGAAAAAAGACCTGTTGGTCCAGGGCAAACACGAGTGCTTCGAACCATGATGGGGTTAGGTGGAATCTCACTTGCGCCAGGTGATTTGGCGTTAGGAATAACAGCACCTGCAAGTTTAGCCGTTACCGATCCAAATACATATGCTTTAGTCGCCTATATCACCAATACGGGGGGGTACACAGCTACGAGTGCTAATGCAACAATAACATTGCCGCCGGGATTAGAGTTGGTGGGCCAGTCATCATCCACCTTTTTGGGTGATATTTTAAGTGGTGGCTCCCGACAGCTTGTGTATCGGGTCAAAGTTGTACCAAAACAAGCCAGTGAAGGGACTCAAAAACTTTCATTAACAGTGGTATCTAACACACTCAGCGATCAAGTTATTCAACGTAACATTGAGTTTTTAGGTGCTCCAAAACTCACGCTTTACCCAATTGGTCCATCAAAAATTAAACGTGGTCTGGATCAATTTGTTGATGTGCCTGTTCAGGTGATTAATCCATCGCCGGTCCCAATTTCAAACGTTCAGTTGAGCATTCAATTAGGTGCGCCTTTTGAGCTACCGTCATTTGAGTCGAATAAAAAAATAATTCCCTTAATCAAAGCCAATGACTCCATTCAGGTATTGTGGAAATTAAAAGTAAACGAGTGGTGGCAAGGTCAACATCAAATTCCGGTCGGCCTTGAAAGTGACTTTACAACTCGGGTTACCAAAAACGCAATGGTGGATATTGAATTGGGCGCTCCAAAAGCTCAGTTGTATTATTCTGAAAAGAGTCGGTTTATTAACGATTATGGTTATGTTTGGATTACGCTAATGGATATGCCAACTTTTAGCGGGTTGGATTTATCGATGACTTGGGACCCTGAGTTATTAAAGCCCATTCGTGTATCCCCGGAACCTTGGTTGATTGAATCAAATAAAAATATCATGGAAAACTTTGTCATTACAGCCAACCGGTTAACCATTAATGATTTAAAAGCCGATGCACCACCGTGGCGAATGATTGTTGGTAAGTTTCATTTCAGAGTATTGGAAGAAGGTGATGCTGTTATTAAAATTAAACAAGGGGATCAAGTATTGGATGATTTAATAATTACATTTCGAAAAAGAGAAGAAAAATTAAAAAACGAGAAGGAGGCGATTGATTTTGATTTATAAAATCAGTGCAATAGTGATATGGCTAGCAATAACTATGGTGGCAGCACCAAAAATTTCGGATGTCGAAACCTCAGATCCTGCATTTACAGCGGTGTCATCATCAGTAGATAAGGGGTACTTTACATTAATGGATGGATCGAAGTTTTTACCCAATCAATCGGTTTCTCGTAAAGAATTAGCGCTATTATTGGATCGTGTAGATGCACTAAATAAAAAATCCGAGTTGAGTCCCAATGACCTTGTCGAACTTAAGGCGTTTTCAAAACAGTTCAAAACATATTTAGAATCCCAGCAAAACCAACGCGGGTTGGTCGATTCAGAAGTAGAGCAAATAAAAACTGAGCAAAAAACCATCAATTATGATATGTCCCGTGTTGAAGAGCATATTCAACAAGTTGAAAAGACAAGAAAAGAGCAAGAGCTTTACATTTGGCTAGGGCTCGGGTTAGGTATTTTAGGCTTGTTAAAGTAAAAAGTGTACAAATCAAAAATGTGTGATACTATCTATCCATACGATTATGGCAAAAAATAACGATACAATCGAAGTAACAGGTAAAGTAATGGAATGCTTTAAAGGCGGTAAGTTTTTAATTAAACTTGATTCTGGCCAAGAAATTACAGCATATTTATCTGGCCGGATGAAGAAGTTCCGCATTCGTGTATTGTTAGGTGACAATGTAAAAGTTGAACTTTCCCCTTATGATCTGACCATTGGAAGGATCACCTTTAGAAGTAAGTAATTCTCATGACAATACAATTTGATTCGCTTGGCTTAACTGAAGCCACGGTAGCGACACTTACCAAACGTGGCTATCAAACCCCCACAGATATTCAACAACAGCTCATTCCTGAGTTTTTAAATGACGAAACTGATTTAATTGCGCAAGCTGCAACGGGTACAGGAAAGACTGGCGCATTTGGCATTCCGTTGGTTGATCAGTTGGACGTTAAAACCCCTGGCATTCATGGTTTGGTTATTGCGCCAACCCGAGAATTGGCCACGCAGGTTGCCAAAGAGTTACGTGCATTCGCAAAAGGTAAAAAAATTGACATCGCTGAGTTTTGTGGCGGCCTTGGCATGCGCGAACAAATTCAACAACTCAAAAAAATTACAAAGCCAACCATTGCAGTTGGTACACCGGGCCGAGTGATTGATCATTTATCAAAAAAGAGAATGCGTGTGGACACGTTGCGTTGGTTTATTATTGATGAAGTTGATGAAATGTTAAACTTTGGCTTTAAAGAAGACATGGATCAAATAGTCAGCTTTTTACCCAAGGATCGCAGAACCATTATTTTATCAGCAACATTACCCAAATTTGTTATGAAAGTGGCCAAGCAGTATTTAGGTAAATACGAAATGATTAATGCAATGGCCGGCGAATCAGAAAAACCAAATATTCATGAACAGTATTATCGCATCAAAAAAATTAGCAAATATCAATTGTTATGCCGTGTAATGGATGCCATGGAAGGCTTTTATGGCTTCATTTTTTGCAATACAAAACGCGAAGTTGATGAACTTGCAAGCAAGCTCCTCAAGTCCGGTTACCCGGTAGAAAGTTTGCATGGCGATTTATCTCAAGCTCAACGAAACCGCGCGTTTGACCGTTTTAAATCAAAGCAATGCAGCATTTTAGTTGTTACAGATGTTGCGGCCCGCGGCATCGATGTGAAAAATATTTCTCATGTTATTAATTTTGCAGTGCCTCAAAACTTGGAGGTCTACACGCATCGAATCGGTCGTACAGGTCGCGCCGGTCAAGCGGGTGTGGCAATAACCTTTGTAACCGATAACCAAATGTTCAAGTTCAAGCGCTTATTAAAAGAACGCACCATCGACAAGATGGCCATCCCAAGCCCGGCAGATATCATGGCAAATAAAAAACGCTCGTTTTTTGATCAAATTAAAGGCGTTAAAGCCAAGCCATTTTACGCAGAACTCGCCCAAGAACTGTTGGATGAACTTCCCCCAGAAGAAGCAATTAGTGGCTTATTGCAACTTCGCTGCTATGACTTATTTAGCAAACGTAACTATTAAACTTAGTTTAGTGGATGCCCGGTAACAATTTCATAAAGTGTGACCGGCGCTGGATTCTGCAATCGCAGTAGCCCTGCCAAGTGGTCAGCATGGGTTGCCAACCCAATGCGATTTAAAAATAATTCAATGGCATCCAGTTTATAGCCCAACCGTTTTTGGTCCCCTGATCGTAAGCGAATGGTTTTCATTTTGTGAATCACACGGTTTCGAACCTCAAGTGCTGGCACACCTGCTTGTTGTTCCACAATACAGAGCCGATTATAAATAATGCCCAACATCGGGTTAAAGCCATCTGCGCATTGCCGTTCAAAAAAGTAGTCTGGGCCACCCTCAAATGTTTTTGCAATGGCCTGACGATCAGGAAGAGATCCCTTACGGTGGCCACTTAACCCGACCTCTTCTTGTAGAATCTGCCCATAATCAATGGAGGTTAATGCTTTTCCTTGGCGAGCATTCAATCGGTTACCAATTA
>JBMHDV010000019.1:0-33812 GCA_049889215.1 Candidatus Marinamargulisbacteria bacterium
CCAGTTCAGTCGCAATGGCAATATAGGCTTCATACTTTTCTTCATTATCGACTTCAATTAGAGCTGCGGTTTTTTTGGCTGCTTTAGGATCTAATCTTGCCTGTTTAATCGCAATGGCAATATAGGCTATTTCTTTTACATAATCGTTTTGAATTAGAGCTACGATTTTTTTGGCTAGTATCAATGTCTGATTAGCTTCTTCAGGACTTGTTTTGGCCTCTTCAGTCGCAATGGCAACATAGGTTTGGTATTTTGTATAATTGTATTTAATTTCAGCTGCGGTTTTTTTGGCTGCTTCAGGATCTGATTTTGCCTGTTCAGTCGCAATCGCAACATAGGCTTTTGCTTTTTTATCATCGTCTTGAATTAGAGCTGCGGTTTTTTTTGCTGCTTCAGGATCTGATTTTGCCTGCTCAGTCGCAATCGCAACATAGGCTTCATTTTTTTGATCATTGTCTTTAATTTCAGCTGCGGTTTTTTTTGCTGCTTCAGGATCTGATTTTGCCTGTTCAATCGCAATGCCACAATAAGCTTCTGATTTTATTTTATCGTCTTCATCGTATTCAATTTGATCTGCGATTTGTTTGGCTGCTTCAGGATCTGACTTTGCCTGTTCAGTCGCAATCGCAACAAGTTGCTCATGATAGAATTCTTCACCTTCAATTTGATCTACGGCTTGTTGAGCAAGTCTCAAATATATTTGTTTTGCTGCTTCAGGATCTGATTTTGCCTGTTCAGTCGCAATGGCAACATACTGCTCATAATAGAAATCTCCTTCTTCAATTTGATCTGCGGCTTGTTGAGCAAGTCTCAAAAATTTTTGATGCTGTAGTTTCCCATAAAGAGAAGGATGTTGTTTTATAGTTTGAGTAAAAATTGGACTGACGTTCATCATTTTTGCTAATTCTGTATGATTAAGATAATTTAAAAGAGAGTGAGCTAGCACAACTTCTGGACAGTCTGCTAGTCCTGTCGTTGTTTTTTGTTTCGTTTCTTTTGACGCCTCATCTATTTTTGCTTTTTTAATACGCCCTTCATTTAGAGAACCTACTGCTGCGGGCCTTTTTCTCGCGCTACTTGATCTTTTAGATGGTGATCCACTTAATGATCCATATCCATTCCCAACTCTAATCTTCATCCTCCACAATTAACTATAGCCTAACTATGTTGCCATACATTTCCACACAATTTATCGTAACCAATTTATTTATTATTTCATAGTACCTAACAGTCGTACTTAAACGATCGATTATGGGACAAACTGGCAATGGCTTTGCACCACACCCGAATAAACCTTCAGCCCATCGCTTCGTTTTGATTTGGTATACCCTGAATCTTTATTCCTTTTAACCACTTATTGCACGACTACCGGGGTAACAACGCCGCAGCAATGTTAATATAGGCTTCTGACTTTTCAAAATTGTCTTGAATTAGAGTTGCGGTTTTTTTGGCTGCTTCAGGATCTGACTTTGCCTGTTCAGTCGCAATGGCAGCATAAGCATTTGATTTAAAGAAACCTTCTTGAATTACAGCTATAGTTTCTTTGGCTGCTTCAGGATCTGATTTTGCTTGTTCAGTCGCAATCGCAACATAGGCTTCATTTTTTTGTACATAAAAATCGTCTTCAATTTGATCTGCTGCTTTTTTGGCAATCTTGAATGTCTTATTGGCTGCTTCACGATCTAATTTTGCCTGTTCAGTCGCAATCGCAATATAGGCGCTTGGTTTATAAAAAACGTTTTGAATTAGAGCTGCGGCTTCTTTGGCAAGCTCGAATGTCTTATTGGCTGCTTCATGATCTAATTCTGCCTGTTCAGTCGCAATCGCAACATAGGCTTCATATTTTTGATCATTGTCTTTAATTTCAGCTGCGGTTTTTTTGGCTGCTTCAGGATCTGATTTTGCCTGTTCAGTCGCTATGCCACAATAGGCTCCTGATTTTATTTTATCGTCTTCAAGTTGATCTACGATTTGTTTGGCTGCTTCAGGATCTGATTTTGCCTGTTCAGTCGCAATGGCAACATAGGCTTTATACTTTTCTTCATAAAAATCGTCTTCAATTAGATCTGCGATTTGTTTGGCTGCTTCAGGATCTGATTTTGCCTGTTCAATCGCAATCTCAACATAGGCATCATACTTTGCTTCATCGTGTTCATCGTCTTCAAGTTGATCTGCGGCTTCTTTGGCAAGCTCGAATGTCTTTTTGGCAGAGTCAGAATCTGATTTTGATTCTTCACTAGCAATCGCAACATAGGCTTCATATTTTTGATCATTGTCTTTAATTTCAGCTGCGGTTTTTTTTGCTACTTCAAGATCTGACTTTGCCTGTTCAGTCGCAATGGCAACATAAGCAGTTGATTTAAAGAAACCGTCTTGAATTACAGCTATAGTTTCTTTGGCTGCTTCAGGATCTGATTTTGCCTGTTCAGTCGCAATCGCAACATAGGCTTCATATTTTGCTTCATAAAAATCGTCTTCAATTTGATCTGCTGCTTTTTTGGCAATCTTGAATGTCTTATTGGCTGCTTCATGATCTAATTCTGCCTGTTCAGTCGCAATGGCAATATAGGCGCTTGGTTTATAAAAAACGTTTTGAATTAGAGCTGTGGTTTTTTGGGCTGCTTCAGGATCTGATTTTGCCTGTTCAGTCACAATGGCAACGTAAGCGTTTGCTTTTTTATCAGCGTCTTCAATTTGAGCTGCGGTTTTTTTTGCTGCTTCAGAATCTGATTTTGCCTGTTCAGTCGCAATCGCAACATAGGCTTCATATTTTTGATCATTGTCTTTAATTTCAGCTGCGGTTTTTTTGGCTGCTTCAGGATCTGATTTTGCCTGTTCAGTCGCAATGGCAACATAGGCTTTATAATATAAATCAGCGTCTTCATCTTCAATTTGATCTGCGGCTTGTTGAGCAAATCTCAAATATTTTTGATGCTGTAGTTTCCCATAAAGAGAATGATGTTGTTTTATAATTTGATTATAAGATAGGCTGACGTTCATCATTTTTGCTAATTCTGTAAGATTAAGATAATTTAAAAGAGAGTGAGCTAGCACAACATCTGGACAGTCTGCTAGTCCTGTCGTTGTTTTTTGTTTCGTTTCTTTTGACGCCTCATCTATTTTTGCTTTTTTAATACGCCCTTCATTTAGAGAACCTACTGCTGCGGGCCTTTTTCTCGCGCTACTTGAGCTTTTAGATGGTGATCCACTTATTGCTCCATATCCATTCCCAGCTCTAGTCACAATACCTCTCATATCTCATCCTCCACAATTAAATATAGCCCTACTACGTTTCAATAAATTAATACAAATAATATTTTAACCAATTTACTCATTCTTTCATAGTAACTAACAGTTGTACTTAAATGGTTTGGTACACTAGTCTGCAAGTCTTTAGCAGAGTTGCAAATTTAGTGAAATTTGTTAATGTTTAAATGCGATAACAAATAGGATAAGATATAGCATTTTATTATTAAGGAAAGTATTCGGATGTATAAAATCATTGCAAAAGGTTATAGTTGTCGGCAGAAGTCTACACTAGGGGCGGTATTGTTTGCCTTTGTTGCAGCTCTCACTAAAACTATGCCATCATGTGGGCCCAAACGTTTTGGGGTATGGCCGGTTGTAACGAATTTTGCTAAATCATTACAACCTGTTCTTGAGCCAGTTTTTGCGTCTGATTTGAAAGAATGTGCGTTTCCTATGTCGAATGTAGAGCCCCAGACTATATTTCGAGTTACTCCATGTGACAGAGCCAGTTCTTCTTGGAATGGATCTTCCGTGACATACTGGAGTCGGTATACAGTATCAAATATTGGGGTTGGAATGGATCACCAGTGCCTTGTCGTTCGTCATCCTAATAACAATAAACAAGGAAATTGTTCGGAAACTTATAATGGCGAAAATGAATTGATATGTGCTGGAGGAACTACGCCCAGTACGGTTTGGGATGTGTATAAACAAGAGTGTTCTCAAGATCAGTTTAAAGTTAATTATTTTGATAATACAGGTGAAAAGGTGTCGTATCCAAAAACTGGTACAGAATGGGTTTTTCCAGTTTTGTTAGGGGTTCCTTTTCCATTTAAAATGAAGCGAGGTTACTGGGAGCTTTCTATACACTGTGAGTTGTTCTTGAAAAATGGCGATCTTTTGAAAACTTTAAACGTTTATTCACGCTTAAATTTTGGAGATACAATAAGCAATACTCAAGCAAAAGCTGACATTGATTCTGTTATTGACGATATTAATTCAGGAGTGCTGTTTACTACGCCACTGTTTGATAAAGTTTTTGATATTAAGCCACGTTAAATCTATTGCTTAAAACTTGTTATTTTTTTGCAATTCAACTACTAAAAACTTTAATGGCACAACGAATTAACCACTGCATCGGATTACGGTTTTTATCTAACCAATCGATTTTATCTATTTTAGATGAGGCAGAAAAGATTAAGTCTGGTGATTCCATAGTTAATTTGCAAAATCAATCGGTGGCTAATGTGTTTTTTGAGCCCTCAACACGTACTCGATTATCATTTGAAATGGCAACCCAACGGTGTCAGGCATTTCCAATGATGCTGGATGTCAAAACAAGTTCATTAACTAAAGGGGAGCTTGGTAGATATGATGCGTAATATTGAACCTTTAGGTGCTAAAGCCGTTATTGTTCGTCATTCAAATGGTGGGGTTCCTTATTTTATTAGTCAGCAGTTAAATATTAGCTGATTTTACTGAATTTACAATCACTAAAGTTTGGCTTGTATGCACATCTTAAACGATCATTTTTGGGATAACTCAGAATCTACTTCGTGAACTACCAACTATTTAAAGGAAGTGATTTCTATTGAATCTCTGTCTATGATGAATGATTTGGTTTAGGGAGCTGTTTTTTTGAAAAAATAGTTGTTTTGTCAAACTGTCACAGGTAACGTTATTTCCTAAGAGAAGTACGTTTAGGTCTTGAGCTTTATTTGCCAATGCCTTCATCGTCTCATTGTCACAGGTAACGTTATGTCCTAAGAAAAGTAATTTTAGGCCTTGAGATTTCGCTACCAATGCCTTCATCGTCTCATTGTCACAGGTAACGTTATTTCCTAATAGAAGGAAATTTAGGCCTTGAGATTTCGCTACCAATGCCTTCATCGTCTCATTGTCACAGGTAACGTTATGTCCTAAGCCAAGTACGTATAGGCCTTGAGCGTTCTCTGCCAATGCTTTCATCGTGTCATTGTCACACGTAACATTCCTCCCTAACCTAAGTAAGTTTAGGTCTTGAGCCTTCGCTGCCAATGCCTTGATCGTCTCATTGTCACAGGTAACGTTTTGTCCTAACCAAAGTGAGATTAGGTCTTGAGCTTTATTTGCCTATGCCTTCATCGTCTCATTGTCACAGGTAACGTTATTTCCTAAGCAAAGTTGCTTTAGGCCTTGCGCTTTATCTGCCAATGCCTTGATCGTCTGATTGTCACAGGTAACGTTATTTCCTAACCAAAGGTAGTTTAGGCTTTGCGTTTTCGCTGCCAATACCTTCATCGTCTCATTGTCACAGGTAACCTTATTTCCTAAGAAAAGTTGCTTTAGGCCTTGCGCTTTATCTGCCAATGCCTTCATCGTCTCATTGTCACAGGTAACCTTATGTCCTAACCAAAGCAAGTTTAGGTCTTGAGCTTTATTTGCCAATGCCTTCATCGTCTCATTGTCACAGGTAACCTTATGTCCTAAAACAATCCTTGTTAATTTCGGAGCATTTTCAACCATTTCCTTGCTCGCTACGATTCCAGAAACCAATGCATTAAATTGATCTTTAGATAGGCTAGCCTTCCTTAAATTAATCTCATCTAAACCATAAAAGAATAGCGTGGCAAGTGTTCTAATACTATCTTCAGAAAGACCTGAAAAGTCCATTTTATTCAGTACTTTAGTGACCATCTGAGAATGTTTAAACATAGTCTTTATATGTGAAAATGATTTGAAAAATGCATTATCGGCCGTTTCTTGACCTAAACAATGTATAACACTTAAATAGGATTCTATTATTTGAGGAAATGATATTGAAACCCTTTCAATAATGATTTCATTGATGTTTTCTTTTGGTTGAAACTCCGTCAGAATAGAAATAAATTTAATACGGCTTGACTCTGATTCAAATTGGTTTGTTTTCCAATTGTCTAAATTCTTGATAAGAAAACTGAGTTTGTCACACTGTTCTTCCTTTCCAGAATATAGGTAATCATCTCCTTCAGTTTTACTTAAATTATTTGTCTCTAAAAGAGTATTATTATCAAAATAATAAGATATGGCTTTTAATTCACTAAATTGTGAAGTCGTTACTATTAACTTTACCGCCTCACCTATTTTTGCTTTTTTATTAATACGCTGATCTGGATTAGGATCTTCGGCTGACTTCCTTTTTCTCACGCTACTTGAGCTTTTAGACGATGATCCACTTATTGATTCATATGCATATCCATATCCATTCCCAGCTCCAGTCCCAATACCTCTCATCTCTCATCCTCTACAATTAATTATAGCCTAACTATGTTGCCATACATTTACACACCACTTATCGTAACCAATTTATTTAATCTTTCATAGTACATAACAGTTATATTTAAACGATCATTTTTTGGAAATATTTTCTTCACACTGAACCCCCAAAAAAAAAACAAATGGTTCGCAATTTTTAAACGAATTTCTGCTGACCCATTATTAATGGGTATTATATTTTGATTTTGCTAACAGGCCACTTGGGTCATCTGCTCAACATTAGAAAAACAAAGCTATCTTGTTAACATTGGAGCCACTTCTTTGGCATGTGAATTTTATCAATTTAGAATGATGACCACCCTCTTTCAAAAGCAATGCGCTTAAGATGCGCTAAGAGTTTTGATCGTCGGATATGTTCATTTGAAAAATGCACTGGGGAATGTAATTGTCGACGCAGACATAATTGCAGTGTATTTATTTCACGGCCTTCGTAAGGCTGCTTTAATTCTTCAATCTCATCGCTTAATTCATCAAATTCGTTTTGAGTAAAGGCCCCGCTAACATCTACATTTAGCCCATCATTCTGTAGATCTGAACGTAACGCAGTAATTGAAGAATCTTCTAAATAGTTGCCGTCAAACTCAAGTATTTGAAATGCATTCATCCCCTTGAAAATACTTGAACTTAGTTTGTCTAGTAAATTGTCTTGTAAGAACATCATCTTCAATAAGGACACGTCTTTAAAATTACTTTCATGAAGTTCAATTAACTTATTTTCTTGTAAACTTAAGGCTTGCAAATTGGTAAGTCCTGCAAAAGTGCCGGGCTCAAGTGTAGTCAGTACATTTGTTTGTAAAGATAGTGCACTCAAATTGCGAAGGTCTTTAAAAGTACCGGCGTTTAAATTGCCTAACTTGTTGTCATCTAATAGTAATTCATTTAATTTTGTAAGGTTTTTAAATGATCCAGTGGCTATTTCACTTAATTGATTATTAGAAAGATGTAGACAACGCAAATTAGTCAGCCCTTCAAAGTCACCTTCTTGTAATTTGCTTAACTTATTACTACATAGACTTAGACTTTCTAGTTGGCTTACGCCATCAAGTGGCGGAATGGTGGTCAAATCCAATCCATCTAATTCAAGACGAATACAACTTTCATCTAAATAAGCCTCTTGTATTTTATCTACGGCTTTTTTTATTTTTGGCTGCGTAATGCCCCCATTTAATTTTGCCCAATCATTTAATCTCTTCAAGAATGGTGCTTTTTTTTGTTTTTTTTCACACTGCACGCCAATTGACATGTCATCCGGTCTTCTTTTTGAACCACTCGCACCTGAGTGTCCTGCACCAGCAGGGTTTCGTCTAATATTCATCTCTCATCCTCCACAATTAACTATAGCCTAACTATGTTGCCATACATTTACACACAACTTATCTTAACCAATTTATTTAATCTTTCATAGTACTTAACAGTTGTATTTAAAGGATTGTTTGTGGGACACATTTTCTTCACAGTGAACACTCCACCAAAGAAGCACTTGTTGCGCTACTCACAAGACATATTTATATAACTGACCACGACCATTTATTAACAAACTTCATTAAATTTTCAAAGTTTTACACAGCCTGTACTCAATATAAAAACCAATGATATGGTTCAAAAACTCATTTCATTCGTTGCTTACAAGCTGATTTTGCTGAGTAGTAGTTTGCCCACTTTACCCGGATGCTTGATGACGTATTGATTGAGTGACTGGTTTTTTATGTGTTATTCCTAAAACTGACGCTGTTGTTTGATTTACTTTTGCAGATGCAAGCCCAACAATGCCCAAATAATCAGCGATTTGCAAATGGATTTCCGCTGGCAAATAAAGTGTTTTATTTATGGTACAGCAATTGAATTTCATTCGCGAATGACTGCAAACGCCATTTTCACTAACTTCTTTTGAAACCAACAACAACTTATCAAATGATTTGTTCGCCTCAATAACAGCAGCCCCACCATGCTTACGGAGTATATTCTGATTGGCTCTGTATTTACCTGAGCCTCTTTTTCCGAATGCCCCCTCCCACTGATTGCACCGATTATTATCGGTATTAAGATAGACACCAATTTCCAAGATTTCCTTGATTTTTTTGCTGGATTTTAATTTAAATGCCTCATCTAAAGCTTCAGGATATAACTGAGAAAACTGATTACACCCAATCAATCGACCAATGATTTCAGGATTCCTTCCCTTAATGGCTGATTTTAAAACTATAAAAAAATTACCAATAGATACCTTACCAAAACGATTGCAGCTAATAAATTTAGCAACAACACCCTCATTATTGGCTTTAATCGTATAAATTAAGGCTGAAATAAATTTATTTTCATCAACCTCATCAAGGTTACAAAGGCGAATAATTTGGGTAACAACACCCATCTGAGCATTTTTTGAATATCGATTTAATGCATCACCTAAATCATTAAATTCTAGATTTAATGCCTTGGTTAAATCTGAACCATCATTAAGGTTGTTATATTTTGCTTTTGCTATCATGCCATTTGTGACTGTTTTTTTTGGACCTTGGCGTGAGCCTATTTTACGATCTACTGGGCAGCAACAAAGCATTATAATCTCCTCAACTAAACCTTACAGTAATTTTCAAGATTTTATAACCAATGTATTACTTTGCTTAAAAACATGACTTAATTTATCGCACTTCCCATCACTTAAATAGTGATATAGCGCCATCTACTATTTGCTAATTATGCACCAACCTTACGTCTTTTCTTAGCTGGAGGCCCGTCATCTTGTATTGGAACTAATTTTCTATCGCCATTTTCATCCTCATATGTTTCAACGCCTTTTTCATCTTTACGCCAGTTTCTATATTTTTCTCCATTCGGATAAATTATGAGCTCACATGTGGCAATGCCATTTTTAACTTTACGCCATTTTTTATATTTTTTTCCACTCGAACAAGTATAGAACGAAGCTGTTTGTACGGCTTTTTCATCTTGACTCCAGTTTTCATATTTTCTTCCACTCGGATAAGTTATTTGCTCAGCTGTTTGTACGCCTTTTTCATATATACGCCAGTTTTTATGTTTTCTTCCATTCGGATAAGTTAAGAGACCAAATGTGATAACGCCATTTTCATCTTTACGCCAGTTTTTACATATTTCTCTATTCGGATAAGTTATTTGCTCAGCTGTTTGTACGCCTCTTTCATCTTCACGAAAGTTTTTACGTATTTCTCCATTCGGAAAACTCATGAGATCATATGTGATAATGCCATTTTCTTTCTTAAAGTTTTTATATATTCTTCCATTCGGAAAAGTTCTGAGCTTACATGTGATAACGCCATTTTCATCTTTACGCCAGTTTTTACGTATTTCTCCATTCGGAAAACTTATGCGATCAGCTCTTAACACGCCTTTTTTATCTTCAAACCAGTTTTTACGTATTTCTCCATTCTGATAACTTATGAGATCAGCTGTTAACACGCCTTTTTTATCCATTCTGTAGTTTTTATAAATTTTAGTTCCAATACGATAATCTTCACAACTAGTTGATCCGTCGGCTTCTGTTATCATAAGGTTGCCTCCTAATTGAACGATCGTTGTACTAGGTAAGTTATATCGATGTTCATTAATACCAAGCACCGTAAGACCTGTAATTAAATTGTCTTTAATATCGACCTGTAATTGCCAATCATCGCTTATACTCAATCTCAAAAATATATTGTTTTGAAATGAACTCATTTCTTTAAAACGTTTAGGCGCCAATGGGTAATATGCTTCAATTCTCTCTGTCATAGCTTGTTCAGATAGAAATGCTGATTCTATCTTTTGTAATTCAGGTAAAAACGCTCGCAACAATGGCTTTTGTATTCTTAAACGATATTGGTTAAATAAACTAAAGAAAAATGCTCTCATTAATTGAATATCTAAGTATGAATAACCTCTTCCATTGGTCATGGTTGATTTCAATTTCCTATAAAACGTCCGACTATAAATCTTAAGTATATTTTTTTGGGTTGCGCCATCTAAAAAACTGGTAATGATATTTAAAGTATCTGGTTCCAAATTATTAAATGCAACAATTTTATTCACTAGTTAACTCCTGATTTATAAAAAATTAATGTGGTAATATTTGACGAACGATTTAACATTTCATCACATCGTCTTTCCTTGTCAATCTCACTTCACATATTATCGTAGTTAAATCTTAACAAATTTCAGTATATGCTTAAACCTTCCCACAGGCTTCACCCAACATGTAAACTAAAGGTATGATTCAAAAACTCATTTCATTCGTTGCATACAAGCTGATTTGGCTAAGTGGTGTTTGGGGATCCACCGTTGGCATTGCCTTTCTAACGCCCATTTTAGCTGTCATGTACGCACTGTATGTTCTTCGACAACAATCCAAAAAAGGCCTTTTTATGATTTATCTGGCATGCATTACGATGTTTGGCATTGTATTGGAATCGCTGGTCCTCCATAAGACGGCCTATGCGTTTACCCCACCCCGCACATTGATTCCATATTGGCTTATGGCCATTTGGGTCGCATTCCCATGCGTTTGTGCAACGACCTTAAAACAAGCCATCAAATCACCTATATTAGCGATTTGTATCGGTGCAATATTTGGCCCACTTGCTTACCAAGGGGCGGCCAGCATTGGCAGCATTGAACTCATTAATGGCGCTAATGGTCTTGGAACCCTGAGTGTGGTTTGGGGCACATTGCTATTTATGATTCACCGGTGGATGCGACTATTTGATTAATTGATTATTTTATTAATCAATATTCGACAAAAATTCGACGTTTTATAAAAAGAACCACTCAGATGAACAGCAATTGGCCACTTGCCTATTGAATAATACAAGCCTAAAGATGCTTAAAATGTTTTTTTTTTAAATCTTGATTTCTTCTTCAACTTCACGAAGGAACCAATCTATCTTTCTTTCACCCATCATACTTGAATTACTATCTTTTATGGTTTTAATGTGCTTAAGCACGACTTCCATTGTAAGTTTAAGGAGATCATTCTCTTTTATTATTTTTCTACTAAACGGACATGTTAAATATCCGAGTACATTTGATAACTTTTTAATCGCGTCTTCTGAAACAAATTGCCCACAAGGTAACATTATAAAATTGGTATCTAATGGTTCATAAAGAATCGTACATAAGAACACATCATCTTGTTCAATTTGATCCTCACTCATAGTTGCAATTTGATGGACTTTAACAAGATAAATTTGTTTTAGCAGATCTTTTCTAATGTCATAATTATCGGGGTCATTATATTTATCCATAAGCATACTTAATGAGTCTGATTCTTTATTTATATTTGGAAGCAGTTCAACTCCTGCCATTTCTTCATTGCGATTAGCTACTGGTTGTTGTCCCCCTTCAACAGGCGTTAAATGCCTGTAAAAAGTAATTTGATCTTTAATTAATGTAAAAAGACAATAAAGTGAACAAGATCCAGATAAGGCTAGACCTGCATAACATACTGCCATTATAAGTTCATAAGCTTGTTCAGATACCCGTAACCCATGGCCATCATCCTGGGGGGACCAGGATGGCGTTAAATGTGTTGGAGTATCCCTAAAACTCGAACTCATACGTGGCCTTGAATGAATAACTACTGCGCTTGACGGCAAACTTGAGCTTAACCATGCACCTGAATTATGATCGGCGCTTGACGCTTCATCAGAATCAGAATGAGACCCGCGGCTACTTAACGGGCTCACTGATGGGCTTAACCATGAATTCGAACCACGTTGAAAATTGCTTCCACTTGATGAACTCACTGATCCACTTACATCTGAAGTTGAACTAACTTGAAAACCGCGACTACTTGATGGGCGTCCCTCGCTTGACGCAGGGCTTAACCAGGCACTTGAATCATGACCCGAGCTTGACGCATGAATTGAACCAGCTGTACTTGATGAACTCAATGATTCACTTACTGCTGAAGTTGAACCACGTAGAAAACCTTGACTACTTGATGAATTCACTGATTCACTTACCTGTGAAGTTGAACTACCTTCAAAACCGCGACTACTTGATGGGCGTCGCTCGCTTGACGCAGGGCTTAACCATACACTTGAATCATGACCCGAGCTTGATGCATGACGTGAACCAGCTGTACTAGATGAATTCACTGATTCACTTGCTGCTGAAGTTGAACCACGTAGAGAAGCTCGATTACTTGATGAACTCACTAATTCACTTGCCTGTGAAGTTGAACTACTTTGAGAACCGCGACTACTTGATGGGATTCCTTCGCTTGACACTGGACTTGGGCTTGGAAAATGAATATCAGATGCACGGGGTGACCTTGGTACTAGTGTCAGATTACAACTTGGAATTGTATTGTTTAAATAAACATCATGCCAGCTAAATGATATATTATTAATACGCTCGATTTCATTTTCAAGGTAATTGCAGAACGCAACTAAACGGCTTGTTTCACGACATTCATGCGGAACCAATGGTTTGTAAATGGCACAATCTCTAGCCAGTGTTGATGGAAAATTAACCGGATCACAATAATGGTTAGAAAAGCTTGATGTCACCGCATTATATACATCTAACATTGTTATATTTGATTTTACGGGACACGTCCCATCCCCATTTTTCAACTGCATTCTATTTTCAAGCTCTAACCGACTTGGGTATTCCTGTGTTAAATTTAACGGATTATTACAAGCCTCCAACACTTGGTCCGTTGTTACACAGGGCAACGCTTGATGATCAGGGTCGCCATGCCATAGGTTATCAGCACAATGAACAACATCAAATGTTCCAGCGCTTTCTATATTTTTTAAATGTTTAATTTCACATGCATCCGTATTATTAGTACGTCCAGCACTTGCACCTGCTCTAGTAATAGCCAATGCAGCAACCATTAAGTTAATTAATTTCATCTTACGTCACCAATTTAATTTTACCACTTGATAACCAATAGAGAAAGGTTTTCAAACGCATTAAAATTAAATAGAAAACATCTGATATAATTTAAAAATGAACATATTATTTAAATTCTTTATTTCTTTCATCGTATTTTTAGGCATTGATTTGCTTTGGCTGGGCATTGTTGCTCGAAAACTTTATGTGCATTACATGGGGCACCTGCTTCGCACCCCACCCAACTGGCCGGTCGCATTTTTGTTTTACGGACTATTTGTGGTTGGTTTAATGGTGTTTGCTATTGAACCTGCTGTTCAACAAAAAAGCATTGCACATGCCGCTAAATGGGGCGCGTTGTATGGCTTTTTCACATACATGACCTATGATTTAACCAATTGGGCGGTACTTAAAGATTGGCCCGCTGGAATTGTTGGCATTGATATTTTATGGGGCACTGTTTTGGCCATGAGTGTGGCCAGTGCAAGCACATATATAATATTAGCGTTTAGCGGCTCGTAGTTGAATCGTCCACGATCGATTGCCTGGAAAATCGATCTCAACCTTAATTAACGACTGTTGATACCCGGCATAGGTTAAATGCAAATGCAGTTGTTGTAATCCTTCGATGCTTGGGTGTTGATACGTGTAGTGGTGAACACTATTGTTTTCAACCTTGGATTGCGATGTTGGTGGCCCAAGAACAGACAACAACGTGGCTTGAGATGGAATTTGCCGGACTGTTTTATTTGGGGGTGTAAGTTTCCAACGACCTGATTCGGGCAACTCTGAGTGCCCTAAGAGTTGCAATGACTCTAAAGCAAATGATGTTGAAACCGCATTATAAAAAACATCTGGATAATTAATGACAACCAAACGGTTGTGCTTAAAAAGCAACCGATATGTTAATGAAAATACCGGCTGATCGGGCCGAATAAAGTCATACGTGTATTGCTCGCCTTCAATTTTTGACGGTGCAATTCCAGTGATAAGAATGATGTCTTCAGGAAACAATACCGGGTGATGAAAACGTAAAATGCCAGGCTGACTAAAGTCAATGGCAGCTACGGCATGTTTGAGCTGCTGTTTAAATTGCAATAAACGCTGAACAACACAACCGTTTAAAAATAGAATAGCAACTACAAGAAATAGTAGTTTAATGGCTTTAAAACGGCTAAAAAAGCCCATTTGCAAGAATAGCAAGGGCATAAGCCAATATGATGTAACCAATCAATATGATGGTGGGCCAACGAAGATTGCCCATTTCTTTTTTTAAGACGGCATAGGTGGCACCACATTGCATGGCCACCATAAAAAATAGAATGAGCCCGACCATACTACCGGTGGTAAACAATGGCTGTTGCGTTGTGGCGTGGGTTAACTCAGGTAATGTCGCTAAATTAACAATGGCTGATTCTGATAACTGAAACACCACCAATAAGGCAGATACAAATACCTCCCGTGCAGCAAATGATAAAATCAAGGCCACACCAACGCGCCAATCAACACCCATGGGTGAAAAGATTGGCTCAATCCACTGCCCCAATGTGTAAATGAGTGGTTGACCCGACCACTGAATTTCAGCCAACGCCCATAACACAATCGATATCCCAACAATGATCGGCCCTGCCCCAACAACGAAGCTTTTGGTGCGACGAATAACATCAGCAAATAACTGGGACCAAACCGGTGAGCGCCAAGTGGGCAGTTGCATAATAAAATGGTCCGGCTCATCGTGCACAATGGCTGAGGATCGATTGGCAATGCCAACAATCACTGCAGCTAAAATGATGGAGCCAATGTAAATACTCGTTAAGCCAATGGCACCTGCAATTGGGCTTGCAAACAAAGCACCTAATAATAAACCATACACCGGTAACCTGGCACTGCATTGCATGAGGGGCACGGCCAACATGGTTAAAAAACGAACCCGACGATTGGCAATGGTTCGGGTGGCCATGATTGCTGGAATCGCACAGGCACAACCGGCCAATAAGGGAACAAAACTCCGACCATTTAAGCCAATCTTACTCAGCGGGCGATCAATTAGAACCGCACTTCTAGCCAAGTACCCCGTGGCCTCCATGCACCCTATCCCAAAAAATAGAAATGAGATTTGAGGTACAAATACCAAGACCCCGCCGATTCCTGCAATCAGCCCATTTACAATAAAGTTTCGCCAAATGGAGTCGTTCATTTTTGATTCTACAACCCCACCCAACCAGCCAAATGCACCATCAATAGCATCGATAAATGGGTTTGCGGCAATAAAAATTGAGCTAAAAAACAATACCATTAATCCAATAAATACCAGGTACCCAAAAATGGGATGCAACAACCAGCGATCCAAATCAAAACGGGGCTTCACTGGGGTAACGGTCATGCAATCATTTAACACCTGCTTGGCCCATTCGTAGGCATGAAGCATATCGTCTAAGCCACTGGGTTGTGGGCGCGTTAACCGACCACATGGGACACTGTTAAATACAACGCCATCAATAATATCAGTAATGCTTGTTGGCTTGCGGCCATTCACCTGAAATACCGATACACCCAATCGATTTGCCAATTCAATATGATCAATCGTAATGCCCTGCTTTTTGGCTTCGTCAATCATGGTAATAACCACAATCACAGGATAACCATCGTCAATTAAGCGCTTGCTCATGGCCAAGTGACGCTCGGCTTGGGTAGCATCGATGACACATACCACCAAGTCAGGGATGGCATGGGCACCTGGGACCAATGCATCTAAGGTTGTAATGGCTTTAAGTGTGAGTTTTTCGTCTTCGCTTTTCGGCATAAATGATTGAACACCAGGCACATCGATTAGTGTGAGTGATTGATGATTTTTTAACGTTGCCACTGCCGTATCGACTGTTGAGCCAGGGTAATTAACAATCTTGGATTGACCACCCGTTAATTGATTAAATAAGGTGGATTTGCCCGCATTTGGCGGCCCAAATAGGACAGCGTACCTCATTCACTTAAGACAACGATATCAGCGGCATCTTCTGCACGAATTGCAAATTTTGCCTGGTTGCTTTCACAGGTAATGGCACCGTTGAAGGGTAATTTGGATACCACTTTAATATCAGACCCAACCGTAAACCCTTGCGAGGACAACTGCTCGTTGACTTCGTCGTTGGTTATTTTAGCAATGGTGCAGGTTTGATTCACTGCGGTATCTTTTAATGTTGCCATAACTATTATTGATACTAAATCTCAATGTCAGTTTTGTAAAGGTTTTTTTAGCTCAACGACGGGCCATTCGAAGAAAAATCCAAACGCCTGATATGGTTAATAATGACCATGCAACGCCAGTCACCCACCATAACCATTGAACAGATCTGCCATTGAACCAGCCCGCATGCCATTCGTAAATGGTCTGGGCTAATGTGGGTTGATAGGATTCTTGAACCCGCCATGAATTATTGTTATACCACCAAACTTCGGTTTGTGTACTCACCATTAGGCCAGTGGCTGTACGATCGATGCTGCGTATTTTACCGTCAAATGGACGAGGAATGGTGGACCATCGGGTCTGTTCTCGGGGTGTTGAAGCAATTGAGCCATAATCCAATGCAATATCAATGGTGGTTGCTGTGCAAGAAATTGCAGCCACGGCGGTGAGTGGAAATGGCAAAGGTTGTTTAATATTTATCATGCCAACAATACCAGTGGAACTTACACCAACCCACGCACCATCCGGGCAGGCTGTGCTTGCAATCAATGCTGTTTTTGTGGCATTTGGTTGCAGTAATCCAAGGCCTGTAAGGGTTAAAAACAAACTCGGAATCGCAATGGCAATGCCAATAACGGTGTGCCATTTACGTAACAGTGTCTTAAAGTTCATTTTATTATAATACGACATGATACCGCTGATTTATAGCATTTGTTGTAAGGTAGCTAATACACGTCTGGCACCATTGGCAATGGCATAGGACGACAATGTTGCTCCAGATAATGACGTAATGTCATGATTGACCTGAAGTGGATCCTGCATTGATTTGCCACGAAACTGTTTTAAAAAACGGCGCTTTCTTACCTTACTGCCATAGGCTTCACGATACACCATAACGACAATATCTTTTACTTTAAAGTCGGGGGTAACACCAACAAAAAATGTAATGGGTTCGTGCTTTCCTATGTGATTGGTGACCATGCCATAGCCCGCCAAGGTGTTGTCTTTAGTAAACGTAGCAACCGTTATCTGATTTGTGGGTAATTCAGTGGCCAATTGATCTTCAATCAATTGAACGTTTGCTGTGCTAAGTTGAATATTTTTAGTCACATAACGTGCCCCTTTAAATACAGCAGTAGCAGCTTGATCAAACGTGGCATAAATGGTTTCGGAGGGGGATGCCATGAGCATCCCCGCAAAGATGAATACCAGTAAAACTGGATTTAACAATTAGAATCCTACAGCGACGGATGCCATTAACGTGTCATCTGCATCGTTTACACCGTCTTTTTTATTGAATGAATATTCTAGCTTATACACCAACGATGGTTCAGGTTTAATATTAAAGCCAATGGATGTACGATCATGTTTTCCAACACTATCATTGTCCGTATTTAAATCCACAGACTCTATACGTGCCAATAAATTAAGGGGTGTATTTAAGCCCAGTGCAGGGGCAATGTTGTAGCGGCCTTCTAGGTTATAGCCCATGGCTTTGTTATTATAGGCATCACTATAATTGGCAACTTCTGTTTTTATTTTAGCTGGCCCAAACTTAACTTCACCATCAAACGCAATCAACGATTGCTTGGACTGGCCTTGATACGTACTGATTCCCCATTTTGAATTGATTGTGGGCAAGAGTCCCAAGCGTGCAGCAACAGCTTTGCCTTGATTGGTATCATTCTTAAAGTTAGGGCGCATTGGCTTAAGCCCTTTGCTTGTTGAATATGTGTTTTGATGGTCCAAGCCATTAATTACATACCCTTCATAGGTGACTTCCATGTCATTGACATCTATACTGCCATAACCACCAACGCCCGTATCCATCCAGGTGGATGGGATAATCGTAGAACTGACCAATGGTCGCGCTGTAAAATCACGCATATCGGAGTCGTGGTAAATATTCAACTGCCCAACTGGGACTAGAACAATACCAGCACGAAGTGTAAATAAATCAGAAAGGTCATGATCCACCCACGCTTGTTCAATTTTAATTTCACCTTTTTGTGAATTCTCTGCTTCGTCAGTATTGGTAACATAACCACCATATTCATACTCAATTTCAGAATTGAAGCGTGTTTTTGGCGATAAAATTGACCCGTACTGAATAATAAAGCGATGGGCTTTAAACGTATTGACGTTGCCTTCAGACACCCATTCTGTATCCAAGTACCCGCCCACTCTGGTTTGATTAACATCTCGGTCATACACCGTAACTGCTTGTGCAGCAACATGCAAACATAGTAGTAACATTAATAATTTCTTCATTTTATCTCCTTCAAATACTGATACTAAGTCTCAATACTAAGTTAGTATATGGCGAGTTTTGAGTAAATTCAAGTTAAAACTTAATTTAATGACTCTAAAAACTGCGACAGGCGTTGGCAGGATGCTTCATATGCACTGACCCCTTTAGTTGAATCTTCTTGGGCACCAACGTACGTGGACTCAAAAATCTTATCCGCATTTTGAGTTTCAAAACCATCACGACGCTGAGATGCATCGATATCCGCCATCACATGACCATGGCGTACTGCGTTTATAACCACATCGTCTGGGCAACCACGATACGCAAATTCCACATAGGAGCCTGGAATATCGTGATGTCCATCATCAAATGGGGCCGAAATAATGTTTGACTTGGTTGAGGATTGCAGCAAGCATTCGTCTGGTGAAATGTTCATCACCCCATCCCCCACTGGATTCATGGTAAAGCCTTCGGACTTTAATACCTCGTTAAATTCGAAAAACTGTTTTTTATACTTGCGCTTCATCATTCGACAGGCATCTTGCAATACCGAATCGCTTTGCTGCTTTTTATAACTGTCCGTGTAATTTTTTAATACGATGTCCAATTCAGCTGTAAAATTAAATGACGCTAACTCATGCACACTTAATGTAAAGTGGTTTAAATAATATTTGTTGTACAATACCCAAGACACATATTCAGATTCTTGTTGCAAGGCAATGTAATCAGCGTGTGTTGGGGTTGGCCATTGTGCGGTGTGCAAATAGGTATTGATTGCGGTTGCGTCATTTAAATCCAAGGATGTGATGGGGTCTTGCCAGTCCGCCATGTAGCGATTGACAATAGCTTGCAATTTGGGTGAGCCTTCCTCAAAACGAAATTGGGACACAAATACGCGTGGTACTGCCGGATTGGGATGCTTTAACCACACCGCCGTTAACTTCTTTGCTTCGAAATTAAATGGGCGACCGGTTGATGGGTCCATCCGGACGTCAAAGCCCAAATGCAAGAAAATACGTAAGATGGATTCTAAATGAATGGAACGAAATGCGATATGATCGTTAATAATCTGGTCCCCTCGACTGGTAAATAAATCAACAACACGACCAGCATCTGGAACACGGTCCAAATAGCGTGACAACAAGCCGTCCAACACATCAATTAATAAATCATCATTGGTATTTGGGCGAGGTGTAATGGTGTGTTGAAATGAATACTTACTCATGAATGGGTTGCTCTATAACCAAGCGACTCGCATTGGCCAATGATTTAAATGTTCCGGCATCAGACCACCAGCCGGTGAGTTTGGCATAGCCAACGGAATTCTTTTCTAAATAGGCAGCATTCACATCAGAGATTTCCAGTTCACCACGTGCCGATGGTTTGCAAGTTCGAATAATATCAAAAACGTGAGAATCGTACATGTAGATGCCCGTAACGGCCCAATTGCTGGCTGGTTGTTTTGGCTTTTCGGTGATATTAGTAATGGCATCACCCTCCAATGTGGCCACACCAAATCGTTCTGGGTCGTGGACTTCTTTTAATAGTAATTTGGCGCCTCCCACAAAGGTTGCTACAGCATCTTTTAGAGAATCTTGAAAAATATTGTCCCCTAAAATAACGGTGATGGAATCGTTGCCAGCAAACTGTTCAGCCAATAAAAGCGCTTGGGCAATGCCACCGGCTTCATCTTGCACACGATACGTAAACTTGCAGCCAAAATCTTTACCTGAACCCAATAACTGAACCACATCTCCCATATGCTCCAAACCGGTGACGATTAAAATATCGGTAATACCCGCTTGGATGAGTTTATTGACTGGATAAAAAATCATGGGCTGATTGCCCACTGGTAATAAATGTTTATTGGTGACCTTGGTTAATGGAAAAAGACGGGACCCTGTTCCACCCGCTAATACAACACCTTTCATTGATACTGCTCCTTCATGTAATCTTGATATTCACCACTAATCACGCGCTGTAGCCAGGCGTCATTGTTTTGGTACCATTGGATGGTATCGGCCAAGCCTTGCTTAAATGTTACTTGGGGTTGCCAGCCCAAATCGTTGGTTATTTTTTGGATGTTCATGGCATACCGGAAATCATGGCCGGGACGATCAGTTACAAACTGAATTAAATCGCGGGATGCACCCACCGCATCGATGATGGACTCAACGATGCTTAAATTGGTTAATTCGCATTCGCCACCAATGTTATAGACCTCGCCCACTTTACCTTGATTAAGCACGGCTAAGACCGCATCACAGTGATCCGATACATGAACCCAGTCACGAATGTTTTGGCCATCGCCATACACCGGCAATGATTTCCCTGTCCGGGCATGATGGATCATTAATGGGATGAGTTTTTCTGGAAATTGATATGGGCCATAATTATTGGAACACCGGGTGATCATCGCAGGAAACCCAAAGGTTTCCACATAAGAACGCACCAACAAATCTGAACTCGCTTTGGAGGCGGAATATGGGCTATTTGGTTGAATTTGATGGGACTCAGTAAACGCTGGATCTGTTTTGGATAATGAACCATAAACTTCGTCAGTTGATACATGCACAAAACGTGTCACATTGAATTTACGACACACGTCCAACAATCGTTGGGTACCAACAACATTGGTTTGAATGAATGGATCTGAACTTAAAATGCTACGGTCCACATGAGACTCCGCTGCAAAATGCACCACCTGTTGGACATTATGGGTATCAAAGACAGTGGCCAGATCCTCTTGATCACAAATGGAAGTGTGTGAAAATAGGACCTGCTCATTGTTAAGTCCGGCTAAGTTTTCGCGATTGCCCGCATAGGTTAATGCATCGAGGGCAATGATTGGCTCAGTTGTTTTTGTTGCTAGTAATCGAACAAAATTAGCGCCAATAAAACCGGCGGCACCGGTAACTAAAATACTCATGATCGCTCCTTTGGTGTGATCATCCCGGCCGACATTAAGCACTTAATGCCATCTTCGACACTCATGGTGCTTTGGTGCACCTGGGATTCTTCTACAAATACAAATATACCATTGGTTGGATTTGGCGTGGAAGGAATAAATACTGCCACGGGGTTTCGAACCAATGTCATGCCTTGGGTTGATTTCATTTCATCGACCGCGTCGTTAGTTAAAAAACCAAGTGACCAAATGCCCTTGGATGGGTACTCAACAAAGACTGTGGCTAGAAATCGTTGCTTTTTGTTAATGACCAAGCCGGCAATTTGTCGGACCGATCGATAGACCAACCGTAATACAGGTACTTTTTCGATGATCGCTTCAATACGAATAAAAATGGATCGAGATACCAAATACCGAACTGCAGCACCAATACCCCAAATAAATAAAAGACTAAATATAAGCCCCCCATTGGAGTTCATTTCGATGCCAAACAGTTGCGATACTGGGCCAGTTAAAATGCGAATTGAAATATCGATCAGCCATAACATCATGGCAACTGGTAAGATTACCAATACCCCAAAAATGAAATCTTTTCGAATGGTTGCTATCATGGTTACACTCCGTTCTTTCGTGGTTTACGGTCCGGTTTATCGATAATGGTTTTGGACACTCGACCACCAGAATATTTGAGTTCTCGTAATACCAAAAAGCTATCCACATGCACCACCTGATCAATGGCACCAATTTTTTGGATAATGCGTTGGGCATCTTGGTTATCTTCAGCGGCAAACTTTACAAAGTATGAATAGTTCCCCATGACTTCATACGCTTCCAAAACTTCGTCAATGGCACACAGCCCGTCGGCAACCGAATCAATAAAGGTATTGGATGCCACACGAATATTAGTAAAGCAGACCATTTTTATGCCCACCTTGGCATGGTTAATTCTGGCGGAATAGCCAGTAATCACGCCATCGTCTTCGAGGGACTTGATGCGACCAAGCGTTGCGGATGGGGCCAACTGAATGCGCTTGGAAATCTCGATATTGGTTTCACGGCCATTTGTAATTAACTCATTTAAAATATTGACGTCTTTTGAATCCAATTAAAACTCCCAAATCGATTGATACGTCATTTATGATATAGTTAAGAAATCACAATTTCAAGCAAGCTTATGAGTCAAACCTACTTATTTCCAGCCAATGGCATTCATCAAAGTGCGTACGATCCTATCTTTAACAACATTGGGTCTGTATCAGCGGTTACATATCCCCCACTACAAACACCACCACCGAGCATTCCAAAACACCTAACGTGGCAATACTTTCATGATGAGCTTCAACCCCATATTAAGGGTACCCAGTTGCTTGGTATGGGGCATTCATTGGGTGGCGCACTGTTGCTTTACGATGCATTAAAGCACCCAGGGCGTTGGGCAACCATTGTTATTGTTGAGCCGGCACTTTTTAGCAAAAAGATTCACGTTATGACCAATATTGTTCGATTTTTTAACTTGGAGTACCAGTTGCATCCCATGATTCGAATCACCAAACACCGCCGCACCCAATTTAGTGATAAAGCGACTGTGTTTAAACGGTGGCGAAACCACAGATCGTTTGCAGGCATGTCAGATGCGTTGTTAACCCAATTTATTGATGCAAGCTTAATTGACGATGGTGACGGGTTTAAATTACGGTTTCCCAAAGATTGGGAAATGGCCATTTATGCCAGCATGTGCACACTGGATCCTTTTATATGGGCTAACTTGCATGCATTAACCAGTAAACTGATTGTGGTGGCCGGGGAAACCTCGAACACGTTTATGCCCGGGGCTCGAGCGCGGCTTAAAAAACACGCCACTGAATTTTTAACCATCCCAAATACCACCCACCTACTGCCGTTTGAAACACCCAAACTTCTTAGTAAAATTATTGAGAACCAACAAAATTAGGACAACGTCTTACGTTGCATTGCTTTCCAACCCCACTTAAGATACGGAAATAACAGGGCACTGAAAAACACCATTACCATTAACGCCTCTTTGACTGAAAGAATTACAACATGATAAAACGTTGCCATTACACCCACTAAAAGAAACAAACTAAACATGATAGACAATACGTGGGAGAATGCAATGAAAAAGGTTCGCAAAACAGAGGGGGGCTTTTGATGAATCACATTAAATGTCCTGCGGTAAAAAATGAATGTAACCAAAAAAATGACAACGAGCAAAATAATAAATTCTGAAATAATTAAATACCAAAAATAAGAGAATGGCTGAGTTATTTTTCTTAAATATGCCGCTCGCTTTTTATTTTCATACCGCTTACGAAAATCGGTAAGTTCAGGATGGTTATACAAACGATCCGAGGTATATTGTATCCCGTATAACGATGTATCGCCATTTGTTTGAACATGGTAGTCTTCGTCAAGACTTGTTGAATGGAGCACGTTTTTTACCAAGTTTAAATCATCACGTAGTCGTTCTGATGCATATTGAAGTAAATGCTCGGAACCACTTATTGCTAAATAAACAAAATCCCGATCGTCTTTAAGGCGTTTAGACACAAACTTAAATGCCTCAGGATAGGGTGTTACTGCGAGTCGCGCAAGCTCTTCATCATCTTTTAAGCGATCCGATACAAACTCAAATGACGGGGGATAAGCACTTACCGCTTGTAACGCCATGTTCTTATCATCTTTCAAGCGATCCGATACAAACTCAAATGACGGCCCTCCATCCCAAAATGTATGGAAATCTGTGAATGATCCTCGGTAACGATTTGCCACTTGAACAACATCCAGATCATCTTTAAGACGCGCTGATGCAAACTTCATCACCGAAGGGTGTTGATTTACCGCTTCTAAAACAATTTCTTTATCATCTTTCAAGCGATCTGATACATATGCTAAATACATTGGATCGACTTTAACGGCTAATTGTGCGAATGTCTTATCGTCTTTCAAGCGAGGTGAAAGATGTTTTAAAAAATCTGAAAGATCAACAAAACCAAAATTTGCAGTTGCAGCTTCGGCAACATCCCTATCATCCAATAGCGCGTTTGAAATCCACCTTAAAGTTTGAGCACTGAAATGCGGCATAGCTGCGATAACAAAGTCCTTATTTCCCAGTAACCAGTCTGGCCAATCCTTAAGGAAAAAAAGATTCTCCCCCCTATTCCAATCCCCATCACATTCACAGTCCAATTGTTCAGGTGGTTTCGCGGCCTCAAGCGCACACCCCTGCCCCATACTTGAACAAATTGTTGCTTTAAGTATCGTTAAATCTGTTTTCAGTTTGTCAGAACATTGATTATACGATTTATAGTTTTTATTGATCGCAGTGATACATTTGAATTTATCTGTGATACCCTCTGCACTTAATTCATGTCCAAAAATAAACAAAACCAAAATAAATAATGGATACATCTTAAACAGCCTTATCGTTTTGACAAATTATACTACCGACATTTAAAACGTCAATAACTTCAAGAAAAGTAATTGGTTTACTTTTTTAAACTTATCTTATGCTATCCTCATACAACTTTATCTTATTTTCATAGTAGCGACGAAAAATAGCAAATTCAGGATGGTTATAAAGACGGTTTGACGCATGTTGTATTGCGTATAGTGATACATCACCATCTGTTTCAATATGGTAATGCATGGGAAAGGTTGATAAATGTAACGCTGTTTTTACTAAATCAAAATCATCACGTAGTCGTTCAGATGCATATTTAAGTAAATACCCTGAATCAGTAATTGCCAAATAGACAACCTCCGAATCATCTTTAAGACGATCAGATGCAAACTTCAAAGAGGATGGGTTTTGTTTAATAGCTACTCGTACGATTTCTTTATCGTCTTTCAAACGCTCAGATACATTCCTCAGTTGGTAGCCATTCTTATTAAGCAATTTAAGCATAAGCGGTCGATGATCACGAATACGTTCTGAAAAAATACTAAAATCTGTAAGGCTTAAATAATTAGCAACAACTTCCGCAACATCAACATCATCCAAGAGCGATTTAGAAATAAGCTGTACTTCTTCATCAAGTCCAACATACGGCAATGCAGCCATAACAAACGCTTTATTTTCTAATAGCCATTCTGGCAAATCATAACTAAACCATAAATCAGGTCCCGCCCCAAGTTCCCCATCCAAATTGTCATACTCATTCGCTTTATTTATTGATTTAGACGAATATACGCGCCCAATACTTGAATACTTCGTTGTTTTAAGTATATCAAAATCAGATTTTAGCTCTTTAGAACATTGATCATACAGTTTATAGTTTTTATTGATCGCAGCGATACATTTGGACTTATCTACAATAACCTCAGCACTTAATTCATGTCCATAAATAAACAAAATTAAAATAAATAATGGATACATCTCAAACCGCCCTATCATTTTGATCAATCATACTAGATCTTGTTTAATAAGCAACTGCTGTCACCCTTAATTATGCAATTGTTTTGATTCTCGTGGTGAGTAATGAAATTGGTATTCAAACACACGGCTTTCCACCGGTGTCTGAATGTACTTTGTGGTTAATCGTACATTTCCAGTGCCTTTTGCTAGTGATTTTAATTCATATTTTGGGCGATTATCTTTATCTCTGCCAATTTGCTTGATGCCAGCTTGACCGGCTTTGCGTCGACAAAAGCCTTTATTAAATACCCTAATGAGCTCTCTTTTCTGTGATGAATCAAACTTACTAATCTCATCCTTTGGAAGCCGAAAACAGATGTATATGGTTCGCTTCCCAAATTGCAATGGAAGCACGATTTTGTGATCATCAGGCATCCCAGAACGATGGTAAAAATGTTGAAGGGCCGTTTCAATTTCCTTTTGCTTTTCAATTTCCTTTTGCTTTTTTGTAATCTTTGGTTTAAGGTCTGGCTTGTTCTTTTTTATTTTTTTACGTTTCGCTTTTTTTCTGGATTTTCGATGCGTTGGTTTTTCAGCCGCTAAAAACTGTTGTGCAGATGCGATATATGTTTGATTTTTATGAGCCGGCTCATCAATAACAATCCCGTCTTTATTAAGAAGTAATAAGATATCCTGAGGGGTCTTACACTCTTTAATCAACTCTAACATCTTATGCACATGTTTTGGGACATTAAATACATCGTCTTCAGGTGCGGCTTCCGATGATTGCGATTCCGTTGGTAGATCTGGAATTTCTGAACCTGAACTATATTTAGGCCTGGACGAATGCATGTAGGCCATTTTTAATCGAATCATCGACAAACCGAACGCAATAACGGTTTGAACTGGAAACGTTTCAAGTAGGTGTCGCATCATAGATCCAAAAAGTTTTACTGACATTATTGATATGACACCTAAATTGCTCGCGGTATAAACATCATCAAAATTAAAGTTTTTTTCACCGTCAGCAAGAAAGCTATTTACTTCAATTCCAAAAATGACAGGGGCATTGGATTCAGAATGATCATAGGAAGATGAACGAAAGGATTCTTTCAACCGTTCACCCTCGTTATTGATATAGTTAATCAATGAATGCCCTGAGAAATATTCATATATAAAAACAGCC
Source organism: Candidatus Marinamargulisbacteria bacterium (assembly GCA_049889215.1). Lineage (GTDB taxonomy): Bacteria > Margulisbacteria > Marinamargulisbacteria > UBA817 > UBA817 > UBA817. The sequence continues at coordinate 27,303 of JBMHDV010000019.1, forward strand.
AACATTAAGCTAAAATGCAAGCATTGATTGTATATAATTGGGCAAGAAACAACTTTCTTTGAAATTATTTTGAAATTTGAATTTTTCATATATCACACCACAGTTATACTTCGTAGAAACACCACCAAGTATTGCAATAATAATAACGAACGAATTACTGGCATGCAATTCAATTTATAGATTTTATGGTTATTTAGCGTGTTACTACTGATTATCCACTGTAACCAAGCCCCATGCGTTTTCGAACAAAGGTGGCTTCATCCTTGCACAACAAATACGGGTTGGTTTTCTTTTGGTTGCCCAAGGTATCGGTGGGTTGATCGGCATAATTGTGGCCACAGTAAATCATCGTGCTATCAGGCAATTGTTTGATTTTTTCCAACGATTGATACAGCGCTTGAGGACTGCTATCACCCAAGTCCGCACGACCACAGCCGTTAATGAACATGGTATCGCCGGTCATCAAATGGTCACCCACATAAAAGCACTGCCCACAAATGGAATGGCCAGGCGTTGTTAAAATGTTAATCGTATGAGCACCAAAGGAAATGGTATCCCCCTCGCCCACCAACTGAGTTTGCTTTAGGGCATTAATAGGCTCGGTTTGTGATTTATTTGATACATAAACCGGAACATCATGATGTTCCAATACTTCTTCCAACGCATTTAAGTGATCAAAGTGACAGTGTGTTAATAACACCATGGTCAATTGGCCATTCAAGCGCTTGATCTCAGCTTGAATCAACGGGTAATCCCAGGCAGGATCGACAACAGCAACCTGATTGGTTTTTGTGCACTCCAATAAATAAATAAAATTATCCATGGGGCCAACGGGGTATTGATGAATGTTAAGTGACATGACCCAACTGTACCATACCCAAAACCTGAATTACAGCCATGACCATTGCAATTGTTCATCGCCGGTGGATGGCTGAATGCAGCGAAACACAATCAACGACTGTTTGGGACCATTCACTATTAATCCAACCGCGGTTTGGTCACATTTGGGGGCCAATGGCACCGTTGAACTGACTGGCGATAAATAGTGGGATAAGGTTTGGGAGAGTATGGCACGCTGTACGGTGATGCGAAATGTGTGATTTAGATCGGATACGGCCTTGATGGTTGCCAACAAATGCAGACACCCAATTAACCCACCCAGCAGTGGGAAGACCAAAATCATGGCCACGCCGCTAAACTTACCGTAAAAATGACCAGTCGACATGCCCAAATGCCCCGTTTAATGTTACGTTTAATAATGATGGTGTTAATGTGCACGTGATCGTTGAATGCACCGGCCGCTGTCCCACACTGTGAATGTAAAACCGTTTGGCGGACAATTGCTTTTTTTTACGACGAAACTGACCGTTTTTTATGTCGTAACAAAGTGTGTGGGTAGCCGTGTTAAAACAACAGTCACTCACCTGTGTTTGCAGTTTAGGAACATCCGTTAAGATGGTGGTATATTGATCAATCATTTCTGCATGTTGTTGCACAGCTGGCAATTGCCGCATTTGAATGCTATGTAACTGTTGTTGCCATGGCAAGAGCAACGGCATCATGATTGAAATGACCACCAAAGCAATCATCAACTCAACGAGTAAATGGGCCTTAACGTGTTTGGCAGGCATACCACAACTGACTGTCGTCATCCTGACAAATACGAACCTGAGCATTTTTACTGGGTGGCTGATTGGCCACCATGACCTGAAGCTTATTGGCCTGATTGATTAATGTTGACCGTTGGTTTATGAGCCGATGATGATGCCTTGATGCCCCGATAACCACCTGAGCAAGAACCGGGATGACGATGGCCATCAGTACAAGCACCACCATGACTTCCATTAAAAAAAAGGCACGGATTACCGCCATGGATATCCGATACCCCCTTCCCCTGGACGAAGGGTAAGTGAGCCTGAGGACCTAAAACACGTCCCTGCCCTTGATGCCGTTCCACGAGATGTAAAACGCAAGTTGCAGTCATTAAAAGGCACTGTAAGTTCATCCATTTGCTGATTAACAATCGTCACCTGGGTCGGTTTTGCCAGATTGATTGCCGTTAACTTGGCATTAAGAACAACCAAACCGGCCTGGGTGGCCGCTTGCCCATTATCGCCCCCATTTTTTGCCAATGGCATTGATACAAGCAACGCAATTGCAACAATGACGCAGGTAATTAAACTATCAATAAGCATGATCCCTCCCTAGCAATAATCTAAGTGAAATAGCCTAAAAATTCAATACGTCAATTGAATAACGCGTTATGCCCCTGTGACAAACCGTAGGTAAAGCGCAATTAAAGGATCGGAAAAACCAATGGCTACCACCACGCCTAGTGCTAAAAAAGGAATAAAGGGCAAATAGGATCGTCGCGTGTAGGCTTTTGTTACCATCAACACTACACCCGTTAAGCCCGATAAAATAATGGCCACATAAATGGCCACCAAGGCGGGTGCGCCACCCAGAGCGAGTAAAATTAAGGCAATAAGCCAAATGTCAGCACCACCAAAGGCGTCTTGCCCGTACCACTGACGAAGCCCAAATTTTAATGCCACTAACACCATTACTACCAATAAGGTTACCAACACTGTCGGCACAACCGTTCCCCAATGAATTAACGGCAAGCTAAATGCGGAACAAATGCCCAAATCCACCACACGTACCGCTTTATCTTTAATATCCACCAATGCCAACATGGTTAAGGACAACAGCCAGGGTAAATGGATTGGGTCAATCATATTAAGCCCATAACTAAGCATTACGATGAGTGCATAAACCGCTGTAACGGCCATGAGCCAACGGGATTTTAACCAGCTTTGACGTGGTAGCTCAAATGACTTTGGGCCCCAATACACCAATACGGCAGCACACAAACCCGCAATTAGCCACGGCATGGTTAGTGGGTGACGACCGACTGATTTTGACGCTCAAACGCAGTAACGGTATTGGTCATCAACATCGCTATGGTCATTGGGCCAACGCCGCCAGGCACCGGTGTAATTGCTGATGTTTTATCTTTAACTGCAGCAAAGTCCACATCGCCAACCAACTTGTACCCTCGTGGGTCTGCGGCATCGTCCACTCGGTTGATGCCAACATCAATCACAACCGCACCCTCGCCCACCATGTCTTCGGTGACAAAATGGGGTCGGCCAATGGCAGCAATAATGATGTCTGCTTGCTTGGTAATATCACTCAAGTTTTTGGTTCGAGAATGGCAAATGGTCACCGTTGCATTGGCGCCCAACTCATTTTGAATGAGGATGGCAGCCATGGGCTTGCCAACAATGTTGCTTCGGCCAATAACAACCACATGCTTGCCTTCTGTCTCAATATTATATGCCTGCAACAAATGCGCCACACCATACGGCGTGCACGATTTGAATGTTTCAAGGCCAATCAATAAACGACCCACATTGACAGGATGAAACCCATCGACGTCTTTGTCGGGTGAAATGCGATCCAACATTTTTTGCTCGTCAAAATGCTTCGGCAGTGGCATTTGCAATAAAATACCATTGACATCCGAGCGTTCGTTGCAAGCATCAATAATATCGATTAAATCAGCCTCTGCCGCTGTGGCTGGCAATAAAAATTCAAATGACTGGATGCCCAAATTTTCGCAAGCCTTCTTTTTCATGCCAATGTAGGCCTTGGATGCAGGGTTATCCCCCACTAAAATAACGGCCAAGCCAGGCTGACCAGAAAGCTCACTTACGCGCTGTTTAAGCTGAGCTAAAATATCGGTTTTAACTTTTACGCCATCAATGATTTGGGTCATGAATCGGACTTCTCTAATACATGCACCACGTTATCTTCAACGCCACCCGCGTTTTTATCGTAGTTGCCCTCTTTGTAACCTTCGTTTTGACGCTTATGGTTGAGTTGGTTCTTTTTTAAGTACAAGTCAATCACCTCATCCGCCGATAGTCCAGTAACGGTGCACATGGACACCCAAAAATGCAACATATCAACCAATTCGATTTTAATGTTATCCCAATCGTCTTCATCTTTTTTCCACCACTTCCAATTTAAGCTGTCGATGGCTTCTGCTGCCTCTTGGCGCATGGCCAGCTCGAACTGTAAAAACCGTTGCCGCTTGACCTCTGGGTCATCGATCTCTTTGTAAAGATCGGGGTTAATTTTTTCGTTTAATCGAATCTGTTCTTCAAAAATATCTTGCAAACTCATGGCGGCTCCTTGGTTGTTAGTTGTTTCATTTTAACAAAGGGTTACAAATGACTCAATTCACGAGTACTTAAAACTGTATATTTAATGCCAATGTTGCGCCATCTAACTGTATCACTGGATACAATGAAATTTGGTTCTCTTGATTTAAAAACTCATTGCATCTCATTACCACTACTAACAACATTAGCACTTTTTTGATTCGCCCTAACATACTCATAAATTGACAATAGCAACTGTAAAAAACTATAATTAAATTAATTTAAATAATATTAGGAGTCCAATAATGGATAAAGTAAGCGGTCTAACAAGAAACCCACAAGCAACAATAAGTGCAGCAAATTCTGGCGGCGTCAGATCAAATGCACCAACAGACGTTGATCAAACAAAAGAACAATCTCAAACCGGCGGTAGCAGTATAAGCGCAGGCCAAAATCAAAAAAAGGACCACTCAGAAAACAAACCACCAATAGCACAAGCGGCCTCATCAGACGAAGGAAACGAGTCTAAACAGGCGACTAATCGCTCAAATGCACCTAGTGCTTCAGGAAAAAAACGAGAGGAACTTCTTAAGGTTTATAAAATTGGTACGATTGTCCAACTTCAAGGCCTGAAAGGTAACAACACGCAATACAACTCCAAACTAGGACTTGTTAAATCGGTGAATGAAAATGGCTCAATAACAGCACAATTTATTATTAATAACACTGAAAGAACCTTTACAGTAAACCCAAAGAGATTACGTCCATTTGTTTCGAATACAACAACATCACCTCTTATTTCCGCAATTTCTACTAAGTTTGGCAATAAACGTGAAGAAATCGCGTATATTGATGCCATTGGTGGTCAATCAACACTTGATGAAGTCACAGCAATCATTTCGAGTGTTTTTAAATACCCTATCTTTCAGACGGCAATATATTATCCAACCGGTTCAAGAAGAGGTCAACATATTGTTACTTTTTATGAACAATCAATTAATAACATCTCTAATAATCGCCAACAAACGTTGGATGTTCAATTACGGCATGCACCTCCCATAGCTCCTGGTAAAGAACTTGGTAATATCACTATAGCTAGGGTACTCAGTCAGTAATATTAATAAGAGGCTTAGTTCATTGAGCGCTGATGCAAATTATCTTTTATTGAATGTCAGCGCTCATACCTTGATTGCTTAAATTCACATTTGTCAATTCAGATGCCTGCAAAAATGTTATAAACGAAATTAAAAACAGACATATTTTTTTCACTATCATTGGTAATACAAAATTAAATCGTTTTTGGATACAACGCAAATTGCTGTTTTTGCTTTATTTTTTAGTTTGTTATCGATCAAAGAATTTAATATTAAAATTAATATTTATAATTTGGGTTTGCACCTGCTTTTAATAATTGATTAACAATTTTCACATACCCTTCAGCTGCTGCCATAAATAATGCGCTATTAAGATGCTCTTTATTAATTTTAATGCCCTTTGTTGTTAATACATACTCAACAACCTTCTGATGGCCTTTAACACTAGCTACATGCAATGCTGCCTGACCAATTGGATCAACTTGATTAACATCGACACCACTGTCTAATAAATATTTAATAAGCTTGGTCTGGCCACTGCTAGCAGCCAACAGCAAAGGCGTTAAGCCATAACCGAGCGAGCAGTTTAGAAGATCATCATGATATGCTAATAGGTGAATTGCCCCCCCTTCATCTCCTTTACTTATCGCCCTCAATAACTCAAATTTAGGATCTTCAATTGAAGAAGAACGACTTTCTTCTTTTAAAAAACTGAATACTTTAGTATCAGATGCAACAACTTTTTTTAACGTAAATAATTTAAACCTCATACAGGCATTAATTTATCATTATTTTATGCTGCTGTGAACGTAACTCAATTAGTCAATAATATCAAAAAACAAGCGACTAACTGATTATCAACTTTAAAATACCCATATAAAATTTAAGCAACCTTTTTTGGGATATAGTACGTGTCAAGGTTAAAGCGACTGTCATTTTTATCCCGAAGCACTGTCATTGTATATGAGCAGCCTTTTTTTGCATTTCTATGATCCCTTTTAATATGCGAACCAACACCAATGCAGTTTAGTGTCCCATCGTCATTGGCATGAAAAAATACAGTAACAGACCCTGCCCCATCCATTTTGCCACGTGAATAATGGTGTAACTTTATCTCTTTACCATTTCGATCTTTAAACCTTGATTCGTTAAACGAGTGACTACCTGTTTTCCACTTGGCATCTTTTGTTTTTAACTCTAATGACGAATACTCACCATACCGCGCTAAATAGTCATCAATCTTGTTA
>JBMHDV010000020.1:0-169700 GCA_049889215.1 Candidatus Marinamargulisbacteria bacterium
GACATGCCAAACTGCTGACGGATCACACCAAATGAACTGGTGGCAAGCACCATGGCTTGTGCGCCACCGGCACTCAATGATGGCAATGAAATACCGCGACCGGCAGATAAACAATCCATTAACATGGTCCAGCCCTTACCAATGCCATCACGTTCACCAATGATGCACGATATTGGCATGACAACGTCAGTCCCTGTGGTTGGGCAATTCATGAATGGCACCCCCAATGGGTCATGCCGCTTGGATACATCAACTCCAGCCGTATTGGTTGGAATGAGTGCACAGGTAATGCCATAATTGGTTGGGCCACCCAGTAGTTGATCTGGATCTTTAAGTAAAAAGGCCAAGCCAATCACTGTCGATATACCCGATAAGGTAATCCATCGCTTGTTCCAATTAAAGCGAATGTAAAGGTCTCCATCATCGCCTTTAAACACCACACCATCGGATTGTAACCCACCAGCATCGGAGCCAGCCGTTGGTTCTGTTAACCCAAAGCACGGCATTTCTTCGCCCGTGGCTAACTTGGTTAAATAGCGATCTTTTTGTTGTTGTGTACCATAATGCAGCAACAATTCTGCTGGCCCTAGAGAATTGGGCACCATCACTGTGATGGCCAACGTAGCCGATACCGATGCAATTTTTTCGATCACTACACTATGACCGATGGCTGATAACCCCAAACCGCCATGCTCTTTGGGAATGATCATTCCTAAGAACTTTTGTTCTTTAATGTAATTCCATACATGATCAGGAATTTGTTTGGTGCGCTGAATTTCCCAGTCATCGACCATTGAACATAATTCTGTCACTGGCCCAGCTAAAAACGCTTGCTCTTCCGCTGATAATCCTTGAATGTCCTGTGTCATCATTTTCTTAATGTCAGGATTACCAGAAAACAGTTCTTTATCCATCCAAACACTACCCGCTTCCAACGCTGCACGTTCGGTATCTGACACTTTTGGAAAAACGCCAAACTTATTTGCCAACGTCATAATTAAATAAGATACGGTATATTGACGAACAAATGGTACGGTTAATACAACCAGTGCCGCCAACACAGTTCCTGTAATGACCGGATCAACCTCGTAAAGCCAACAGGCATAACCAGTTGCAACTGTAATAATTATACTGGGCAGTTTTAACCAACTCACAAGGAACAAAAGCCCAACAGCAGCAGAGATTTGCCAACTCAATGGCAGGTACAGGAATTCATATAAAATATCGATCATGATATTTTTATCGGTAGAACGTTAAATTATCTTGACCCATTTTTAATAAATAGCCACACGGCTTAAATCGCTGATCCACTGTTTGAGCCAAATGGTTTAAACGGTGCACAATTTCGCCAATGCCTCGTTCGTCAGAATACTTTAATAAGCCACCACGAAATGGCGGAAATCCAGTGCCCATAATCATGGCTAAATCCAACATTTCGGCAGACTCAACAATTCCCTCATCCAAACAACGAGCAGCTTCATTCACCATAATTAAAATTAAGCGATCTATAATTTCTGACCGATCTTGATCAGAAATTCGATACTTCATAACAATCGAGTTTGACTTATAAATGTCATAATTGGCCTGTGGGGTTCCATTTGCATAGATATAAAAGCCTTTCTTTGTCTTTTTACCGAGTAATTGATCATCAGTTACGAGTCCTTTTAATTGATCTGGCACAGCCATTCGAGAGCCATACCCATCTTCTAAAATTGATAGTACATGTAATCCAATATCCAACCCAACTTCATCGGCCAAAGCCAACGGGCCCAAAGGCATACCAAATGCAGTTGCAACAGCATCAATATCATCCACTTTAAATCCCTGAACCATTAAATGAATGGCTTCATTTACATACGGCAATAAAATTCGATTAATTAAAAAACCTGGACAATTTTTAACAACAATTGGAAACTTTTTATTTTTAAGTACCATCTTACAAGCATCTGCAATGACATCTTCAGATGTTTTTTCAGATGGAATGATTTCAACCAATGGCATTTTATGCACTGGACTAAAAAAATGAATCCCTAAAAATCGCTCTGGCTGCTTAAGCGCACTGGCCATTTCATCGATTGATAACGACGATGTATTGGTGGCAATAATTGTACGATCAGACACACTGGCCTCAATGTCCTTTAACACATCTTTTTTTATACCCATCTTCTCTGGAACAGCTTCAATGACCAAATCCATGGTTTGAAACCCATCGTACTCCAACGTTGAGGTAATTTGATCCAACATGTAGGCCCCTTGATTTTTAGATAGCTTGCGTCGCTTCACCCCTTTTTTGACGACACTTGCAGCAGATTGATAGCCTTTACGAACCATATCCCAAGAAATATCTTTTAAGCGAACAAACTGTTGGTTATTAATGAACCACCAGGCAATGCCACCGCCCATTAACCCTGCACCAACCACACCAACCTGATTGATTTTACGATCGGATGCTTTGGTAAGAATGGGTGATTTTTTAACATTTTCTTGAGAAAAAAATAACGACATCAAGTTTTTAGGAATGGATGTTTCAAACATATCAACCACACCTTCAAATTCAACAGCCAACCCTTTTTTTACTGATTTGGAGTGAGTCTTCATAACAACATCCAAGGCCTTCAATGGCGCAGGGTAATGACCATTTGTTTTTTGAATAATTGATTGTCGCACCTTGCGTTTTAACAACAACCCAAAACCTGGTATTCGCTCAACCAGTAATTTTGCTGGTTTTTTACGTTTCAACTTATTCGCTTTAATTAAACCCATTAAAGCATCGTGTTTAAATGCACTTGGTACCATGGCATCGGCCAAACCTAATTTCAACGCTTTTTTAGCATTAACCGCTTTACCAGTAACAATATGTTCAACCCCTTTAATTAAGCCAATGCGTTTCGGTAAACGCTGCGTGCCACCCCAACCTGGAATAATGCCCAGATTAACTTCGGGTAAACCCAAGCGAACTTTATCAGAATTGGTCACAACAATATAGTCACAGGCCAAGGAAAATTCCAATCCACCCCCTAATGCCACACCATCAACAAGTGCAACTGTTTTGGCTTTCATATCCGCCAATTGATTAAATAACGTTTGACCCCGCTCAATTAATGCTCGGCCATCATCCATCGATTTTACATCTCGCAACTCTTTAATATCCGCACCGGCAATAAAAACACCGGCCTTCAAACTATCAAACAATACCCATTGAACCTTGGGGTGTTGGTTCACTTGCTGAATCACGTTGGTAAGCTCAATCATCATCTCACGATTAAACTTATTTACCTTTTCGCCAACCATATCAAATGTCACATAAGCAAAAATATCATGAAAGGTAAGTTTGATATGATTCATTAGTTTGTCTCCAACAAAAATGCGGCCCCTTGTCCTCCACCAACACAAAGTGAAGCAAGCCCACGCCGTTGCTCTCGACGATGCAATTCATACAACAATGTCATCACAATGCGTTGGCCAGATGCACCCAACGGATGCCCTAACGCAATTGCACCACCATTTACATTTAGCTTATCGAGGGGCAGTTTGCCCAATGACTGATCATCATTTAATTCAGACTTCGCAAATTCAACAGATTCAAACGCTCGCACATTCCCAAGAACTTGCGCAGCAAAAGCTTCATTAATTTCAACCAGATCGATATCGTCCATGGTGATGTTATGTTGCCTAAACAACCGATGACTTGCAAATGTTGGGCCCATTCCCATGGTTTTTGGATCACAACCCGCATAGGCATACCCAGATAAATATCCCAAGGGTTTAACACCACGCTCTTTTGCTGTTGATTCACGCATCAATAATGTTGCACCAGCACCATCTGTTAACTGGCTGGATGAACCCACCGTTACGGTACCTAACTTTCGATCAAAGTATGGTCGTAACTTTTGAAGCGCTTCGATGGTTTGCCCTTTACGGGGGCCATTATCACTAATTACCGTTTGATCAAATTGATCAGGGACTTGAACGGGTAAAATTTCATCTGAAAAACGATTATCTTCCTGCGCTTGCAACGCTTTTAAATGAGACTGCAATGAAAATTCATCTTGCTCATCGCGTGAAATTTTAAACTGTTTTGAAATATTTTCAGCTGTATCGCCCATAATCAAATTGCACGTAGGATCAGTTAAACCTAATTGAAGTGCAATTAAGGGTTTTAGATGCTTAATACGAAATGATGCAAAAACCGACAACCGCTGCGCCAGTGTTTTTGCACGCATTAAACGATCAAAAAACGATCGCATTTTTGGGCCATACATTAATGGATAATTGGACATAGATTCAACGCCAACCGTTGCCACGATATCGGCTTCACCCAATAACAAGCGCTGAGCGCCCGTTGAAATGGCTTCCATTCCAGATGCACAATTTCGATGCACCGTAATTGCAGGCACATGGTGTGGAATCCCAGCTCGAAGTGCAATAACCCGTCCCACATTTGCTGCATGTGCCGGTTGCCCACAACAACCAACAACAACTTCATCGATTTCTTCAGGTTTTACGCCTGAACGTAAAATAGTTTCTTTTAATGGATAAACACCCAGCTGGTCTGCATCAATGCCCTTTAATAACGTTCCAGCCTTCGTAAATGGGGTCCGCTTTGCATCAACAATTGCAATGCGTTCTTTTTGTTGTGTCATACCTTCAAACCTCCCTTATTCATTCGTATCATACAATGCATTAATTGTATCTTCATACTTTTTATTGATTTCTTTGCGTCTTAATTTTAACGTCGGGGTCAACTCTTTGCCGTCAATCGAAAACTCTGTTGGAATCAAAGCCACTTTCTTAATGGTTTCAAACGCTGCCAAGGGTGCTGATAACGCTTTCAAATCCTGCAATATTAACTCTTGAACATCTGGATCTGACGCCAATGCATTCGCATCATTAGACTTTGACAGTGTTTGAGCAACTTGCTCTACATCAGGCACAACGAGAGCAACTAAATAACTATGGTTATCACCAACAACCACCACTTGATTAACAAAGGCAGATTTGGCCAACGTTTCCTCAACCAAGTTGGGTGAAACATTTTTACCATTTGATAAAACAATGATCTCTTTTTTTCTACCGGTCACATACAAGAAACCATTATCGTCCAACGATCCCAAATCTCCAGTACGAAAATATCCGTCATCCGTAAACACATCATCATTAGAAACATTTAAATAGCCCGAAAAAACATTGGGCCCCTTCACGCAAATCTCACCATCATCAGCAATTCGAACGGTTAAATTATCCAAAGGTTTACCAACCGAGCCCACTTTTTGATCCAAGTTGCCCGTAATAATTGGTGATGTTTCGGTTAAGCCATACCCTTGCACAACCGGCAGCCCAATAGCATTAAAAAACGTTTCGATATGTGCAGAAATGGGTGCCCCTCCGGTGACTAAAAAGCGAACATTGCCGCCTGTTTTTTCGTGAATTTTAGAAAAAACAACCTTATATGCAACTTTCCATAACGGGTTACTTTCCGAAAAATTTCGTCCAATGGCCAAGGCCAGTTTTAAAATAACTTTCTTTGCACCAGATGCATTACCCATAACTTTCTGATAAATCTTTTCGTATAATCGAGGCACACTAATAATAAATGTTGGTTTAGCCACCAATAAGTCTCGCGCAACCGTATCGATGGACTCCGCATAATAAATGCGAGCCCCCACCCCCATCACACAAACAAACCCAACCGTTCGTTCAAAAATATGCGATAACGGTAAAAATGATAACGATGCATCCGTATGAGAAATTGGAATAATGTCTAGAATACCTAAAAAGTTCGATACCACATTCTCATGCGTCAGCGGGACCGCTTTTGGCACCCCAGTCGTACCGGAGGTATAAAGAATGGTAAATAAATCTGACATCCGATCCTTTTTCCATGCACCAGAATCAAATGCTGTTGATGGCGTTATGGTTGCTAAGGCATCATCAAACTCAATCACAATATCATTGCCAGGCCGCTCTTCAATATCCCCAATCACAATGATTTTTTTTATGCTTGATACTTGTTGCAACAAAGTTAAGCGATCCTTTGTTAAATGATCGACAATAACAACTTCTGGTTTCGCATCATTGAATATATAATCCAACTGATCTTCCCCAGCCGTTGGATACAGAGGCACAGAAACAGCACCCACCAACTGAATTGCTAAATCTGAAATGGCCCACTGCCAACAATTATTCGACCAAATAACAACCCTGGATTCCGACTGAACAAACGATGCCAGATACTGTGAAAATTGTTGCGCACTTAACGCCATTTCTCGATACGTTATCGGAATATAAGTCATTGTTGCATCCAAATAATTCAGTGCTGGCTGCTCTGAGCGTGCAGTGACCTGCTTAAAAATTATATCCAAAACACTATTCATAAAAAAACTCCATTTTTTTAAACTATTTTATTGAAATTAAAAAAAATTTTATGTAAATTATTGGTATGGCTCATCTTTAGCCTTTTCCCTGATGCAAGTTGCCTCTGATTGTCTGAGAGCTCCCCACTCGATGACGGCAATTAAGCAACTTGCCCTTTATCTACAATAAAATTGAATAACTTCATTATACACAATCACTAACAAAAAAAGTGAATTTTCAATTTTATTCACAATATGAAGTATGGTGGAATGAATTTGATGATGGTAGGCTTATATGGTGAATTTCAAACAAATATGTTGCTGCATTTTCATATTAAGCCTATGCAGCTTTGCACATTCATTAATACGCATTAATGCATCAACCACCGCGCCCAAGCAAGGCGATGCTATTGCGCTCAAGGTTACCTCGGCCAAGCCCATCAAATCAGGTAGCATTAGACTTGGAAAAACATCATTTAAACTCTTTAAGCACCAAGGATCAAACCAAACATTCGTCAGTTACATCGGCATCAGCCGCTATTCAAAGGCCACCCGTCGAAAAATTCACTTTTCATTTTCATTTATGGATGGATCACGCTATCAAACCTTTTTACCCATTTATGTAAAAGATGCCAACTTTAAACAAGAACACATTAAATTAACCCCAAAAAAATCCAAAATTCAACGTGACAAACCCAGTCGATCCAATGAGAACCAACTGATTGGCAAAAAGTTTCAAGTCGTCACAGCAAAAAAGCGTTTTGATGGCAGATTCATTTGGCCAGTTAAAGGACGCATCACATCGGAATTTGGCACCCAACGGGTTTACAATAACCGACCGGGCTGGATGCACTCCGGCATTGATATTTCTGGAAACACCGGCACCCCCATTGCAGCCACCCAACATGGAACAGTCATTTTAGCTAAAAAACTACGCGTGCATGGCAATACCGTCATGATCGATCACGGCTTGGGGATTATTTCCATTTACAATCACCTTGACCAAATACAAACCCAACCCAAAGCAATTGTAAAAACCGGTGATATTATTGGCACGGTTGGATCCACCGGGGTTGCAACTGGTAGTCATTTACACTTTGGGATTAGTGTTCAATCCATTCGGGTGAACCCTCGCACATGGCTTGAAATAAGCCCATCATCAAAATTTTAAACCAAGTTAGTTTTTAAGGAAAAACCTAAAATTCACCGATAATAACTGAAAAGGAGTCATGATTGATGCCGGTCAAACAATGTATGGTTATACTGTGCTGTTGCATTCAGCTATGCGCTGCTGTTGAACTTAACTATAGCGGCACATACAAAGGGCGCCCAGTAAATGTCAGCTATTCATTTGAAAAAAAACAAACCCTGGATGTTATTCAATCAAAATTAAACTCCGCCACATTTAATGAAGAAAATACAACCATACTTCAAAACAATGCATTGTTGCAAATGCGCCAAATCACAGACAATAACATCGATGAAGAATATTTCATTTGGGAATTAACCCGCCACCATGACACCTATCATATTCTATACCACAACTTAAAATTTAATGACCAACTCACCACAACACTAAAAAATTCTTCCCCAATTTCATTGCAAGGACTCATTTATTTAATTCAACAATACCCACTAAGCGTAAATGACTCCCTTAGCATTCAATTATTAACTCCATGGCAAACCATTATTCCCATCAAATTTAGGGTGATTAAAGAAGAACCCTACCCCATCAACAATAGTACTGTTCCCAGCTATTATATTGAACTTGAGCTGAATGTATTTTTTAGTAAACTACTGCCCAGAACAAAAATATGGGTAACAAAAGATCGCCCCCATTATCTGTTAAAGCAAATAAGCTCAAACGGAACCTATTCCCTTAATGAACTCCCTTAATGAACCAAAGATTGTCGTTTTTGAACAACTGATACCGCGACTAGAAATGCCATTAATAAAAAGAATAACCACAAATATAGACTATTAAACCCAAAGTATATACTTAAGGAAAAAAAGGTACCCGCAATAGCAACCATTCGATAACGAACGTGCACACCCAAAAAGAATAAGGCGATTAAACCAACCGGTAAAACCCAAACAAATTCAGGCATTAAATACAAATAGATACCAACAAACGACAACCAGGCTGACGACCGATAATGCGTTGGCACCCGCGGTGGCCAGGTAAGTGCAACCAACCAAATGAAAACACCCAATATCAAATCAAAATCATACGCTAAGTAGTCATGGACAATTAACATGATGCTGTAAGAACGTGCAACTTCGCTAACCATATAAATTAAAAACAAAAAAGAGAAATAAGAAAATTTAGTTTGACCAACTTCCAACTTAAATGAAATTTTTGCTTCTAAAAAACGGTAGCCAGCATATAAGGGCAGCCAACCAAGTAAAAAGCATAAAAGATAAATCGGAATCTGTTCAATCATTCGGTAGCGTGAAGGTTGAAGGCGTCATGCAAAACTTGCACAGCTGTGTCCGCTTGATCCGATTGAACTGCACATGAGACCTTAATTTCAGATGTGGTTATTAATTGAATATTCACATCATTATCACCCAATGTTTTGAACATGGTTGCAGCAACACCTGGTTTTGAAATCATTCCAACACCAACAATAGACACCTTCGCAATATTGGTGTCCCCGTCGACTCGAGTAGCACCCATTTGCTGAGCTACTGCCTCTGTTACCCTTTTCGCTTCATCATAGTCGTCTTCAGATACTGTAAATGTAATGGTGTTTGTGGCATTCACTTCTTCATTACTTTGAATAATCATATCAATATTGACATTATGCTTACCAAGCTCAGTAAATAATTTACCAGCAGCACCAGGTTGATCGGATACACCAACCACCGAAATCTTCGCCTCATCTTTTTTAAGAGCAATTCCTGTAACAGATCGATTTAATTCCATGGCATTATTCTCCTTTATTCGCGTTCCTTCGTCATTCGAGAATGATGAACGAACATGCAATGTTATTCCATTTTCTTTGGCACATTCTACCGCACGTGGATGCAATACTTGAGCCCCCATTGATGCTAACTCAAGCATTTCGTCATAGGATACCTCAGCCAATTTTTTAGCACCCGACACTTTTCGAGGATCCGTGGTATATACACCATCCACATCAGTAAAAATTTCACATTCATCTAAGCCCAACGCTGCCGCCAATACAACCGCCGAAGTGTCAGATCCTCCACGACCAATGGTTGTTACATCGTTATATTCAGAAATACCCTGAAAACCTGTGACAACCACAACACGCTTTTGTTGCAATTCAGCTTGAATACGATCTGGTTTCACATCCAAAATCTTAGCTCGCTTATGACCATTACTGGTATAAATTCCCGCCTGCGCCCCATTAAGTGATATGGCATTACCACCCTTAGCAATAATGGACATACTCAGCAAAGCTGCTGAAACATTTTCACCAGTTGAAATTAACGCATCGTACTCACGCGGTTCGGGCGTTGTTGAAATTTTTGAACATAAGTCCACCAATTGGTCGGTCGTATGACCCATCGCCGAGACAACAACTACATGCTGATGGTCGGGCTCTGATAAAATTCGATCCGCAATGGCCTGTATTTTTTCGACTGTGCCAACCGAAGTTCCTCCAAATTTATACACTTTAACTGTCATATTAGTCATACAATATGGTAAATGTTTCACACGGATTCGTACAGTGTTTTTGAGAAATGACCTGAACCGCTGCCACCTTAGCATTGGCTGGACCATGCTGTGCCCACGCCAACAAAGTATCAAGTTGGGGCTGCTCTCCCTCAATACAAGCCACTACTGAGCCATCCAATTCATTTTTAACCCACCCAGTGATTCCAAGCGCATCCGCCTGATCTTTGGTGGATTGACGAAAAAAAACTCCCTGAACTCGACCTGTAATTTTAATGGTGATTTGCAATTGCATGAATATATTATAACGTAACCAACAATCATCGAAAAAATAAAAAGAATATAGTGTCAAAATATCAAAGTAAACAGAACTAAATTTTTTATATACATAAATAATAAAATAAGATTTTAAATATCAATATTTTTCAATACAATAATTCTATATCAGAGAACGATACTATAAGTGAAGAGGCTACCAAGGGGAGGAAGAAAATGGCTAGAAAGATTAATGGGCCATTTGGCGACGTGAGTATTCATACCACGGGGCAAATGGGATCAACCACAACAAATAATGATGTTTTTTTCAACTTAATCCACAGTGAAATGAATCTCTACGCACATGAATTTTCTTCCACCCGCAGCGCCCAATTTGTTGAACGGTTAAAACGGAAAACAAAAACCAATCGATTATCGAAAAGCAATCGAGATGAAACACAAAATTTGGATCCGTTTATTGACGTACTTGGCCCAATTGGGTTTCAACAAAAATACTACTGATCAATGTGCCCTCCCCCGGGCACAGATCAACCACCTAAATTAATGGAACCGTTATATAAACTGGATCCAGTTCTTGATCCGTTGAGCAAACCTCACATACCATCGTTACAATCGATTGAGGAACCGTCATTCGGACACGACCTTGAATACGAACGACACCTGTTGCGCAAGACGCTGGGGCATCCAAAAATTTTAATCGACGTGTTTTTACAGGATCAATTGTGAATTGAAGCCATTCTGCACTCGGTGCTTCTTTAATACTTAATTGCTTGGATGCCAAGATATAATTTGTGACACGCAAATCCAATGTAACATCCCAAAGATCATCACCAAGCGATTTGGCAAATGCAAACTGCACAGCAATGGTATCACTGGAACTTCCAAACAGAGACCAAAATTTATGCATGGCTTGCCAAAACGAATCACACCCATGCTTTGCAGCTAATATTGCTGGCAAAAATGAGGCAATGGTATGAATTGCCTTTTGTAAAAATTGGGGTTGGCTAAACTGTTGATGCAAGTCTAGGGCAAGTGATATAAACCAAGCATTGGGCGCTGGTTCTGAACGGTCAAAGCCATCCTTAATGCGAGTGATTGGGGTACGATGGGATTCTTGAGAAAACCACACCCCACCCTGACCATGATCATAAAATCGATCCATGATAATGTCCCAAAGTACCATTGCTCGCGAATCTGATGGATCAGCCATCAAAACAGCCCGTAATAAGTAAATAACGTCATTCACATACACACGATCAATGGACGCTAAGCAATGCTCGAATATGATTGATAATAATTGCTCCGCCCTAACAACCCAATCAGATACACCAAATACACGACCAGCAGTTAAGAAACCAATCACCAGTAATGCATTGGCAGATAAAATGACTCGTGAATCTTTTGCTGGATACTCACGGTGATCTCGGCGAAACTGCATCACACGGTCTTTAAATAAAGCAACATTTTGAGGGGCATCTTCCGACACTGGATGAAACACATTTTGACCAGTAGACTCCCCTGTTTTTTCGTCAACGACATTGCCATCTGGTGTAAATTGAAAGTAAGTCGCCCAATCAGCCACATCATCATCACCACAAACGGCAGCCAATTCATCGTATGACATCATATAATAACGCCCTTCATCGCCCAGTGTATCAGCGTCCAACGCCGCTAAAAACAGCCCATTATCCAACTGCCAATGGTCAAGTAAGTGTTGGATGGTTTCAGTAACAATACGCTGATAAAATGGACGTTGAAGAGATTCAAACGCCAACGAATACAGTGATATCATCTGAGCATTATCTTGCAACAGCTTCTCAAAATGAGGCAAATGCCAGTTCACATCAGTACTATATCGGTGAAACCCACCATCAACATAATCATACAATCCACTCAGAGCCATGGATGTACAGGTGGCTTCCACCATATTTATTCCGTCTGAATGCCCCACTTGCAGTAATAACTGTAGCGTTGCAAACGGTGGAAATTTTGGCGCCGTCCCAAAGCCCCCATAGGTCGAATCAAAACGATCTTGAATATGGGATAGGTATTGATCAAAAGCCGCATGTGATTTTAATTGTTGGTAAGGCTCCTGCTCAAGCGAATTCATTTTTATAATCACTCGCTCAAGCTCTTGTGCTTGAGCCTTAACCTCATTTGGCTGATGTTGCCAAGCACCGGCTAATTGATCAAGAATCGTTAAAAAACCGTGCTGTTGCCCGTTATCGTCTGGTGGAAAATACGTACCAGCGTAAAAAGGCTGACCAGTAGGCAAACAAAAAACCGAATTTGGCCAACCACCGTGCTGGGTTAATAATTGCGTTGCTGCCATATACACCTGATCAATATCAGGAAATTGATCTTTATCAATTTTAATTGACACAAAGTGCTGATTCAATTTTTCAGCAACCCCCGGATGATCAAACGTTGTTTGACTCATCACATGGCACCAATGACAAGACGAATACCCAATCGATAAAAACAATGGTTTATTTGTAATTTTTGCTAAATCAAACGCAGCTTGCCCCCATGGGTACCATTGAATCGCCTGTCTGGCATGTTGGCGTAAATACAAACTATCTTCAAAAATAAGACGATTAAAGTCTGGGCCACCATCTTTTGGCAATGCATTGATCTCGTCTTTGGTTGGTAACTGCATACAATTGATAGTATACGGTGTTCACCCCCTTTTAAAAAGTATTAGGCCGGAAGAAAACTTCCGGCCTAAAATTGATTGCTTTTCCCACCCTCGTTATGAAACCCCCATGCCAACTTTTATGTTAGTGTAGCAACCCAGTCAGAAATCCGAGCTAAGCCCTCCTTAATTTGAGCATCTGAAGTTGCATACGACAATCGCATGTAACCCTCTGATCCAAACCCAATTCCAGGCACACATGCCACATTGGCCTCTGCCAATAATGCCTCACAAAAATTTAATGATGTTGTAATTTTCTGACCATTTGTTGTAGTTTTTCCAAACAGACCTGCTATTTTAGGAAATGCATAAAATGCACCTTTCGGATCATTAATCTCAATTCCTGGGATGGCTTGCAATGTTGTTACCATTAATTTACGGCGAGCATCAAACGTTTGCCGCATATCATCTAAAACTTTCTGGTCCATTGTAAATGCTTCGATGGCTGCATATTGTGCAATGGATGTTGGATTTGATGTCGTATGTGATTGTAAACGAGCAACGGCTGAG
Source organism: Candidatus Marinamargulisbacteria bacterium (assembly GCA_049889215.1). Classification (GTDB taxonomy): domain Bacteria; phylum Margulisbacteria; class Marinamargulisbacteria; order UBA817; family UBA817; genus UBA817. Next base: position 13,481 of record JBMHDV010000020.1, read on the forward strand.
GCAATGGCTTCTGGCGCCGCAAAATAACCTACTCGGTATCCTGTCATTGCATAGGATTTTGACACACCATTGACTAAAATCGTGCGATTTTTAATCGCTTCAGACAAACTAGGCGTTGATACGTGCTGACCATCATAAACCAACTTATCGTAAATCTCATCTGAAATAACCCAAAGATTCTGATCAACCGCCCACTCTGCAATCGCACGTAATTCAGCCTCGGTATAAACAGAGCCGGTTGGGTTGGATGGTGAATTAAGAACAATCGCTTTGGTTGCAGGGGTTAATGCCGCTTTTAGGTCATCAACTGTAACCTTGAAATCAGCCGCAGCATCCGTCTGAACCGTTACCATGGATGCACCGGTCATTTGAATTTGCTCTGGATAACTTACCCAATACGGCGCAGGAACAATCACTTCATCGCCAGGGTTTAAAATTGCAAAAAAAACATTATGCAAACTATGCTTTGCACCACAAGATACAACAATTTGATTTGGTACATAATCCAAACCATAATCAGCCTTTAAACGCTGAACAATGGCTGATTTTAATTCTGGCAAGCCAGCGGCAGGCGTGTACTTACTTTTTCCAGATTCAATGGCGGCAATGGCGGCCTGCTTTATTGGATCTGGCGTATCAAAATCAGGTTCGCCTGCACCAAACCCAATCACGTTCTGCCCCTCTGAACGTAACCGCCCAGCCAACGCCGTAATGCTCATGGTTAAGCTGGGTTCAATTCCAGAAACAATGGTGGATAATTCATTGGATGTTGTTGTCATTTTTTCTACCTCACTTTTGAATGCTGACTTCGAGAAATTATTACTAAGCCAATCATAATTAATACAATGGATACATATCGATTCCATTGGACATCTTCATTTAATAAAAATTCAGAACCAACGATGATAATAACATAATTTAAACTTAAAAATGGATACATAAATGATAACTGGAACTGACTCATGCCAACGATCCATAACAGCGCTGATAACACAATAAACCCAACGCCAAAAACAACACCAGGCGATGTTAAAATAAAACGCAAGCTATCCAAGGAAAATGCCATTGAAACACCGTCCACGGATGTCTTAAGTAAAAACTCACCAATAACGGTTAGTAAAATAGGTAGAATGATAAATAAAAATTTTTGCTTCATCCGAAAATCAACACCACTGAACTCAATAAAATAAACCCAATACCAATCATTTTGTTGCGATCCAATGACTCACCAAAAAAGAGCCGGCCACTGACCATAATGCATGCAAAACATATCCCAAATAAAGGGTAAGCAAAACTTAAATCAAAATGAGACAACACCATTACCCATAAAAAAAAGTTGATCGCCGAAACTACCAGAGCCATCCAAAATGCCCAATGCGAAAACACCAAACGAAACCCTGCCACAAAATTATGCGATTGAAACGAGACGTTTTTAACGGCCAATTTAAAACAAATATCCATAAAAACTCGGATGGCTAATGCTAAAATCAATATGAGGTTCATGCCAGGTCAACTGTACTGGGATTTAAGAAATAAATCAAGCCGAATTGTCTTCATCTTGAGTGTCTGCATTTTTTTTATCGTAAGCATCTTGCAACTCTTGCTCGAGTTCACTACGTTTGTATCGATAAATCAGCTCTTTTTGAGCGTCAACCGCCACATCATCCTGCATGGAGGTTTGATGATCACTAAACGCCTGGTTGGTGCGTTCAAGTTCAGCTTTCATCTTATTTAACCGAAATTGGTATTTTCGGTATTCAACCACCATCATGCCAATAAAGGATATAATCACCACAATGCAAAAAATAAAGGTACTTACGGCCATAATATTAGTGTAACAAACGCAGCAACTTATGTACCAATACTTAACGATCCACTGACATGGGAAACGGACATTGATGATGTTCGCTCATATTCAAAGTTTCGAGCATACTTCGCATAGCTTCTTAAAAAGTCCGCCCACTCATACGCACTTAATTCTTTTTCCAACTTCTGAACTTTTAATGCTTTTAACATTTCTTGACGATAGGCCATTTGGAAGTTTCTTGGTCGCGTAGCATGTTCAAGCACCCTCTTTATTGATGGAACATTGTTTTTACTAGTGAATTTTAATAATTGCTCACGTTGATTATGAGACATAAGGGTCTCGCACTTTAAAGAGAATTGGGAAAGTCCGTTTGGCGATTTAATTATCGTTTTAATAACGCCCTCCATCAGCTTTAACGATTTAGCAGAGGTCGAATGTGACGCCATAGAAACAAACATATGCGCAAATAATGCACTGTTCTTTGCAGGGTTACAAGCACCGATCAATTTTTCCCACCGTGTATGATGAGCACGGGCTGAATATGAGGTAGATTTTTCCTTAAATCGATAAAAAAGCCCTTGCCAAGACCCTTTTTTAAAGTAGTGGGCTAACTCAGCATAAAACATATCTTTTTCACGAGACGATAACTGCGCTGTAAATGAGTCAATTTTCGCAACCATTTTAAGTCCATATTCAGAATCACTTTTACGTTCTGACTTTAACAATTGGCCAATAATAAATTGAACCAAAAATGATTGTTGACTGCGTGACTGATTGGCATTATTTGAAAAAAGAAGATGTTTTAATGCCATTGCATTCGTTGTATTCAACTTAATTCCCTTAAATATAACATCCAAAAAGGACCGCAAACTCTGTTTACCAATCAATGACTTTGTTTCAAAATAACTATCCACCTGTAATATATTTTGATGTTGATTCATAAACCCATCTCGAAAGCCTTGCAACACATCTTTTTGCAATTGGGTCAGTTCTTTTGATTGGAAAGAATTACCCAAAATAAACGTCATCACAGGCTCATCATTGCGGAAAAGCCCTGCCATTCGAGTATGATTAACCGCCTTTAGGTGTCGAAAAAACTTTCGTTGAAAATCTGGCTGAGTCGGGTCTTTTACAGCAATATCATACATCTTATGCCCAAGTGCATGATTATCATTCGACCCAATGCACTTATCAAGCAATTGAAATAATTGTTGCTGACCATTGGGTTGCTGCAATCCTGCCATCACCGTTGCGTCAAAACGACTCGGGTCATCCTTAACTAATTTATTAAGGTTACTCATGTCTAAATCATCAAACTTTACCACATCTAAATCATCATCATGTGTGACTTGACGCTTTAATCCTTTAATAAACGTATCCCCATATGCTAGCCCTCTAGGTAGTTGTGCCAAATAATCTTGAATCGCCGTTTGGCCAATAAAGCGCTTTAATTTGTAAAACTGACAAAATGGGTTTTCTTTAGTTGACGTATAATGAAGCAACAATAATACGGTTTCCTTTTGACTCGAATCCAAATGAATAGAATGATCCAGCAATTCATTAATAAAAGAAAGCGTCACTTTTTGACATTCTGGCGTTGATGCATGACGCGACACAGTTTGATACAACGGCTTTAAAACATCCAACATTCGAGACGCACTTGCCAATTGATGATGTCCAACAAACTGGGTAAATTGCTGAACCATACTAACATAAGCGGCCTGTTGTTGCCCCTTAGGAATCAATGAAAACTGCGTTAAAATTTCTGACACAGGACGATAATCATGATGGGTTTCCCTTAAAACTGAACTGGCAACCAATGACTGAACACGGGCCCCCATTTGCTGCTGAGCAACAATATTTTTTTCTGTGTTGGTATCAGCTTTAAAAAATGACGCATCGATAGGTAAAAACGTATCCTCAAATAATTGAGAATAGTCATTGGACATCGCATGGTTAAAAACTTCGTGGATCAAATCTGTATTTTCTTTTAACCAATTCGATAACTCCCAATGACGCATACTCGGCATCTCTGCTGAAGAGATATCGTTGAACAAATTAAATTTTGATTTAACTTGATCTTTAAACATCTTCTTTCGCTCATCTTCCTCCTTAACAACACCATCTTGCCCTGGCTCATTCCCCAAAGAGACCTTTAAAAACTTGGTAAATTCAGCCAACTTATCCTTTAATTCCTCTGCTTGAATATGAGTTTCATTTCGACGTATCCGTTGGGATGTCGCTGCAATATCAAATTGAGTTGTCATGGATGGGTTATTATGAACAAACTGATGCAACGCTACAGAATCTGCTTGGATCATCTTCTTCAATTGATGCTTATTTGTATCCTGATAATTGGCACCGCCGACTCGATATGGATCACTGTAAACCAAACCAAATGGATCATGGTCCTTAAAATAAAATAGCTCAAGTTGTGCATGTTCAAGGGAATCTCTTTTATTGGTTTGTTCCAATCCTTGTGGATCTTGAGAGTCAGAATTCGCCAAAGGCTCAATAATTGAAGACGCTTCCGCCACAGATTGAGAGCTGCTCTGTCCAGGCTGTTCATCATTTAAAGATGGAAAAGAAACCGATGAAACCGGCTCATTCACTTCATTGGAATGAGTATTCACCTGCGATGGAGAAGACACCATGCGATGATCCTGAGTTGATACCGGCATATCAAGTGAATCATGTGAACTTGGAGATGTAGGTCCTGGTGGAGTTAAACCATCATCACCTTGCAAAGGATTTGGTTGCGGCTGGCTATTTTGGTTTGAACTGAATACCCCCTCATTAACACTCACCTCATTATGCTCAGCTTCCTGGACAGTTATTTCCGGCCCTTCCTCTCGATTTGGATTAAACCCACCCTCTTCAATCGTCATTGTGTTAAAGACACCTGGCTCAACAGTTATTCCCGGCCCTTCCTCTCGATTTGGATTAAATCCACCCTCTTCAATCGTCATTGTGTTAAAGACACCTGGCTCAACAGTTATTCCCGGCCCTTCCTCTCGATTTAGATTAAATCTACCCTCTTCAATCGTCATTGTGTTAAAGGCACCTTCTTGAACTGATTCAGACAAATGATCCACCATGGGACGCTTCGGCAGCTGTGTTCGAAACCGTTCCGTTTGAATAAGGGTCCGACGTTCGGTTGGCGATAATGATTTATAGGTGTGATCTGTATAACCAAATAAATAAAAAATGGCTTTTTCTAGTTCCGGTTGTGCAAATGGTTGATCGACAGAGTTAGAAAGCGCATGATTGATGGTCGTAAACACATCACGCTTGTCGTCTTGACTTAAATTTGAAAAAAATCGCTGACCAGCTGTATCATCTTGAATTAACACTAAATTTAAAAACCGACATTGATCGTCAAACGACATGGATTTATACAGTTTTGGCAAAACAGAACCATCAATCAACCAATTGGTTAATGATGCCAGTGGTGTTACATACTGCGTTAACGCTGATTTCATCTTTTTATTTTCAGCATTAACCAGCGCATCCATGACATTAACAGCGAGATCCGGTTGGAACTCCAACATCTCTGGCAAGAAACTTAATTGCGCATCAATATCCAACATCTGAGCAGCTACCGAAGAGTCAGTAGCATCACTTACTTCTATCCCTGAGTTAGTGGCACCCGTTGTTATTCCAGCCACCGACTGACTTGAATTCAAGTCGTCGTCGGATGCGTCTTTCACCGAAACATCTGGGTTACCTTGTGAATTCGTCGACGGCTGGAAATGACTTTCTCGTGAAAACATAAAGTTGTCCAATAATCGTGCAGGAACTGTCGCTAAAATATCACGCACTTGTTTTCGATCATTCGTTGTATGAGCCTCATTTAAAATTGCAACAACAACTGGGCCAACCGTTTGTCTAATCGCATCAATATCAACCGTCCCCCACGCCAACTGGTGCCAATCGATTTCTTTTAATTTAGTATACAGATCCTTTGACGGCATTGGTTTGCCCCAAAGCACCAATTGAACCTCATCTGAATCAGTTTGAACATTCATTGTAGTAGGATCATTTAACTGATCCACAATCAGACTATAGTTCTTATATTGATCAATCGGACGCTTCTCTGGGGATGAGCGTTTATTTTCACTTGATGATAAGACAGCTTTAAACTCCGAATTTAAATACACACCATGCCGCTGAAAATCCTGTGGAGTTAACGCGCTTAAATGAGGCTTTAATCGCTGCTTAAACTGTTTGGCCAAGGATGAATAACCATCTTCCAATGACATTACAAACTGCGCAAGGCCAACCAAACGAGCCTTTTGTTCTTGCTTATTGGGCTGCTGATCCACCGCTGCCAGTGTTGCATTAAACCGATCAATCAGACGTGACCGATATTGATACCGCCACCCCAATTGCCGACTCAACGTTGTTGGCGAAAAGGGGCCTGAACCCAATGTGTGGACGGCTGTTTTTCGATCGTACTTTAACGCCTCATTCAACGATTTTGCCATGGTTTTTGACCGTTCAGGGGACGATAACCAATCATGCATAAATGTTGCCGCAGGGTCTGTCTTTGAACTAAAAAACTCCATCCCGTGCAACAACCGTCGTGCAGCCTTACCATTGCCCATCTGAAATGCTAAATCAATGATCCCATCACTCCCATTTAACATCACATCCATTTGCTGAGCTTTTGTTAAACTTAACGATCGAACCAACGCATAAATTGATTTAGCGCCCCCTTGATTCACAGCCAATAAACGCTTTGCAAAATCCTGGGTTTGTTGTTTAACTTCATCACGTTCACTGATGGAATGACTAAGTGCATCTTTAAAAAAGGAGACAATTTCTTCATGACGCTTCCCTTGATGATGGGACATTCGGGTAAATAACTGTGCTAAATTTTGATGCACTCGAATATCATTTGTTTTTAAGGTTTCCTGCAGGTATGCCAATGACTTACGTAATTGAATATCGTCTTGCTTGTTATCCGCTGCTTTAAATGGATTTAGGTGAACCACCGTTGCTGCAGTTGCATAAACAGCAAAATGTTGAATATTTTGAGACAACTTACTTAACGGTGCCATTTGAGGATTCAGCATTCGATGAAAAAATCGTGACAATTTACTACTGCTTTGTGAATAGTCATCGACTTGATTGGAAATCTTGACCATTTCATCCAACGAAGCAGAGATCCGTTGCAGCAAATCCAATTGATCCATCTGAACAATCACGTCGTTGTTTTGGCGAGAAAGGTTGATTTTATGCAAGGCTTGAATATCCGCCGAGAGCGTCTTCATTTCCTTAGTAAATTGGCCAGACAAACGCTCACCACCATACCGAACCACCTGCTTATTTAAACGCCGAATGGCTTGCCAGACGCTGGCTGTTTGTTCAAGCTGGCCCAATGACCCAGAAAACTCTTTTGTTGACTTGCGAGAGAATACAGATGCAATCGATCGTCCAAGATTTTGGATAAAATTCAACTGAACCGGCTGTGCACCAACCGTTGAGGGATCCGTTAAATAAGCAGAAACCACAGCCAACGAACGCTGCGCCTTTACGCCATCATTGGTCATAATGGCCTTTGCCAAGCCATCCGCTTGATTGGCCACCAATTGGCCATCCGAACGCAAATGGAGCTTGCCCTGATTTTGAGCTGACTTGGACCAGGAATCCACCAGGTTTCTAACTGCCTTTGAAAAGAAACCATCAAAGTACTTAATTTTAGTCACTAAATCAGCATTCACTTTTTGCTTTGCCTTTTTAATATTAGAAACATACATCATGCGTTCCACCGTAGAACCAGCAACCATTTTATTGGCATAGTCTCCTTCAGCTGAGGCCATCACCGCGGCCTGTTTTGCAGCTAGGTCACTGCGTCGAACCGCAGATGCACCCACCCGCAACAGATCCTCAAAGAAGTTTAAGGCATTATAAAAAACGTTATCCAAAAACTTGGTTGACCAATCGCGTGTCTTTGCAGCATCCACCTGCAACGACGACGACCGTTGTTGGGCCCGATAATTTGAATACTGGCTTAATCCCTTCACAACGCCAACTTTAATAAATTGTTGAAATGTCTCAAATCGTTCTTTTTGAATGGCATTAAATACACCAACCACTTCACCAGCCAGCGAATATCGATTGCCAAGGTTCTTCATCATCAACGATTTTTTTAAACTCATTAATGAACGTAAACCGCCCGCATATCCAAGGGACGTGGTCACCGCGCCCAAGTCATCCGCAATTGCCTGATACGCGTCAGCTACCGACTGACCGGCTTTTAACATGGCATCCCATTTGGCAAAAAGTTGCTTTAACAGCATATGCTGATACGCATTATGCAACCAATTGACACTTTGATATCCCAAACCTATGGCATTTCCTACCCCCGTATTGTTGTAAGCTGAATCAAAAATCATATTCTCTTGCTGTGTTGAAAATGCCAAATAATTGGATTCAAATTCACTAGCCGCAGCTAGTGACTGACCCGAATACGGCATGGATGTTCGGCCAGCCGCCTGTTTTTTTGATGATGAATCAACATCTAATAATTGGTCAGACAATTTATTTTCAACCACACCACCACGAAAATTAATGTAACTTAACATGATCCCTTGGAACATGTTGGCAAAGGCTTTCACCATAATAATATCAAGCAATCCAACCGATGCTTTAGCAAATAACTTTGCACCAAAATACAACCCAAAAAAGATACCTTCATACGTGACTCGCTCAACGCGACGCATGGCATTAAACTTACTATTATTTAACGATACCGCCGTTGACTGCATGGATTGAATCCGTCCCAACTCTTCGACGTCATGGGTAACTTCACGTTCAATCACTTGAATTAAATTGCCAAAACCATCCCCGGAAACTTGGCCATCTCCACGCACTGATTTAGTCAACGAAGAAATGTAGTTTTTGATGGCCATCATGCGCATAACCGTCAAAATAGATGTCATGCCCAACTCAATAATTTGAGTTCGCTTTGCATTAAACGCGTTATAATCCACCGACTGTAAATGATTGGAAAACAACGATAACGACTGACCTTGCTTTAATGGCGGAATCTCAGCTGCCTCTTTTAATAGGTTGAAAGCACCTTTCCGATAATCCGCCAACGGCTGGTTAGAAAACCGGGAATCTGAAAACAAACCACCAGTTGAGGCACTGACTGTTGGTGCATATGCCGCTGTGTATCGGGCATTGGATAAATGTTGAAGATACCCTTCCTTCTGAAAATTATTGGTCCGTATGTATTCCTCAGAATAAGGGTTATTACCAAACCAATTGTAATGCAATGCATACACTTCAAAAATATTAATCGTGGAATCAATTAACTGGCCAAACTTTGGCAGTGCCATCATTGGGGCAATACCGACAGATTTAAAGATGGAGTCTGTAAATCGCTCAACACGTGTTTTATCAACATTCACATTATGATTGGTGGCTGACTCGTAATGCGATAATAAATGATCATACAATTGCACATCAACGCCCACCAAACCAAAACTTGTTTCGAATATCTTTTGTAAATTTGATGCCACTTTTGCTTTTTGTTGGTTTCCAACCTGAGCACCTAAGGTTGCAATGGTATCGGTAATTATCGTAACCAATTGATACATAAACCGTAAGCGTTCCTGAAACAACCGAATATGGTCCTTATGCTGACCAATATTGTACTGGTTTAGCATCACTCGTTTTGAGCTGGTATCCATTGATAAAAAAGGATCCTTCAAATCAATGCCCAATGCACGCCCTTGTGAAATCAGGCCAGTATTATCTGCCCCATTCAAGGTTTGCTGGTATCCTGTCATTAAACGTAAAATTCGACTCGAAAAATCCATCGAAAATTGCGCTGAAGGCGCCGATGATTGACCAGAACTTGCGGTTTGAAATAATGGTAATTGTTGAGTCGAAGATGCACCAGCGGCTGTTGTTAAACGCTTTGGCACCACATAATGATTACCATTAAAATCTCTTATGTGACCGGCATGAACCAATTCATTAAATAATCCTTGCCGATCCGCAGGCGCCGATAAGAAAGATAGGTCATTAACTGTAATTGGGGTTGTGCGAGGATGGGTTTTTAATAATGCATCAACATCTTGTTGTTGGGCCAAATACTTGGATGACAATGGCAGTTTATAAATAACGGATTGTTGTGTCAGCTGATTACTGGATTGAACAGTGTCACCCAATTCTTGCTTCATTTGATCCTTAATATCATCGGGTGAACCATCAATAAGCGGATCTGTTCCCGATTGACCTTGGTTACGCAAGCGTTGAATAATCGCATCTCGATCTGGCGCAAACACATCACCCAATATTTGCGACGAGAAATGACCTAAAATACCCATTATATTCGTGGCTACATTGTGGCCAGTCGAACCGGGTAAAAACGCCATAATCAATGGCTTTAGACCCGTCGAAACCAATGTCCCCACACTTTCACCCATAAAGTCAGCCAAAGGATTATCTTTGCCTGAAATATTCACAGTAAAGGTGTCAAACATTAACTCAATCGCGTCTTTTGTATGGGATGCAATAATCTCTTCATCAGACATCGACGAATCGGTTTGGAACCGATTTTCAAACATTGATCCATCACTAAAGTCAGGAATAAATAAATCAAAAAATTCATCTGGGATCACTGTTCCCATAATGGTTCCTAAATCTTCGATTAATGACCCACCCATGGCAGATAAATCATCCAAAAACGAATCGGTTTTTAAGCCCAACTCAGCGGGTGAATGAATGGTTGTTCCCGTTGATGTGTATGAAAACACATCCTCAACATTATAGGTTGCCTGATACTCCGCCAATGGCATCAGTTGACCAGACACCAACGATGGATCCAATACCATGGTCTGACCATCCATTGGAATGGTCATATACACATGCCCCTCACGTTGCCCATCAATCGTAACATATGCGGCATGCGACTGTGGCTTCAAGTCAGTTAAACCAGCCTCGTTAAAGGCCGCCAATAATAGGCTATGCTCCAAATGAACAAGGTCTTCACAATCCCCACTCAAGCGCTTAGCAACATCACCAACCGGTGCCCAGTCATCCTCAGCACCATCAGAAATATAGGTGGTTTTTGCTGCCATAAACGAATGAATCGTTTGAATAATTTCAACTGGATCAGTTGGAACCCCAGCGGGAAAACAGGCATCATGAAGCAACGCTTGAACCGCCGGATCAGACGGATTAATGTAAGTATGTGCATTGGTGTAATCCACAACGGATCTTGGCATAACATCTGTTGGAACCGTTTGAGTGGCACTGGTAGCAAAACCTGTTGAATCAAGCCCAGGCATGTTGGTTTGAAACGTATCCTCAACCTGACGCTCCAATTGATTAAACGCACCCACCTCTGCAGACATTTTTTGATGCAAGTCCTGTTCAAGATGATACCCACGCCACGATTCTGCCAAACTTAAAATGGACGATGCCATGGTTAAAAAGATACCCACAACATGGGTCAGTGGCGTTGGCGTTAACATTAATAACGCACCAACAATGCTTGTCCAGGTGGATGTAATATCAAGGCCTCGCAAATACGGGTCTGCCAACTTCACCAAATTTAAACGCAATTTATGCATTTCATTGATTCGTTCTGTCATTTGAACCGTACTAGAATGCACGGAAGACAACTGCCGTTCAGCAATCCCAATGTGTGATTCCATTAAATTGGATTGCCAATCGCCATAATGCGATGACGACGTTGCATTACCGTCCAGCTTTTTAGATAAACTTTCAAACAGCTTACTATACGCTGAAGTTAGCGTCATAAAGACGCGCCGCGACATGGTCATTAACATAAAGTTTTTACGCGCAACATTAATTAAATCAACATTGGCAATTTGAAACCCTGCACCTGCCTCATCAATGGCCGCTGCAGCTTGAGACAAGTGCAACGTCTTGCCCGACTGTTTATTCACCATCATGCGCTGCAATTGACGAAACTGCTCGTCTGTTAGTTTTCCTTTTACACTAGCAGGAACTGCCGCAGTTAAATCGATGGCATGCGATTGAATTTCACTATTGTTATCAATATAACCTAAGCCATTGGGGTTATCATCACTTTTTGGTCCTAACATTTGCTTTAAGCGTGTTGTTGTTAGGGTATTCTCGTGATTCTTAATATAGTCGTATCGAATACCATAATGTGAACGAGCCGGATAATAGTTTAATATTCCAGCATCCACGAGTGCAGTTAATACACCCGCTCGATCCGCGGCTGGAATGGTTGAAAATGTTTCAGCTGTAATTGGCGTGTTTTGCTGTAACACAGTTGATAATGCAGCCGAAATTTGAGTTTGGTATTTTTTGTAGTTGCTTGTCTCAGGCAAATCAAAGGTCGGGTTTGACGACTGAAACGGAAGTAAATCCGAGGTTGTTAAATAACTTTTTTGACCATACGTGTTATGGGTAGACTTAATATCTATTGTGCTAGATAATGCATCAAAATCAATCGAAACTGCATCATCTGACTCTCGTGCCATTAGGTCCATCACACCATGCAGTTGTTCAGACGTATTAAATCGTTGCATTGAAACAACCCCCACACCGCGCTCAGAAAGCGATTTATGGTCCTGCAACTGACGGCGAATATTGGCCTCTAATGCGGCCTTATCTAATGTTGTATTCGGGTAACGGGTCAAAAACTGCTCAAACTGTTCTTGGATCAACGCCTTCATTCGAATGGCTTCGTCATCCGTTGGATAAAAATCTTTTAAACCTGGCGCTTGATCAACTTGCGTCGCTGTAAATAACGGCACGGTTGCTAAATCAACGCCCGCCGAAATCATCCCATGCTCATCAATCACACCATTGGCCATCAAAGCTGACCACAAATGCATGGATGTGATTTGCGTGTTATCCTGCGCTTGATCCCACAACATAGACGAAAAGTAAGATGGCATCACATTCGCACCAAACTGAGGAACATCAATCATGGCCAGCTGCATGCTCTTGCGGTTATCGCTTAACATATCGTAGTAATCTTGCTGCAATTGTGCTTTAAATCGTTCACCACGAATTTGATATTCGTTACCTAAAAATGCATCACCCAACTGTTTATCGACTTTGGCGAATTGCTCATCAACTTTTGATAATGCTGTTTGATAACGTGATTCATTGGTCTTATCGATGGTGGTTTGGAACATATCCATTAATGAGTTAATGGACTGGTTCAGTCCACTGGTATACCCATTAAATGACTGAACAATTTTTTGACGCTGTTTTGCAGACGACGATGCTGAAGATGCCCCTTCACCCAATTTTGCAGCGATGCTCGATGTCATGTCAGACACACTAAATACAGCCGTTAGAATAGCAGATATTTTCGTTTGCAATGTAAACAATCGCGCCAAATCTTGTTGAAGCTTTTGTTGGTTTATTCGTACAAATAAGCTATTGGTATCTGAATTTTTCTGATACCCGCCAATAACATACGGCGACACCGTCTGAAATGCACCTTGTGCATGCCCTGCATAAATGGGTGTATTCGGCGCGGTTAAACCATTTAGAACCTGCTCAGATAATGTTTCAAACTCACTAAGCGCCTTGGCCAATGGTTCATTTTGAACATCGGTTGCTGCTAGTGTCGAAAAATAAAAAGCGCGTTGATTCAATAAATCAACCAGCCGTTGATAATGTGAACCAGACCCTCGCAACTCAAAATACGAGGCCATCTTTGCCATAATGGCAGGGTCTTTCAAGGCTTCTATTTGAATAACACCAGCAGAATTAATGACACCTGATGTTTCTAACACAAAAAATAAATCATTTTTAGACACACGATGCGGGGTTTGGCTAACCGAGTGATAAGTCACCAGAGCCTTGCCATTCAATTGAGCATGAGAACGAATCATGCCCGCTGCCTCTAGTGCATTGTAAACCACCATTTGAGATACACTTAACTGCGAAAAATCAGACGGCTGCAATGGCTGATTAAAGTTTAAACTATGATTTAAGCGTTCATTAATGGCCAAGCGATCTGCATCTGTTAATGACTCTAAGCCTGGCAATGTTGCCAACTGCCCACGAAAATCATACAAATCAAATGTCTCTAAATCAACCAAATCAATCACACCCGAATGATGCGCATTGTTGGTTGTTTTTAGTTGATTAAGTTCATGTGCAATTACTTTTTGAATTAAGGCGTCATATGAATCAATGGTGAACTCCCGTGCATTACTAGATAACACCGTATTCAATGATTTATCTGTCCCAAATACTGATTGAAATTTTTCATTTAATTCTTGCTTGCCATCGGAGGTCGAAAACCCAACCAAATCATCCGCTGTAACATGCAACTTCGTTTCAACCGATGTGTATTCAAAATATGTGACAAACCCATGCTCTGAACAAAAATCGGACCATAATGGTAACGCATCAACAGATGCCACATCTGGCGCAAGTAAATCAATCACACGGGTTGCATCCCCTTGGTTCCATTGAACAACACTATGACCAAACACCAATGGTTCTGCACCAACAACACCAGCAACCACCGACACATCTGGCGCCTGGCGATCAGGCAAATCCGCATATACCGCATGGAGGGCAGCAAAAAATAAGTGACTCACATCCTCACAGTCACCTGACTTCGTTGTAAGAATGGTTTTAATCGGGGCCCAATCGTCCCCCAAATCAGCACGGTAGTCAATGTCATTTTTGACTGCTGTCATCAGCGCAAAAACAATATCATCATCACTCAAGCCAGCAGTGCCTGCTGGAAATACATCTTTTAACCATTGATCCAAGGCCTGCTGATCCGCTGTTGATAACTGTAAAACCTCATGCGCTTGCGTATAATCAACGGTGGGCGCTGCGGGTTGATTTACCCATTGTTCGCGCAACAAAATACTAACGCCACGATGGGCCTGTGGGTCATATTGGACAGGAGTATATTGGTCGTATTGCAAGGTAATCACCTCATCACCAAACGTGACCTGGCAATAAACAGCATACTGATCAAATGCATTAAGGGCATCAAAAACCACCACCTGATCCAACGGGGGCGGTGACATTCCATTCCCCCAAGCTTGTAAAAGCGCCCCCTCCAACACAACACGTTCAACACTTGAAACCGAGTCCATCGGCATTGATGAAAACCAGAAATGAAATTGCATTAATGCATCTGAATCCATCATTGCATTCGCTGGCAAAACACCGGTTTGCTTTAGATGCTCAACCAAACGTAAAAGTTCGGGAGAATCACCGGTAAGCGTACCAGACGTCACCTGATCCAACACATCGGACCAGACAGCATTAAAGTCAGAAGGGTTCGGGGCATCCGCACTCAGTTGAGCAGCGTCAACAACCGGCGCCACATGCGGGGAATCAATGACCTGAATATCATGGGCCGCATCAATAACCGGACGTTCAATGTGCCCAGCAGATGAAGTTGTGCTTTTTTCTGTTAACATAGCTATATTAATATCGTAACGAATCGCTCAAAACTTGCAACAAATTCGTAGATTTTTTAAGCCTTAGAATTCATTTCAAATGGCGTAACAGCCAGTACCCAACAAAAGAGTTCAAGTATGCATTAAACAATTACTTCGTCTTCCAAATCAGAGTCCATTTCCTCATCAGAATCTCCTTTAACCAGTAACCGCTGTGATACTTTCTCAATTAACGCCAGCGCCGGAGACTGGGCATTAATCATGCAAGTTGAAAGCAACTCTGGAAGCGCAACGACCACCAATGGAACCCACATCAACGGTAAATAATTCGATTTAATCTCATCAGCTGAACATAAGGGAGATTGATTATCAAATGCTCCCAGCGAATGCATCAATTGAACCGTTAAAGCAAGCACAAATCCAACCAATACTGGACCCAACACGTGAGGGCTATCCTTTAATAAAACGGGTTTATCCCCTTTATCAACCTCTTCCTGCCCATACGCATTTAATTTTGCCATAAACCCTGTTTCTTTAAATGCACAACACCAACCAATACGACCCGATTGCTGGGCGACTGAAAATGGGGAGCATGTCAAAGTAAACGGCAATCGGCAGCCCTCATCATGCTGTTCAAACCGACCTTGATCATAGGTTCCCATGAGTTTAAATGCCATTTCTGAGTAAAATGGAAGCACATGTTTTATCACCATCAGCACAGCCACGACAGTTTTAAACCCATTTGGGCATGTTGGGTCAAATGATCGACCTTCCGATACCACCCCAATGGCATTAAATGACGCCACAGCTGTGCCGAACGCGAGCGCAACCTTTGCCACCCGCATATTGGCCAGTCGAGTTCCAATAGCTGAATTTGTACACACGTTTGGGCAATAACGAAGTTGGTGAACGGCATCTTTCAACGTTATCTTAGGTGAGTCCTTTATTTGATTTGCCTGAATAAATGACATCCCACAGTCAGTCATACGCTGCACAATCATAGGCCCAAGCAATAGCCACATCACTGGAACACCCGCTCGATCGGGGTCATCACAATGCGATTGATCTAGAATAAACTGCGTAACGTCTGCTATGTCCTGATCACTGCACTCTTTTGGTGGATACGCCGAACAGTTTAATGCCGACATTTGAACACCTCGAATTAACGATGCGCAACCTTGGCCAAGTCCTACAGTACTCATTCGACTGGTCGTTGTGCAACAAGGCACTGCCAATGCTGACCGGTATTTTTCAACACCACGCTGCCCGCATGGGAAGGCTGAACATCTTCAACACTGGATAAAGTTATTAGATTTTTACTAAATTGGTACTTTTCCTTTAAGTAATTAAATAACATGCCCAGTTGGTCTCGACCTGCATGCACCCCATCATTTGCTAACGTTTGCAAATAGAGCGTCTTTCCTGAGTCATTAAGCCAACCACGCAGAGCCTTTTCTTCTTGACCTACAAAGTTTAAAATTTCATCCATTCCGTCTACGCCAAACAACTTTAATGTATCTGAATCTGCAGGTCCCAAGGGCTGATTATCTTCAAGTTTTTTAATGAGTGCTTTAAGTGTTTTAAATAATCGTCCGGCCACATCAGACCAATATTCCTCCACTGCCTTAACAGCCAAATGTCGAACTATGGGCGCCAACGCCTGCTGCAATGCAACAAACGCCTGCGAATCATTTGATTTAATTATTTGCTCAAAGCGTTGTTTATACTCCTCGTCTTCAAATAAAGCATTGATCGTGTCTTGGTCAGCATTTTCTAAAATTGCCAACGCAGCTGCAGAAAAGGCACAATTGCCATCTCCCGGCGTAAAATAATAGTCTTGGGTCTCATCTGCATACACTGATGCAGAATGCCCCTCGATAAACTTTGGCTCCATAAATTGAAATGTTTGGAGCAACACCTGATCTTTACTCAATTCTGTCTGGGCGTTCGAAATTTCTTCAAACTTAGCTATAAATTCGGTTTTAGAAATACCAATGTTTTCAAGTGCCAACTTTAATTTTACTTCATCATTGGCCACTGATTTAAATTGATCCCATGGGGTAACAGCAACAATGGTATCATTAGCGGTCTTAAGCACAGTAAATCGCGTTGTTGAATCACCATCCAAGCAGATATCAACTGACTTTCTCTCTTTAATCATTTCAGATCGCAACGCCCGTTTAGATGCTTTAAAAAACTCCTTGATAGGATCCGTTTCATTCGCTTCTTTTCCACCTAAGTTATTAAGCTCTATATCACGATGATTAACCCCTTCGGCTCCAGTTTTTGAAGATCCAGGAGGATTTGTTTTGGAACCACCTGAACCATCCACCACGTCATGTTTTGTTCCAGCCGTTGAAGCCGCCTTCGATTCGTCAGTTGTGTCAGTAGCACCAGGGTCGCCTTCATCATCTGAACTATCCGGATCAGAAATACTAATAGGACCTAGTACTAAATTATTGGATACAGGAGTGAACGAGTCCAACTGTTCATTAAACGCTTTGACCAAATCTGAACGATATCTTGGGATCCCAAAAGGCGAACGTTCATGCCTAAGATTTTGAGCATCGATACAACGCCTGAATTGATGTTGTATCATAAGAACGGTACACGTTAAAACAAAGGAAATCAGAGCATTAGCCACATTATCATCCGACTTGCTATCCTCAATCAAGTTAGCAAGAATACCACCAAGCACTGCACTGACCACTAAAACACTTCCAGTCGTTAGGAACGAATTAGCATCTATCGTCAACTTCTCTGGCTCTTGAAATTCACGAGTAACATTAAGTTTTTCACTATGATCAGACGGGGCCGAAGGTAACACTAACTTTAAGTTCGTTGAACTTGGCTGAAGTGCCAATGACGCATTGGATAAATAACTCCCAATCAATGTTGCCAACACTGCACCAGAGCCTACGTTTAAAAAACCATTATTGGTTGAATAACTTGCAACAAGCATCCCTAAATTAGCAACCACCATCACTAGATTTGATGATGACGAATCATCTAAGTCTTCTAAACATTCGTTGTAAGATCCAATCAATGCAATTTGCACCTCCATACTTACAGCCTTCTTTAATTTTCCCCATAATTGTTTTAACGACTGGGACAATTCTGATTGCTGACGATCAGCAACAAAATCCACAATAGCGGCTAATATTGGTTGCACGGCAAGTGCATATAACACGTAGCCAAACGTACTTGAAGACTCATTCGTATCTGTTACTGATGGCGACGTAACACTTTGGGCCGTAACAAGAGGCAATTGAGTAAGCCCACCTATTAAAGCCAGGCGACTTAAAGGTAACTGAGAAGACACCTTTAAAAACTTCGCTAGGCATTGCTGTATGGAGCTCATGCTTGAGGGTTGAAAATTATTTGAACTCAATAATCCTTCCGATTGAACAAACTGAGTGGAGGCCTGTCGCTCTTGACGGTGTTTTTTCGTTGGTTTTGATGGAAATTGAATAGCGTTCGTTAAACGCCCAGTATTGAGACCTGTTTTATGCATCTTTTACCCCCTTTGCAAATAGCACCTGCTTCTGGTTACAAGCATCCACGCCCTTTAGCATGGCATGCCCCATCAACTTAACTAAGAATGGCATCAATAACAGCAATTCAGGAACCTCTTCTATTGTTTCCAACACAAATAAGACAATAAGGGACTCCAGCACCTCTTTAATCGGCATAACGCGAAAAAATGTTTGCTTGGATGAACATACAAAACAAGTGTCTTTTGTTCGCTTTAGTTGTTTAGTTAAGTTATCTGCTATGTCAAAAAAGCCCTTTTTTGAAATTGTGGTTGCACTTTCAAATTTAGTCAATTGATTAAGGACATAGAACCGGGATAACTGATGGGGAAATACATCTGTATTTTTTGGAATAAAATCCCAAACCAGGTTGGATGCCAAGGTTGTAAAAATAAGAAGGTTCTTATTGGTAGGGTCCAATGTTCTCCTCGCGTCTCTTTGCAGAAGAAATGCCACTACCACTGACCCCACCAAAGCCGCGAAATTAAGCCCGGTTAAAAGACAGCGACCATTTTTTGATGTCGTTGATTGGCTTAAACGTTTAACAACCTTGTCAAGAACATCTCTCGCATCATTAATATTGATCGGATTTTCATTATCAGACGTAAGAGTTATATCACTAAATGAGGTTGCTTTATAAAATTGATCAATATTTCGATACAAGCCAAGAAGGGGCGCTGCCAATAAAAACCAATACGACAACTGATTAAATTGTGGCTCATTCGATGGACTGGGCGAAAACGAGTCGTCATCAGAAGTATCGCCCGTTGCACCAGAACATGTCTGAGTAATATTCAATAACTCATTCATACACGGTTTAACCGTTTCCAAATAATTATCCCTGCAACTCAGTTGTCTAATGCTTTGTTGAAGGTCGTTAGCAGTAAATCCAACAGACTTACAAAACCGCTCAACATCTGTTTGATTCATTCGTTGCGGCTCATTTAAAAAGGCCGCTAACAATTGGTCTTGGTTAATCGGTGCAATGCGACATTGGCCATGACCCAACTGGTCATGACAGTAATCATTTGGCTGAGGTTGCGCACCAACAGCCCTTGCACTAAACAGAAGACCTGTCACCAACAATTGGGTGATTAATGACGTACCACCAAAACGTTGTGCACGAACATGCGCTGCAGCTGTAGAAATTGAAGACTCAGTAGTTAAAGACCCTTTCTGAATACTTACTGTTTGAGCATTCCGTGGCTGAAAAACAGGCTGTGTAACTTTCTGAGGGAAAGGCTTTAACTGAGCATCTGATTGGCCAGGTTTAACTGGAGCAAATGCCGCAGTACGGCAAGGCATTTGTACTAATGATACTTTAGGCATGTTCGTCTCCGACAGTGCTAGTTTTTGGTTGGGGATGTGCGGTATTAAAGTTACTTAAATATGCATCAAAAGCGGTGACACCGCCCGCAACCATCATCATGAAAAACGGCATATACGTTGTTTCTTCACATTGCTTTCCCTTGGTATCGGAAATCAAACCCATGGTTAACATCACGCTACCTAATAAAAGACCAGCTTTAACCAATTCGGCAGCCCCCCCTTTAAATCGAGCACAACACTGGATCACCTGATCACAACGTGTTTGAGGGTCTTCGACTGCTTTTGAGCCTTGGTTAAGAAAATTTCGGCGCTTTCCATCATTGGTCGTGGCAAGATCTTTAATGAATCGAAATGCAGGTAATAAAACAAGCAACGGCAATAGAAATTGACGTGATCGTTCCGTCACACAGTCTTTATCTGTTGGCATAAACAGTGCAACAACCAACGCTATAGCAGCCGTTACAATACTGTTTGGCACGACATAACGTCGATCACCATAGATTTTATCAAACGTTTGTTTAACGCTAGGGTATTTTCCATCAACTTGCTTAAAATGCCAATCAGCAACGCCCAATTGAATCAGTCGAGGCACTGCAAATAAAGGGAACGTAGCACCCACTAAACCAGGAAATTCTGCCAATGCCGTTGTATTAACAGCTGCCGAATTAGGTGTCGTCTCACCTGATGAGGGCGATGGCGCTTGGTCTACCCATTCCAACACAGCTGCTGGTGTTGGCGAAGGGGAAGTGATTGGCC
The DNA here is from genome assembly GCA_049889215.1 of Candidatus Marinamargulisbacteria bacterium. GTDB lineage: Bacteria > Margulisbacteria > Marinamargulisbacteria > UBA817 > UBA817 > UBA817. Next base: position 34,312 of record JBMHDV010000020.1, read on the forward strand.
CATTGGGTGTTTGTGGATTCCCTGACGATGAACACAAAGCATTCACCCCTTGGCACAACCAATCCACACACGCCTGATACAACGTTTTATCAGCGTTCGAACAACCTGGATCTGTGGCAACAAAAGTAGCCAACGCATTGGCCAAGTTGCCATTATCATCAAGATCAGTACAGGTCATGCCCGAAAAATCAGGATTAGGCCCTAACCCGTTGTTGGGCAAACGATTTACGTAAGCGTTAAATGATGCTGGAACATCGTTGCAAGAATCTTTCAAGGAGGAACACAAAAAAGGAGCATATGATTGTTCTTGATGGCCCGGGCATCGCACGGCTCGCGCAACTGGAACACCCGACAACGCCAATAAAGCCAAACCAACAACAGCGTTTACTCGACTAAAATGAGGGCGCTGCACAGGTTTTTTTGAGGGGCCTAAACAAGGTGAAGCTGAGAATTTAGTTGATGAGAGATCTTGTGGTGAATCAAGTTGACGCGAAATTGATTGAACGGATTGTGTTGATGTAATTCGATTCATTTTGACCTCCTTTTTTAAGTTTTTTAATTTATATTAACTATCGGTGCTCGAACCTAATTTCTTGCATTATTGTCAGACTTTTTTTTGGTCGTTACACTTAGAGCATGAACCAACGTGATATTGAAGCCATTTTAAACCAAACATTTCGTCCAATAACATTGGTCGTTGAAGATGATTCAAGTCGTCATCGGCACCACCAAGGCACCCATCACACAGAGAACACGCACTTCAATGTTACCGTTATTTCAGATCATTTTGAAGGCATGTCTTTAATCCAACGGCATCGGGCAATTAACGATGCCCTTAAGGTGGCCTTTGATGGCACTCTTCACGCCTTAAAAATCAATGCAAAAACCCCAGCTGAATGGCAGCAATGATTGCAATTTTTTGCATTGTTGACTCTGCCCCCATCACTAAATCAAGGTCGCATGCACTGCAACAGGCCATTTTAAGTCGTCAATTGGGCGTCTCTGAACCGATTACCATTGTCCGTAACGGGAAACCCAAAATCGCCCATCATGACCTTAAGTTTTCTGTCAGTCATACGCATCATTTATTTTGTTTAGCAACTCACCCCTGCGCCGAGATTGGCATCGATATCGAGTTAAAGAATCGCATTATTTCAGACCGTGTACTAAATCGCGGCCAAACCAGCCTACACCGGCACATCCCCAGCCATCAGCGCGTCCAAACATGGACAGAGTTTGAGGCCAATGCAAAGTGCGCTGGTACGGGCGTTCGCTTTCCTATCCCGAAAAAACAGCCCTATGATACCCAATCGATGGAGTGGCAACAAGCCATTATTTCAGTGGCCGCAACACAGCCCATCACCACAACAAACATCATCATTCAAAATCAAAACCATACTCAAGAACACATCATTAACTGGCAATCCCCAACAGGAATACATAACCAAATTCGCCCCCTACCGCCCATTCATTAATCCTCCGTTGAAAATGCGTCAGGATCATCCAATGCATCAATGGCCGACTTGGCTTTGTCCAATTTAATACGTGCAATTTCCGCTGGGGTTGGGGGCATGCCTGGTTGACGTTGCCGTTCACCCAGCGCCGCTGACTCGGTTAAACCATAGGTTTGCTGCACCAAATGATGATAACTTGCCAATGTCACAGCCAAGCGTTTGGATGATGGCACCTCTGAGACATGCTGCAATTCAATCCAACGCCGTGATAACCAATGCACCCGATTCAAGTGGCTCGAATTACGAAGCTGCCATAAGTGGATTGGAACATTTGCTTGAATGCCCAACGTTAATGCATAGGGAACAGGATCAGTATCACGATATTGAAAAAATGTGGGCTGCCAAATACGAAACCCCTGTGCCAAATACGGGGCCATCCGAGATTCAAACGTCGCTAAATTCGATGGCGTTATGCCATATTCTTGTGGAACAAACCCCAATAAAAATAAAAATGAGCGATACGCTTTTGGATGAAAAAAGTCATCCGCAGCAACAATCAAATCCTTGCTCGGCAACGCCGCAAGCAAGACCCAAGGCACCAATGGTTCATTATTCACCAAATGGACCCCATCAGGCAGCACCTTGGGACAGCGTATATGAATCCCTCTAAAAAATAACCCCCATCGAATCACCCATTTCATACCAATCAAAAACGGTTTATGCCAACCAAAAAGCGCGTACCCTAACCGACCAAAAAGCAGGACCAACGCTGCACAAATCAACAACGGCAACCGTTGCACAAGACTCAGCCAGTGCAACAGCGTACGAAAGCTAGCTAACATAACAAATAACAGATTGTAAGCCGTTACTTTAATACCCATAACACAAACCAAACCCAAAATAGGAGACTGGGCACCGATCGAACCAACATAATGGCCGTTTCTTTAAGTTCCAATTTTAAAAATTGTCGCAACACCTCAATACGTTCATATTTATAAGTCATGATCAATCCCTCCAGACGATTGGTCATCCTTAATGTAATCCCAAATACGTGATTTTCGACCAGCGTCATCACGCTGAGGTTTTGATGCCGATCTTTTTTTGACGTCTTCTACCACTTGCTCATCACTAGCAGCAGACTCAGATCGAGCCAGGTCCTCTGCATCTGACTGCGTAAAATACAGTGTCCCATCTTCCAAATCATCCGTTCGTTTTCCACCATCCTCAGCCACAGCATCGGGTGACGATGAATCTAACAGTTGTGTCGCTGCTTCGCCGGGGGCGGCATCACTCAGCCCTGCGTCCACAGTGCTGAGCGGCATGGTCATGTCATCCGCTTGCGCATCCACCGCTTCTGCTGTTTTATTGTAGGCCGCCATGTCTGTCATCAGTTCATCCACTTCTCGATCGTGTGCAAGCGTTGATGCCGCCCCCACCTTTTCGACAATGGGATCTTGCTTAGGCGCACCCTGAACCGGGGTTGGCAACGGAAACGGATGGGTAATCGGCATGGTTGTTTTTGGGTTACGAAACCGTTGTTGCAACATAACCTTCTTCAAAATATCGCTATCTTTTTGAGCATTTTTTATGCGCCGAACCAACGCCACTTGGGCACTGTAAGCATTCGCCAATTGGCCTTCAATTGCGGCTGAAAACTCCGCTATCTTATCGAATTCATCCCGTTCAAGATACCCCAACAGTTGGTTATATAACCGACGAAACACCCGATAGTTTTCAGGTGAAATTTGATTAAAAAGTTCAGCTGGATCAATTGGTTTTGTCATCAGACGTTGATGGCTCAGGAGCATCTTGCCCAGTTTCGTTAGGCACACCGCCTTCAAACTTCGCCATTGCATCCCTCAAATGTTTTGCATCATTAAACTGTTGCTTTTGCAATGTCTTCATAATCTGTTGATACTCTTGATTAATCATTTGCATGGACTCTTTTAAATCAGCCGCTCTGGACTCAATATCCACTTGCATTTGATTCATTTTTTCAGCGACCATGGCCTCATATTCCTTGGCTTGCTTATTCAATTTATGGTGCAAAATCACTTTAAAAATCGAATACACCAAATACGCGCCAACCAATACAGTAACAAAAATATTTGTGGATTCAGTCATGTTTATAGTTTAACGCAAGGCCCCCTCGCCGAACAATCTTTCGAAGCTGCCCATATTTAAATTGAGGCAACGCTTCGTTCAAATGATCAATAACAGCCGGTGTCCCTTGCTCTATTAAATGGGTCAACACTGCCTGAATAATAGCGTAAGGCAATTGATTCAATAGCCCAAACGCCTTTGGTAACGTACTTGCAACAATCAACTGATCAAACACATGCACCACACTGGCCATGTGTGGTGCTGCATCATCAACAAAATCAAACAACGCACAATATACCCGAAACACCGCCACTTGAGACGAACGTTCAATTTTCTTTAAGGCTTGATATTGCGATGCAACACGCTCCAATACTGGCAACACGTCATCACTAGAAGGGGCTAACTGAACCAAAAGCTGCCGAAACTGTTTAACATTAATGCGTTGTTTACACGCATGATCAACCAATACATCCAAGGACTCATACGTAGCCAACACTGAATCAATTCGAACACCATCAACCACCGAGGTTGTAACCATTGCCTTGGCCATGATATCGGATAAATTCAATACATCCTTCTCTTGAGCAATGGATTCAAAAAATCGCATCGCTGAAAACGGCAAGCCACGCAACCATTGGCCCAGCAATACAGGATCAAAGCCATGCAATAAATGCATCTCTAGCATCACCTCTTCCGATAAAATATCAGCCAAAGTTAACTGGCATAGCTGTTCAGGTGTGATGAGTTGAACAAACTGAAACACAACATCGGATTGGTCACGTGATAAAAATAAAAACCGATAGACCACCAAAGGGTCCGTTAACATACCAGCATCAATGGGCGCACCCTCTACAAAAGTTTCAACCAATGCCAACAACTTCAACCGTTGATCATACGTAAGGGGTTTCATAGTTACCATTTTAAGTTGTTAATGCTAAGAAATCCTAGCCTCATCTAAAATTTTCCGAACATCTTGATTAAATTGTTGTGGCGATTGATCCTTACAACCTTCCTTTACAAACTTTAATTGCTGTTTAAGATTTGGATGAACTTGTTCACCTCGACGTGCCGCATTAGTTACTTTCATATTTAACATTTGCTGAAAATTGGCATAGCCATTATCTGTTTGATCAACAAATAGGTTGGTCACTGAATTTGGATCAAGATCATGGGCTTTAAATAAATCGCGAACTGTTTTAGGACTTACTTTCTCCCCAACTGCTTCACGAATGCCCTCTTTTTTAATTTCCTCAACAAAACGCCCCTTTGGTTTAACATCATCTAAATCTTCTTTAATGGCTTTAAGCTTTTGACCCACATCACGATCCATGGGCGCATCAATAACGTCTTGTAAACGTTTCCCAAAGACACTCGTAAACGTCTCATTGGGCTCAAATTCATAGTTTTCCCCAGCTGGTTCCACCATAAAGTCACTCATACTAGCAACAATGTTATCTTTCAATGTCTTATGAATGTCTGATTTAGCTTGAGCATCAACACCTTGACTTGCATCTTTAGCAGGCAGCGATGGCGCTTCATGTGTTGTCACCGTCGCACCATCTTTGGTTGGTAGCACTGGAGGATCAGAGTTAGGAACATTTCCATCCAATGCATTAAATACAACCTTCAACGTTGCTCGAGCCTTTGCAGGTTTGGCTTCTTTTGCCACAGCTCCCATGAGTTTAGGCAGCAACGCATCCATGCTTTCTTTCATTTTTGGATCCGTTGCATTCGCCAAATCCTTCATTTCTTTAGCAACTTGGTTCGTTGAATCATCCGAAACGTTGGCTTTATCTGGTGATGAATAGGCATTTTTAATTATCTTAGCCAACCCATCATCTCCTAACGATTTTGCAACAGCATTCAAATCTGATGCACTCACATAGCCCTGCTCAACCGCCTTAGCCAATACCTTTACTTGCGTACTATTCCCTTTTATATCCTTTGCAATACTAGCTGAATTAAAATGAGGTGAAGAAACTAATTTTGGGTTTTTCACATAAGACATAGCCGCCAATGTAAGATCTGTATCATCTGCCATATTTAAATGTGCACCTAGGTCAAATTCCTCATGTTTCCCAAATAGAAACTTACCAGGTTTTGTATTAGCAATCACATCACCTACTTTTTCAAGAAGGCTTTCATCATGGTTTCCACGCATAATACCAAGGGCTTGAGCCTCACCTGGCTTGCCGTTTTCTTGTAATAATTTTCGACTTAATGCCAACCCAACATCCGGTTGTTTGCGGGATGATTTTACAATATTCGAATTCAAATCCTTTTTAAACTGATTGGTTTCCCAATTTGATGGTCCATTTGTTAGAGTGTCTGATAGAGCTTCTGACCTAGTCTTTAAATGCCCTTGCGGCTGATGCATAATGGCCGTTTGCAATAAATTCAATCGTTGGTCATTTGATTTAATATTCGTAGACGAGGATGCAGCATCTTTGGTTGGCAGCTCTGGCGCAACATCTTCATTAACACCTCCAGGATTTTCATGCAATGAATCAACCAAGCCAGTGGTCAAGTTGGTCATGGTCTCCTGCATTTTTCCAGGTACTCGGCTAAAGGTTGCATAGTTACGTAAATACGACGCACTATCTAACATTTTTTCCATGGTCCCTGTACTTAAATGGTCATTTTCAGCCATCCCTTTTAATTGATCCGCCCCCAACGAGCTTGAGTACGAAGCCAAGGTGTATGAGTTATCTGTGCTACCCAAGAATTTATCCAACGCCGCCTGATGTTTAGGGTTGGCTGCCATTCGATTCATGGACTTTGTTAACTCGGTTTGCCTGCTACTACGAATCGCTACCATTTCTGGTTGGTACCCTTGAAAGTTATCTGATTCTGGGTTAGTTGGGTCCATCGATAGTAAAAATCGATTCAATTGAGCCATTGTATTGCTAGGGTTTAACATCGACTTTTGTGAATTAAATCGACCCGAAAAGGTGTCATCAAACAACTGTTTTAAGCCAGGATCATCGGCAACGCGTTCAAACATCGCCCCCAAGATATTATCCTGAGTCGTTCGATCCTCCTCAGCCGGACCATCTCCTAAGTTTACAAATTTCTTTGCACTTTCAAGTCCTTTTTTTGCTGTTTCTAAAGTACTTAATGGTCTTGGATTTAGTTCTTTTAATGCATTCGAAAACTCCCCTGGATTCTTAACCAATAACTCACTCAATATTTCGGCTTTAACCTCCGTTGTTAATGTCTTGTCATCGATAATTCCCGCCATTTCGGCTTGCAATTTTTCTTTCGATAACGACGCGAGTTTTTCTGATTTGGAATTCACCACATACGAAGTCTGAGCCATTTTTGACATGCTCCCCGTTGCGTACATGGCCGTCTTTTTGGCCTTTCGTAACGTCGTTGCCAAGGTCGTGGATTGTGTGGACTTAGTTGCCCGGCAATGCAACGCAACTCGCGACTGCAATCGCTTAAAATCAGCTGGCGCCATATGATTGGCCAAAGTTCCAGCCGCACCATCTTGGGATGCAGGATCCAAGCCATACAACACATGCGCCATATGATCCAACGATCGATCAGACACCGGTAATTGGTGATCTGCACTCGTTAATAACGCCGCAACCGCGGTTTGACACATGGTTTGATTTAAGCCCGCTTTTTGTGAATCTGTTAACGAGCTATCCTTCTGAATGGTTTGTTGCAATCCTCTTAACCGAGCCAGTTGAATCGCATTTGAATTGGGCCCTTGAGAGCGAAAGGATACCGGCAACTGGTCAATTAAACCAGCCAAAAAGTCTTGTTTATTCACACCATCAGGCAAGGCACTCAACGCTGTTTCAACATCTGCTTGAAAGGCCAGTTGCTGTTGATCGATTTGCGAGCTTGAGACAATACCTGTCCACGGTGCTGACAACTGGTTCATAACGGTTTGTGCTATTTGGCTCTGTTGAAACTCTGATTTTACTTTTGGATCATCTACTGAATCGATAATCGTTTGCTGAACACCAATGGATGCTCCTTGAAATACTGTTTTGACAGTGTCAGCATCCATCCCCTTAATCATATCCTTAATCATATCCTGCAAACATGTTTTAAACGACTGATCTGCAATGCCTGGGTGCTGCTTTTCCAATGCAGACATTAATTTAACCGCTGTTTGCGGATCAACATCCTGTTGTTGGCTAATGATATCATTCACCAATACCCGGGCTTGTGACTCATTCACCTTAGCTGAATCCGGCTGATCCAAATAGTCGTCCAATGGCTTCAATGCTTCTGGGGTTTGCAAATTACTTTCCATAACGTCCATTCGGTTTTGCAACACCCCTTCTTGCTGTCTAAGTAAAACATTAGCATTTTCAGTGGTTTCAGCCCTAGCCTCTTTTCGCACAGCTGTGTGCCACTGCCTCACATCCGAAGATAACCGATTTTGAAACTCTTGCCGAATACGAGTCTGTTGTTGTTCAGCAGTCTCACCCTTTTTAGGTTCGCTCGTATTGGGAGATAAAGCATCAACAAACGTTGAGGGTGTATTAAAATCATCTGTAACTAAAGAACCAATAACACCTTCCCCAGCTCCATCACCACGACTCCCCACGGATTGAAGTTCTTGTGCATTGGCGTACCCTCTTACACACAGCGTTGTTTTAAGCGCGTTAAGAGAATCTTTTTTCTTTTCTAGAGCAGACTTGTTACTCTGCTTATACTGTTGTTTCGCTGTTCTTACTGCAAAAAACTTAGCAGCCTTCCTGCGTGTGGCCGAATCAAGATGTCTACCGGCCCAGCTTGTCCACTTTAAATCATCTGCCTTAATGTCACTGCCTGCCTGTTTTAGATTGTCATCATAAGTTTTTTGATCTTCTTCTTGGCGTGGAGCAATTTTTTGAATAATGTTTAAGATATTCTTGTTTTGATCCGTCGGGATGGCGTTAAAGTCGGCAAGGCCAATCATGGTGGTTAATTCATCGTCTGACATCTCATCAATTTTGTCAGGGTCTTGCAACACCTCAGCGAGTGTTACCTGAGCAGTAACATTTGCACCAAATTGACCCAACCCTTGAGCCGCATTTCTAATCCTAGCTGCTTGCTCAGGGGCCTCTTTAATTTTACTCATTAATGCCTGATTAATGGCAGGTTTTGCCGAATCACCCATCAAGGCAGTCGCACTCAGCCCAAGGCTCAACCCAAGTAAATGTGCTTGAGTTTTTGCTGACATTTTTGGACCAGCAAAGCCCTTCTGCGAGGTTTCATCGGCCTTCTGTGGCAGCGCTGGCGCCGCAGTTTGAGCGGGCCTAGTTGGTAAAATAATATCACGAGCAAGATCCTGTATCGATGCTGGCATGGCGTCAAAAGACGTCATAAACTCTAAATTATTCTGTTCTATCATGGCAAGCACAATGCCTTTTTCAAGCGATTCCCCAGCAGTTGCAAGATCACCCAATTCCTTAACCAAGGTATCACTTTCTGAATTTTGATGCAGCTGATTTAATACCTTGGCCATCAACTTTGGGTTCTTGTTCCCTGCCTTACCTAACGCTTGCCAATCCATCGTACCATCGTCTTTTTTAAATGCATTAACAAAGCTCTCAGTAAACTGAGGTATTTCCTCTGGTGTGGTATTTTGGTCATATACATTGGCCAAAAGTGCAGCTGGATTATTCTGCCTTAATGCAGCAGCTATTTTGCCCGTAGGTTGCCCTGTTTGTGCAAGTGTCTTTAACTGACTGGGCGATAATGCTTGAACCACTTGCCCAAAGGGATCTTTTCCCTTGGCTGTAAACATTCCTGGGGTTTCTGATTGCTCCATTGTTTTTGCTAAACTGAGCATGGCTGTATCTGACATTGCTTGAAAAGCTTCAGGCCGTGTTTGGGCTAGGGTACCAGTCAAGTCAATCAGCTCAGCATCATTATTGTTTTGAGCCAACTCGTTAACAGCAGATTCAACAAATGATGTGGCTGTATCGGGTGGCAACGCTGCCAACACATGTTCCTGCGTATTTTTATCAAGTGCTTTAAATAAATTAAATTTGGGTGATGATCCACTAGCCGAAAGATCGCTCAACTGTTTCCCAAGTTCATTGTCTTGAGATAAATCAACGGCTTCTGTCATTAACATGGTGGCCAGTTCTGGGTTCTTTTGCAACCGCTTTAATGACCTAAGCGGTTTGCTTTTCAATAACTGTTGTTTTTTTGTTTGTGTTTGACGAATATTTTTTTCAAGTGCAACTTTCTGTTTATGTAATCGATTGAATTTTGTTTGATTTCTTATCGTGGTCTTTTGTCCAAGCTTGGAATTAATTGACCGAAGCTCTTTATTTAAATCAACCAACTCCCTATTCAGACCGGCAACGGGGCTTTGTGTATTGAGGGCATCCTTTTTATCCGCAATGAGCTGTTGTTTGTTTGCTTTATTTTCTTTAATCGCTGTTTCAGTTTCAGCTTTTTTGTTTTTTAATTCAGCTAATCTATTTTTTAACTCAGTTAATTTATTCTTATTGTTTGGCAATTTCAATAGCGGGTTCATTAATTGTTTATTTATTGATGAAATCTCTTTTTTTGAACCAGCCAAATCCTTATTTAAACCAACCAATGCTTGATCCAATCTCGCAATCTGTTTATTGTCCTCTTTCACGGTAGCTTTTGCTGTACTAAGGTCCCCTTTATGCTCTGCAAACATTGTTGTATTCGTTAAAAGATCCACAACCTGCGATGCATTATTTTTATGACTAAATAAAAGCTGAAGTTGTGCATCCGATGCATTGGCCATTACAGCATCCAACCCTTCGGCAGTCATATTTGTTGGAAAGTCTTCAGGTTTCCCATCAATAACAGCTTTCATGGCCGTTGCTTCAAGTTGTTTATCTTCGGGCAACACCTGAATTAAATCCGACAAGGTTTGTTCTGGAATCTTATGTTCTGCAATCATACTCAATATGTTTTTCTTTAAAAACGGTTGTAACTTTGCGTTTAGGGCTTTATTTTCTGGTGTTGATACGGTTACTTTATCGTCCTTACTCGGCAATGCCGGTGCATCACCTTCAGTTGTTGTTACTTGCCCATCCTGACTCGGCAATTCCGGAGCACCACCCTCAGTTGTTGTTACTTGCCCATCCTGACTCGACGATGGAAGTAGTTTCACAGCCAAGTTCATCTTCTCTTCATCAGAAAATTTATCAAAGTTTTGTTCCACGGCGTTCTGCAAATTGGTAGGGTTACCACCAACCAATTCGTTAAATGAAGCCGAATCCAAACGTGCCAACGTACCCAATACTCGCAAGTCCTTGTCATTTAAATTACCTGCTTCAAGTTTTTCACCCATTTGTTTTTTGATAGTGCCTTTTAATTGTTTTAAAGGTTCATCCATTTTTGCATGCCCTAAAATATCAGAATCCATTTGGCTTGAATGGGACAAGACCTCACATAACACAGCCTGGGCTTGCAATGGTGTGGTGGTCTTTTCTTTTTGAAACGTTTGAATGGTATGTAACATATCTTGCAAGTTAGCCAAGTCTTGTGAATGCTCATCAACACCTGATTGCTGTTCCTGCTTAAACTCCTCAATCCCCACTCGAATCATCATTTTAAGGTCCTGTATCGCAGTATTTAGTGTTTTTTCATCTTCCAATGGAGATGGATTGTTGTCTGTTTTTTCAAAAAGATGACGAAACTCTTGCCGAGCAGTTGCAACCGCAACACGGTCCGATCCAACGGCAGAGTTTTTATGCACTGTTTGAATAATATCCAGAGGAACATCAATCCCTTCCCGCGACACTTGCGTCATATCCGCTAAAAACTCAGGATGGTTGTTAATATGCCCACCAACCATTTTAGAAAATTCTGTATCTTTACCTTCTGCTTGTCGCAATAACCCTTGCATCAACTGATGCGCAATGGGACGTTCCTTATTAAATTTACCCGAAGGCAATGTCTCATGGATCATATCTAACACCATCAGTGGGTTTTTTACATCGTTTTTCTGCATCGTTTGAACAGCTTGTGCAAAATCTTGTAAAAAATCTTTAGATAAAGTTCCTTCATCTTGTTTAGATTCTATTAATGATTGCAATTCCTTCATGGCCTGAAACTCATCCAACGGTTTCCCCTGCTCTGATTTCATTGCAGCCACCACAGCTTTACAGCTATTATAATTTGGTTTTTTTGGTGCGGCTGTTGTTGCTGGTGTTGTTGCTGGTGTTGGTGATGACACTTCAGTTTTAGGTGGCACAGCATCACCTTTTAGGGTTGGGAACTGGGCATCAAGTTCTTTTAAATGTTCTTTTCTTTTGCGAAGTTCGTTCGTTAAATTCTTTAATTGTCTTTTTGCTAGACGCAAGGATCGTCCTTTGCTTTTGTTCTTATTGTTTATGTTCTTTCCTCTGGTTTCTGTACCGACTTGGGGTGTCAATTGGCGTATGATTCCTTCTTCGTTCTGTATTTTAGATTCTAAATGTTCAATCATTCTTGTTATCTGACCACGTTTAAATTGCGCATCTGATAACTGCTCACTTCCAGACGACGGAGTCACTTGTTGTAAAGACTCAGACTCAAACTTTGCTTCTGTTCGTCTAAGTTCATTTTCTTTTTGAGCAATTACATCTGTTTCCCCTCTTAGCACTGTCTGTGCTTTCGCTAAGCCTTTTCTTGCTACATCAACCTTATAATTTAAAGACCGTAACGCAGTCTTATTCTCACCAATCTGTTGGTTAAAGCCGTCTATTTGTTGCTCAAGACCTTGTATTTTCTTTTCTAAGCCTTCAATGCCTGGGTGTGGTTCTTTAGGTGCGGATGCCAAGTTATTAATCTCGGCTTCTGTTTGTTTAATTTCTTTGTCCAAATCCCTGGCACTATTTAATAAGGTTTCAAACGCTTGTCTTTGTTCTACCTTATCATCTCCACTCAAATCGATAACTTGACCATTTACCGTACCATCATTATATGTTTCATCATAAGTTATATCCTCAAGTTTGGATGGCACTGGATAAACACCAACTTGTTTTCCAATGTCTGCAAGTGTAGATTTTAAAAGTGAAACTTTGGCCCCCAATTCGTTTTTCTTTTCTGTAAACTGTGCCGTCTTCAATCCTTCAATCTCAGCTTTTAAGGTAGAAATTAACTTACCAGCAATTGTTTTCTTCCCTTCAAGCTTAGCGGTTTCTGCTTTATTGTCATCCACCTTCGCCTGTGCTGCACCCAGGTCTGATTTCGCATCATTCACAGCCTGTTGTTTTGATGCAGCTGCTGTTTTTGAGGCCTTAATATCACGTTTCAATTGCTCCAATACATTTGTTTGGCGCTCATTCAATCCTGTTTTCTGTGACTCTTTTTGCGGATCCGTTTGTGTAACTTCTTTCGGGGGAGTCATATTTGTTGATTGTTCCACTTTGGTATCTGGTTTTTGTTGACCAGCCTTGCTGTCGGGATTAATATTACCAACTGGTTTTCCACCACCAACACCGTCCACTCGATTATCGCCTTTGGACGTGTCCACTTTCGCATTGGTATCAATTTGATCTTGCTTGACAGGCAATGCTTGAGCGGAACTTAACCCCTTCACCACGGTCTCAATCAAGTTATAGATATGTTGTTTATCCACTGGTTTCACATTGTTATCAGGATCGGTTTGTGTTACTTGGCCAGTGGTTTCTTTGGCTGTATTTTTTAAAAATTGGTCCCCAGCACTTTTGGTCACCTTTAAACTAGCACTCAACTGCGATGCCTTAATTTCAGGGATGTCTTTATCTTTAGCAATATCAATACCGGCAGCACTTAAAAAGTCCCGAACAACACCCGCAGCCTCACTGCCCTTGGCAGCATTTGCAGACTCTATAATCCGCTTTACAATAGCATCCGATTCATCAAAATTAATAGATTCTGGTTTACCTGTAAGCGCCTCGTCCACTGGAACATGACTTCCGGTATCCTCCAAACCAGCAAGACGTGCAACGGTTGATAGCAACCCTGCTGCAACTTTACTCTCCAACGCCTCACGGGTATTTCCACCACCAGCACCACCACCACCACCAGCACCGCCACTGGATGCCTGTTGAATATTTAACTGCTGCGTTGCATGCGAACCAGTCGCAACAGCTGGGCCTGTGCCAGCACCGCCACCCGCTTTTTCTAAAGGCGAATCACCTTTTCCATTTGGTATCGGTTGACTAGCAGGGCTGACTGCCCCTGAATTACTGCTTGAAGTTGTTGTGGTACCAACCGTACTGTTGGCTGTCGTTCCGCCTTGGTTACCCGCAGTAGTTACAGTGCCAGTTACACTGTCACCACCAGTATCGCCACCACCACCACCAGCTTCAGACCCTTGGATAGCCCCCGTTGAGGTTAACCCTGTCGCACCTGAACTTACGGCACCACCTGTCATTGCCACCCCATTAGGAGTAGAGTTACCACCAACCTTTTGTTGACTTGCAGACATTTCACCTTCAACGCCCCCTTTACCAACTCCTAGTGTAGCTGCTGGGGTTCCTTTGCCAGCGGCTGCCGCAACTTTTTCAGCACCACTTTTTGCGTTATGTTCACCAGGTGTAACTGCCCCACCGCCAGATCCATTCTGACCTTTAGCACCTGATGGTATGGCGATGCCGTTCTGTGCCGCTTTCTCCTCTGCTTTCGCCTTAGCCATCGATTCTTTATCTTTTTTAACAGTATCAGCAAGCGCCTTATTTGATTTTTTCAATTCATTTAAACGCTCTCCGGTTGCAGCCATCTCTTTTTCTTTTTTTTCTAATTGTTGTTCCAAGTCACTGATATCGACGTCTAATTGAAAACTTTCGTCATCCAACTGATCCATTTCTTCACTGCTTAGTTGTGCCCCCCCCCCGCTTTCCTCAAGTTCTTTAACAGCTTTCTCGTTCTCTTTACGTTCATTAACCGCTTCTTCAAGTGCTTTTGTTCGATTTAAAATATCTTTTTTCTTATTTTTTATCTTTTTTTCTAGTTTTTCATCTACCGGCCCACCAGCATCAAGTACGGCCATAATACCAGCCGCTTTATCCATTTGCTCTTTTACAAGCTTTCCTGTTTCTTTAATCACTTCATCCACTGTCATGCCTCTATCAATCATCCCCTTCATTTCAGGAGGCAGTTTTCGTTTAATCTTCATGACTTCACTATCATTCAAGGCTTTATTCATTTCTTGAAATACTTGATTTGAAGCGACACGTGAAAATCGTATTGCAGATCCACCACTCTTTTTAATTTGAGGATTCCTATTCAACTCCATAATAATATCCTGAATCTGATTTTTTGATTCAGCATCCACTCTACTTAAAAAGCCACCCTTACCCGTAACAGTATCTTCAATTAATTTTGCTGCCTTGGAATCTGGTTTAACCCCATACATCTTAATGAGTTCCTTAACCACTATTGTTTTTTGTCTTTCTTTAGTCCCGGCTTTTGCATCCATTAATAAATGCTGACCAGCTTGCAATTCCATTGCAAGCTCAGCTGCATCACCCGCTTTTTTTCTTTCTTTTTTTCTATCAAATTCTGGCCGTTGAGCAATATAATCTTTTAATTGATTTTTATCTTCTTCAAGGGCTTTTCGAATATCTTCCTCAGCTGTCTTTGATTCTCTCAGTTCTTTTTGCTTCTCCAGCATTTCTGGTGTTGGCTGACTGCCCGCGTCCTGCTTTTTATCTATTTCAGCCTGCCTAGCTTTCTTTTCTGCAATCTTCGCTTTTAAGGCGTCCACCTCTGAGCCTTGAAGTTTTAATTGCTCGTCAATTTCTCCAGCTTTCGCCTGTCCCTGTTTTAACCGCTGCTTATCATCCCTAAATTTATGCTGTGCAACTTGTCGCTTCTTGACTAACTCCTTTAATGCAGCAGAATTACCGGCACCTTTACCCGCAACGGCAGACACCGCCGCTTCTGGTCGTGACTCTGTTGCACCACCACCGCCAGCACTACCCAACGCATCTAAATTTCTTAATAATTCATTCTCACTGGCCTCTGCTGCAGCATCAGATCCAACCTCGGTACTTTCATTCGGTGGCACCGTTAAGTCAACACCCAATTTTCCACCCAGCTCATGAATTCGTTGCTTCTTCTCTTTATCATCTCCGGCATCCCTTAATGCCGTCTCTAAGCTTTCTTGCAAGGTATTGGTATCACCACCACTCAAAGATTGCATCACATCTGTAATGGCCTTTTCTTCTTTCTTATTTAATACGCCAACACCCATTTTCTTTTGAGGATCGCCTGTGGCATACAATTCTGTCATGCTTGCCATCAAATTTCTTTTTTCATTAGCATCAGATCCAGCAGCCCCATTTTTTATGTCATTGTTTAAATCAGACAACTGCCGGGTTAACCCCGTTTTATTATTTTTCAATTTATGATTCAAGCGTGAACGCATGTCAGGCAACCCTCTTGCCCGTAAATTGGCCACCTGGCGTGCCGCATCAGGGCTGGTTAATAATTGTCGAAAATTTTCTTGGGTAGCCACGTTAAAGTCCTGCAAATTCTCTGATTCTTCCGGGCTACCACTATCCAACATGGCCCGAACCACTTTTGCACCACCGGCTTGGCTAACTTTATCTAAAAATCCCAATAATTTACTTGGGTCACTTTCTTCCATAAAAACGTCCATCACATTTTCCATATTGGCCGCTGCATTATCGGGCATATTGGCAATCACACCAGCCGCTAGACCTTGCATTTCAGGGCTATCATCGGACATTAATTCCTGCAACATCTCAGTAGCAATGCTGGGGTCTAAACCATTGGAATTTATCTGAGCACGAGCATTAATATCACTTAATACCTTGGCAACCAACTTGGGGTTTTTTGCCAAAAATTCACGCCGTTTTTTTGCAGACTCACCAGAGTCATCTTCATCAGCATGTTGGGCAAACAAGGCCATGGCCACGGCATTTTCCTTAACACGCTCCGCACGTTCTTGGGCAATCTCTTTGCTTGTCACAGCGTTTCTTTGCCCAAAGTACGCCGCTGATTTTGCGACAGATGCAAGCATCGATCGAACATCTTTCGCTTTAATTTGTCCGGGGTTTTTAATTAAACTCTTTAATCCAACAACCCCTTGTTTAAACGCCTTAAGAGCTGCACCAATGTTTGAAGCCCCTTTCTTCACGTTTTTCCAAGCTAACTTAAGCCGTGCTTTAAATCGCTGTAAAGGCGGCCCTGTTTCAGCCTTTGTCTCCAATTCTTCATCGTCTGCGTTTTCTAAAGATGCTTCGTCAAACTTTTTATCTGCAATTTCAGATAACTCGATCATTCGATTTGCTGAATCTTCCAAACTAGCATCGACATCCAACTCATCAGCATCGGGCATCAATGTGCTGGACATTTTAGTGGCAATACCACTTAACCGACCCTCAAAATCACCTTCCTTATCGCCATTAGAGTCACCCTCTGCTGTAAATAGCGCTTCAACGGCAGCATCACCTTCCGCAATGCCCTCTTCACGCATTGCTTTATCTTTTGCAAGTTTTTTTCTTGCATTTTTAATTTTCGATTCTTTATTAAACGCTTTTTTTATCGCTGTAACGATACTTTGTGCGGACTGTTGAATCAATTGCGAAATTAAATCATTCATGCCTGCCAACTCTTTGGCATTCGCAGACGTAAATTGTGCACTCATCGCCCGCGCCTCTAAACCAGATAACTGCTTTGCCTCTTCGTCCACATCTTCGCCCATTTCCTCACCAATTGCTTGTGCCTCACCTGCCAATTGTTTTTGTGATGCTTTCCTTTCATCTTTCATTACAGCTGCAGCGATCCCCGAAATTAATGATGACACCAGGCCTGCAACAAGATCTCCTACACTATCAAGCAATTCTTCAAGCATTTCGTCCTTTGCCTTATTTTTTTTACCATCTTTTTTGGATGATTTTTTCACATTGGTAGAGCTAACCTTACTACTTTGATCTTTGGCCTTTTCCTTCTTTTTACTTTTCATCTTTTGTTTTACAGCCTGTGTTACTCCTAAGCTAACAGCCCCCATAATAGCCGCACGCATGGCACCACTAATATCATTGGCACGGTTTGCCACAGCCTCCATTAATTGGAACCGCGTATCAATGGCCCGATCGGTTGCCTGCTTTGCCATGCCCTGCAACTGACTTAAACCACCACCAATCGATGCTTGTGCGGTTGATGCCCCCAGCGAAGCCGCCAAGTTTTTTATCATCTCAGCCTTCGATGCCCCCACTTTTTGCATCACTTCCATCATCTTAAACATTTCCTGGGCCCGACGCTTCATTTTAATTTTTGCAGATTGATTCACAAACGTTGAACCAAAGCCAGTCGTGGTGTTTCCTGCTGTTTTTAATGTTTCCTGACCAACATTTTTACGATCTCTTCTTAGTTGTTTCTCTGTTTTTTCTGCCTCAGAATCGTTCGGATCATCCTTATCCCTATCCGTTTCTTTTTTGTTTTTTTTATTTCTATCCGCTTTTTCAAGCACTTGGTTCTCTTCCAGGCCATCCACGAAATTGTATATGATATCTGTAATCTGAGTTGCAGCTTCAGAAATAACCATGGCCACACTTGCCAATATCCGTACGGCCATCCCCATTTTAGACCCAACACTCGATGCCAGTGCCCCCACCTGAGAAAACGCCAACGCCACCACAGCAATAATTCCTTCCAAAATAAGTTTGTCCAACTCCTTCATTTTTTCAAAGCGCTTATTATTTGCATCAATTAACAATTGCTCCCAAATGGTCAGCGTATTGTGCATGGTAAAGTAATGTTGCCCGATCTCACCTGTAAAACCGGTACTTGCTTGCATCGCATCATTCCCACCGGTACTCGAAAATCCCAATTTATTGGTCAACGATCGATACGATGCAATGACCATTGTAAAGTACATTTGAGTCATCATTTCGGCTGCAATTCGTCCTTGAATCCAGTCAAAAAAGTCCTCATCAGAAATCAACTTCGCACCAGACATCTTATAAATGGCGGAATCAAAAAACATCAATTTATTACCGTCACCAGGATAATGCCGTGTGGATAAACGATACAACACATGATCTTCCAAAGATGCAGACGCCACCCCTTTTGTATTGGAAGCAATATCAGTTGTTCCTGAATAGATCGTATTGGATTTTGGTGAATCGTACCCATAATCACTCCACCACTCGTTCACCACCTCATCCAAGGTTAATGTATATGCCTTGGTTGTATCTCCAAGATCATCATTTAGTCGCATTTCATTTTGAGTCACCCATTGCGCCATGTTATCAAGCACCTTTTCTTGATGTGGAAACGTGCTGACAGAGTTATAAAGCTTTCCTTCAGGGATACTATTATTAAAACCTAAGGCCGCATAAGCATCCTGATCCAAGTTATATAGCTCTTTAATTGCTGTCAACTCAGATGTCGAACTACTCATTTGAGTATTGGTCCGCAACGAATCAACGGATTTCAAATAAAACGGATTTTGGGGGATGACAACATACTGAAAAAACCGTTTCATAACATCAATCACACCGCTCAACGACTGCGAAAGAATGGGCTGTCGACCAAGCCAGTTCACCGATTCTGTCTGTACAAATGCCAACACTTCCAACCCATACGACCAAGCAGCCTCCGCTCGTCTAAAATCAGACTCATAATTGGCCTGACCAATCGCCTGCTGAGTTTGCATAGCGGTTTGAAGTCCTTCCACAGAATTGGCCATTTTAGTAAAATGTGAGTTGTAAATACCTTCCATAGCAGAACTAACCCGCTGGCGTTCAAATTCACCCAACCGTGTCCCAATTAAGGAGATAAACTCTGTCTTCAACTTCATCACCAAAAATGTTTTCTTCATTTTTAATTGAACAACAAATAAGCGGCGCTGCAGCATTTGAAATTTTGGCCAATCATAACCATAGTAGCCAGTATTATTTGCCGATAAATCAATGGGTTCAACAGCCACGTCAAACATCTCACTTACCAAGGCATGTTCTTCCATTTCCAACGTTAAAAATGTTCGCATCTGATTGGTAACCACATCCCCAGCCACCATCCCTGCATTACTGCCTGCAGAAAAATTAATCCCACTAATCCCTTTTGACTGATACGCTGGCTGAGAATTGGACTTGCCACCATACTCCGAATCCGCATTAGATGTGTTTACTCCCCGAAAGTCAGGCAATGGTGTACCCGTAGAGTTTTCATTTGCCATGGTTGATTCAATATCATTCATATCCGTTGAAGTATGCTTTGGCGGAGAATCAAAATTTCCAGTTAACATTATAGAAACAGCCACCCCATCTGGGTTCACAGTACTAAAACTGGTCTCTCCATAATCAATTTTAGTTGTTAAAAAACGCTCCTCCACAACACTTCCATTTTTCTTAACGGTAAGCTTTGGTTTTCGATAAGAATTTTGATCAATATCGTAAGTATAGCCCTTTCCATCTGTAAGGCCTGTAAAATCTTTGGGCCCTTTTGGCGTTGGCCCTTCGTAAGCAGATGCATTGTATCCAAAAATCTCAAAATCCTCAAAGCCATAACCTAAGTTGGCCGAATTACTGTTTGGCGAATCATACGAATACATCGGCTGGAAAGAACCAAATGCGTTCTCATAATCCGCTAAGGTATAAAATTCACCGTCGTTTAAGCCAAGTGTTAAATCTATTACCTTTATATCAGTCTTACTAAACTCCTTTTTGCCATTCACATTTCTTAGGTTAAAATCTCCTGTGTCGTCGTACAAAAGAACCGTATGACTTTGTGGCGCAGCGTTAAAGTGATCACCAAAGCCAACCAAACCATTAACAACACGTAACTTGTTTTCGGAAATCCCTTTTTTTACCGCCAAAGATGCCGCTAGTACGGCAAAATCCTCACAGTCCCCTTGTTTTATTGTGGCAAATTTATCTGGGCTTAACCACACATCTGCACCCAACCCCTCCGATACATATTGAAATTGAGACCCTGACGCTTTTGGCGAAACCTTGTTAAAAATGCTCTTTAATTTTTCTGTATCGGTACCATTCCCTATTCCTGTAAGTAAAGTAACCAAACCCCCAGGCACGTTCCATTTACCATTGGTTGAAGCCAACCAAGTATCCCCATTTATAAAAGTAATTGGTGATTTATAGCCTGATGCTTTTCGAAACTCCGTTCTCGCATCATCAATAGCATCGGCAGTATACGGTTTGGCAAAGTCACCTGCCGATGTTATGTTTTGTGCGTTGGTACTTTCACTCAAAACATCCACCGCCATCTTACTGGGGTACCGGGTCTCCATTTGAAATTTAGCTCCCTCTTCAGCAAGTTTTGCTGAATTCGCAAATGTTTGAGCAACTTGCGCTGCGGTAAGCCAAGCATTAGCAGTAGTTTCATTAGCGGTTCCTAAGGCACTTTTAACTGCAGAAAGTGGAGGGTTTGTGGTTGCTAATAAACCAGCTGCCGTAAAATAACCTTTAGCTGCAACCGCAAATGGAAGGTGCGCAAAATACAGCCCAGCAGCAACCAATGGTGAATATAATTGAATGGCTTTGGCCACCATAATTCCTAAATCTCCAGCGCGTATGGTGGCCATCTTTTGACGATAATAGGCGTTATTCACCTCGGTAAATTGGGCTGTTTTTGCATTGATTTGAGAAAACAATTCCATTTGCTTCGAAATACGTTTTTCAACCACCTGCATATCACCCTCCATGGGCGCTGTCCCAGATGTAGCAACCCCATCCAAGCGTTTTGCTATGGACTGATACGAAGCCACATAGGCCTGAGTCACAAAGTAAAATAAGCGAATCCGATTTTGCATGGTTAACATGGCATTGTGTGCATTCTTTAATGCATACCAATCCACCGCCATGGTCGGTAATCGCTCAACACCATGCAATGGATGTTGAGATACTTCTCCCACCCAGCGAATCAATTGATAGTGTTTATCATTTAAAAAATCTTTACCTAAATAATCCGTACCTGTATAAATATAGTTTTTCATATCCTGCAACGTTTGGTCATGCCAGTTATTGTAATAATCAATTTTCACGTGATCATGCAAAGTCGCCTTTAAAGATCCAGGATCAGACTGAAATATACTCGCATTGGCCTTTTTATCCTGAAAAAACGTGTTTGTAAAATGGTACCCGGTTAACTGATAATACCCCGGCTTATTTTCCAATTGCTTAAACACCGGTGACACATTTCTATTCCCCACAAATTCATTCATAAAAGTGATGGTATCATCATCATTTTTACCAAGAACCTCTTTCACTTTTGTAAATGGAATAACAAAAGATTCATCATTAAAAGACACCACAGGGGTCAATTCTTTTTCTAATGAATTTAATTCTGTTATTTGCTGAATTTGATCCAGTGTTTTCGTCGAAAATTGAGCCGTATGCCGACGCCAATTAAAGGCTAAATTATTGTAATCTTCTCCAGCAACAAAATACTTCATTGGGCCAATGGCCATCCCACCTTGATTCTGAAAATTACCCACTGTCTCTTTCGATACAACACGGGTATCAAACGGTAAGCGCTCCGATTTCCCATAATCATACGAATACCCCAAACCGGATGCCACCGGTGCTGTTTGAGCTTGAGCACTACTGGAAGACGGAATGCCAGGTAATGTTGGTACAGTATATCGAGAGTCTTCATCCCCATCCTGTCTCTCTAAAAAATCGCGTGTTGACCAATTGGCACCAAAAGATGAAAAATTTTTACCTAACGAATTTGAAAACTTAGTTGGTGGATCAACCTTTGGATCTAAGTTGGCACCATCCTTCACCTTATTATCAAATTTATTCTGGTCATCAACTGTAATCACCCACGGAGTACTATCAAAAAATGAGTCATCATCATCCAGCACGTCCAACATCTCTTGGATTGTATACGTGTAAAAAGCTGGATTGCTACTACTTCCAGTATTAATTACGAGTGATAGTGACGTGTTGACTTGACTCCAATCCTTAACAACAATATCGCTTTGCGGAGGCTTACTTTCAGACTGTGCCACGGCTGAATTCTTTGCAGTATTGGTTGTTTCTGACTGAGCTGATTCCATATTTGGATCTGCCCCTTCAATAAATTCACGTCGCACAAATTGATAGTATGTTGGGTCGTTTTCACCCCAGTAAGTACTCTTTGACGTATTGGTTAAACCAGCCAGATTTTCATCATCAGTTTTACTTAAGTCAATCCTCGTATCCATGCTAGAACTAATATCCTTATTCGCAAAAGAATCCACATAGCCAGGTTGACCTGTCTGCCTTGAATACAATTGAATACGATTAAAATCGTATTCGATATTACTAAAGTTATAATCATCCAAGCCAACCATCGAATAAAATCGAGCTTGCAATGCCTGATCATCATTATCACTTAAACCATTTGGTTTGGATTCCCCTGTAATAAATTGGTAAAAGCTTTTCTCAGGTGGTTTTTTTTCTTCATACATTTGCTTAACCAATGTTTGTGTAAACCGGCCATCACCATCAACATGCTTTTCCGATTTCAATTTATTCCAAAAAGCAGTTGATGTGATTGCAGGACTATCAATTTTTCCATTTGTATTAAATTCAAAGATGTCAACAAAATCCAACTCATCAAACCGACGCTTTTTTTCCATATAGTAAATGCGTTTTGTGTAATCGGTTTCCCACAAACTCGTTAAATTTTTATAGGCCTCACTTTCAAACCGTTCATAAAAAGGCATGGCCTTCGAATGAATGTACTTGTATAAATCCGTTGTTTTAAAATTGTCTTTTGTGACGTTGAGTGGCGTTCCACTCCAACGAGGTGCCGCATTTTGAATCGTTGTATCCTTAAGGTTATTAATCACCCAATCATCTAATTGACTTAAAGCATTCATTCCTTCAAGTCCAGCTCCTTCAAAAAAAGATTTAAATTGGTCTTGTCGAAAAATCTCATTGTTATTTGTAAACTCATTGGCCCAACCAACGGGGTCATAAGCATTTGCATAAACCTTTACCCCATCCTTTTTGTAATAGTTAAAGTAAAAATCAATTGGATCAAGATAGCGAGTTTGACCATTAAATATTATTGGAATCCGACGATCCCCCAAAATATCCAATTCCATCTGACGCGCAAGGGCCGCAAAACTGCCCGGCTGACCTGGCGAAGTATTTAAAATATCATTATATTGATCAGAAAAGTTAATATACTTACCCAACGCTTTGGAATCTGGCATTGTAATGGATGCCTGCAGCACCTTTTCCCGATTTTTATTCATTACATACCAATATTCAGCCTCAACCTTTTCCATCATAATGTTTTTCTTAAACGTTTCTGCGCCAGAAAAAAACACATCCAATAAGGCCGATCCCAAATTTTGAAACTTCATATTTACTTCTTGTTTATACGTTGAATAAATGCCTTGGTTTAAATCATCATACGTCTGGGTAAATTGACTAATAAAATATTCAACCTCTTCAACCATTTTAAATACAGCACCTTGCACAGATCGTAAAAATCGTTGACGGGCTTGAACTTCACTATGGGGTTGCTGCTCATTCATTAACTGAGACCCAATCCAGTTAAATGTATTTGCATAAGACATTATGGCTGACAAATAACAGTTAAGTATTTGTATCTCGTCCAGTACACGTGAGTAGTCAGCCATTACCCGCGCATAATCATACACATAATAGCCATTCCACGTCTGCCCCACATATTTGTTAAGCGTTGTTTTTGTCAAATTCTCAGACATCGCCTTTAAGCGATTCATTGGTGCTTCAATAAAACCCGTAATACCAACTTCTGTATTAAAGTATTTGGCATTAACATCAACATTCACAATATCCCCAACGCCTACAGGCTCAACAACTGGCGGCGGTGCACTAGATGCACCCTGGTTAACAGTATCCAACGCACTTGTGCCTGGCGTTTCCCAAAACGCCTTAGAGTTACTATCAACTTTACCTGTGTTTTCTTTAACCACTGTATAGTAATGGGTTGCCTCTCGGTAATAACCTGTTGGATCATTATCATCATTTGGATCAGGCGCAGATAACTTTGCACTACCCAACCCCATGGCCGTTAAAAATTTTTGTTTGTTGTTTGCCACATCCTTAAAGGCAGGTTTTGCAGCTGTATCAATGCGTTGCGCTTCAGCCAATGCATCCAGCGAGCTTGATGCACCATACGACATTAAGGCATGAAACCCAGCAACCCGATCATAAGCTACAAATGATTGCACCCCTTGGGCCATCGTCGGGTCAATAACAAAACGTTGGCCATCCAATGTATACGTTAAAATCGTATGGCCCACCAAAGCACCCGTGGTGCCAACTGCACCAGCCATTAATTCAATAGATTCCGCAATATCAGAAAACCCCGCATCCACCATTGCACGGGTTAACACACTTGCCGCTAAGTGAGCCAAGTCTTCACAATCACCACCACCTAACGCCAGTATTTCGTCCAATGACTGCCACCGATGAACGGGTTCTGGAATATACGAAAAGTCAGCCATTATTTCTGCCACCCGTGCTGCTACATCTTGAACACTCATGCCGTCATAACCTGATGCAAATGCAGTGGCAACCAAATCAGCAACACCAACATGCATGGCATTAATAACCGTCTCAGCTTGCACGTAACGCGACCCATTTGGGTACATCATCATCTGCTGCCGCCCCATCAACTCCACTCGTTCATAATTGTCCATGGGCAACAAGTCTACCTGTGATGCAGTCAAGCCCAGGTGCTTCCAGCCACCGGCCTCAGGCCATAAAATCCCAAATTCGGCTTCATTAAACACAGTGCGTGCATCATAGGCATGAATATCCGGACATGACTGGCCATGATGCTCAAAAAATGCCCTCATAACAGCCAACTCTAGGTTAACCAAAGCACGTGCCGACACCGGCCGTTGCAATAAAAATGGGGCCAATCGTTGATGCGCAGCCACCAACAACCGTGATGCATCAGATACAACAGGAACATCACCCAATACCGTTTGAACCATTGAATCAATAATCGGGTGGTTGATAGTAACCTCATCCATAAAATAATAATTCAAAATGGCATCAAATCGGCCAGCCTGCCAGTAATCAATAAACCCATCTTGTCGCAACAATGCGGCAAACGTATCGGTAGATTCACTGGGCACATGCGGCTGAATGTGATCCTTAAACTGATCAACAAATCGTGCCTGTTGCACCTGCTGCAATTGTATTTGATCGTTTATTCCCCTCAATTGATCCCCTTTCAAAGCCAGTGATACATTGCCATATCACATTTTTTGACTCCTATTAGAGTATCGTTAAAATTCAACTAAAACTTGTGCAAAAAATAAAAATTAGTTGGCCCGGTCTTCGGGTGGCATGGCATAATACACATCCATTAAGCGTGTACCAGTAAAAACATTTCCTGTCTTAATAACCACATCTCGAGGAATCATGCGTAAAATTTGTTGCGCCACCAACACCCCATCGGAAGTAAGTGGTAAATCCTCATAATAACGAACCAAATTCATAAATAAATTCATTTTATCTTTAAATGCTTGCTGTCGAATGGCAGGTCGAAAATAAGGGTTCTTAAAATACTCATCCAACAAAAATTGCATATACTTTGATTCCGCTAAAGTTGCAAAAATAGTAATAATTTGTTGCTTTACCTTATCTGATGATTTGGGGAAATAGACCAACATCAAATCATCATCAATTTCTTTAATTCGATACATGAGTAATTGAACAATAAAAACCGTTAGCTCTAAATCACTGGTCTCTTCCAATAATTCAAGCAAGTCCGCCAAAGGAAACACCGCTGTATCATCCTTTAAATAGTCCAGCGCCATCATCAATGCCTGACCATCCATATCATCATACATATCCATTAACGAACGCTTTGTCATTGAGTTTTATCATACCGATTTAAATCAATAAAAACCACGTATTTAAGTTCATTTATCAATGCATCATGTTTTTTCAATGCATCCAACACTTGTTTTTGCCCGATACTTTAAATACGAAGGGAGGGATGTCCAACCAAAGAACCAAATAAGAAAGCAAACTAATAATTAAACTTAAATTTAATGGCTACCGCCATTTAAGACTTAATAAAGGGAGGAAAACTAATGGCAAACGTAAGTTTTAAATCATTAATTGACGTTGTTAAAGATCACGCTAGCAACTACGAATCCGCACTCGTCGCACTTGAATCAAGTGCAAACTCATCAAAAGGAACCAGTGGAAACCCAGGTTCTGTAAATATTACGGAAGCAACTGTGGCTACCACACGCGTGCAATTAACTCAATCATTAACAGAAATGGCCACGGGTATTGCTAAAAATGCAGCAGACCACACCAAGAGCCTTGGCCGTAAAATAGGAGGATAATGCATGACAAACGTAAGTTTTAGATCATTAATTGACGTTGTTAAAGATCACGCTAGCAACTACGAATCAGCACTCGTCGCACTTGAATCAAGTGCAAACTCATCAAAAGGAACCAGTGGAAACCCAGGCTCTGTAAATATTACGGACGCAACTGTAGCCACCACACGCGTGCAATTAACTCAATCATTAACAGAAATGGCCACCGGCATTGCTAAAAATGCAGCAGATCACACCAAGAGCCTTGGCCGTAAAATAGGAGGATAATAAATACATTAAAAAAAATAAATACAATTTAGATTGGCTCGCCTTCGATAACTGTTATGAAGTACAATTAAAGTACGAATTTATTTGAAGGAGGCAGAAATGTCAGGACAAACACCAAATCAGGGAGTAAACCTTGAAGCTTTTGTAAACATGGTCGAACAAACCGCTGGAGAATATGAAGCAGCAATTAACAAACTTCATGACAGTGCTGAATCAACCGCCTTTAATATTACAAAAGCAACCGTTGCAACCACTGAAATTCAAGTCAATCAATCATTAACAGAAATGGCTGCAGGAATTGCAAAAAACGCAGCGGATCACACCAAAAACCTTGGTCGAAAAATTGGTGGATAAATAAATTAATAAGGTAAGGAATATATATGGCATCAGTTTTTAGTTCACCGGTATCTCAATCAAACACTGTAAAAAGCGATATTTTTGGTAGTGCATTTGATTCTACAGTCGATATCTACAAATCATTAAACCAATTTGCAGGGTCCGGTGAGGATGGGAAAGTAACGTTACCCTCTGGCCAAGAAATTGATGTTAATACGTTAACTGGAATGACAACCTATAGTACCTACCTTCAATTTTTACAAGCACATAAGGAGCTCATCGATAACATATTTGTTTTCGTAAAAAATCTCGAAAACAAATTGGATAATTTGTTATCGTCGTAATCTCATGGCTATCATTAACCCATTTTTACTAGCTGGTCCAGATCAAATTGAAGCGTACCAAAAATCTAGAATTAAAGAATGGGAATCCAAAAAGAAAGAATCCCATGTGGATTTTGACCATTATTTCGATGAACTCATTGACCAGTGGAGTATCGATGATTTTAACGAAACCATGCTGGATATCGATGCATTTGATGAAGTGGGTGACTTTGAGCCTCTTCAAGCCAAAGCTATCCAAAGTAAATTAAAAAACGCCAATATCTTAAACCAAAATGGCTACATCAATCTGAAACACTTAGATCAAACTCAGATCATTGATTTTTTAAATGACCTACCCTTTTTAACAGATGCGCAGAAAAAAAGCATCATCAACATACTAACGGACATCCAAAAGAATGTTCCCACTAACTTTGAGACCTTTTCAAAAACAATGTTTACTTTCTACCCCCAAAACAATCAAGGAACAATTACAGAATCACAATCAAAAGCCATTTGGGATCAATTAAATCAACATAATATTATTGATGACTATGGCGTGTTATTATACAAACCAAACAGTGATGATTTAACAACGGCAGTTTCCAAACTAACGGGTTTAACCCGCGAGCAAAAAGATCGTGTACTGGCGTTATTAAATCAACACCCTGAGCTATCGTATCATAACTATATCAAAGATATTAAAAATCAAGGTGGCAGCAATGCCCTGCCAACCGCAGGCATTTATTTGCCAGGTGAAGCAAATGTAAAAAAATTTACAGGCTTGTCACAAGAAGAACTGAATTACATCCGAATCATTGCTGTAATGGAATGGAATGTCATGTTAATTTCTCAAAAATCAATTCATAAAAGTCGTAAAAAATCGATTAGCAAAGTTAAATCAGATAAAAAACAAACTGAAAAAGAAAACATGGAACACAACGAAAAAATAGCCGCAAAATACCGGGAAGAATTTCAGCGATCAATCAAAAAAAGCAAAAAAAAGTAGGGGGATTTAAATGAACTACGACTCAAGTATTGTTGGTAGTGCCTACTCAGACACACTAACTGATCAACAAGAGCAAATTCGAAAACGTCATCAAGCCGTCTTATCTGAAATTAAATCCAAAGACCCTGAAGGGGCTAATAATGTACGCGCCAATCCAGACAAAGTCACCAAACCAGCGGCAGTGGCTCAGTCACAGGCAAATGGTATTCAACAATTTTACAAGCCCATTTTTAAATGGGAAAAAGATATTAAGGATCAATCATTTCATATTATTCCAACAGAAAAATCAGTCACTTATCGATCAGATTATCATGTAGAAAGTACATCAAATCATTTATTATCCTTACTTGGCTACAAAATTGATGTATCCCATCAAGTAGAGCAGTTTAAACAAAAACTACAAAAGTTCTTTATCGAATCCAAATCACACAACCGCTTAATTGGCAAATTTTCTGAACTTAAATTTGGAGTTATTTCGTCGCTCTTAAGCTTATTAGGAATCGAGCCAACAGACATCGAAAAATTGAAAAAAGATGCATTAAAAAAAGCCATTGAAGATAACATTAATAATTTCGAACAAAATGAATACAACTTAGAGTTATTAACCATTTTTAAAAAAGATAAAACCGACTCAGGACGAACAAAAGTATTAACAGAACTTCGAAAACAACTCATCAAACAAATGAAATTATACGGAGAACCTGATTTCTACTCAAAAACAAAGATTTATAGTATCAAACAAGAGCAAGTGTCAAAAATTCTTGGTGACCTTCTCGAAGAAAAACAAAACCTTTCATATATAAGGAACTTTCAATGACCGATATTTCAATATCAGATATTGAACGAATATCTCATGCCGAACTCGATCGAAAAATTGAGCAAATCTCTTTTTACATTAACAGAGTACAACAACGTATGAACGCCATTAAAAATTTCTCAACTCCAATCAAAAAAACACCTCCTAAACTCCATAAAAAATTAGCAGAACAAATGGACTCGTCCACAATTAAGGTTAAAAAATGAGCGCAGAGCATATTACCAACCAACAACATATTCGAGATATAACAATTAAAAATGAAGGCGTTCAACTCGAAGCAATTAAACAAAGCATTATAAACGATAAACTCGACCAAAAACGAGTTCCAGGAATCGAACAAAACCCTCAAAAAGATGCCTCAACAATCCAACAACTCTTATCGCAACAATCTGAAAAAGCAAAACACCAAATTACCAAACAGTCCTACGAAAAAATGCAAGAAAATAATGCCATTATTAACGATGGTTTAAGCGAGCAATTAGAAGATCAAATCGACAAATTTTTTAACCCCAAAAAAAACCAATTTGAAGATAATGTTAAGTTATCCGACTCAATATTAATGAAAGAAAAAGAAAAACCTGATACATTTCAACAATCCAAAACAGCCAGCATATTTGTTTCAAACAAACAAAAAAATGAAAAAGAAAAAATAGAAAACACAACCAATAGCTGGATCAATCAACCGGAAGAGAATGAAGATTCAGACTCAGTCAAATCAAATTCAACCAATGAAGCAACCAAAACAGATACACAACCAAAACAATCTCAACCACTTGATAGCAAAGAACTAAAACAACTGGCCACCATGGTCTCTAAATACGCAATTAGCCAAGATAGTAATGTAAAACAACAAATCGAAAAACAGCAAAAGCAGTTACTTCAACAAGGGGTATCTCAAAAAAATATTAATTTTGTAACTGCAAAAGTGGGTCTTCTAATTAAAGAACATATGGTGTACGACCTTAAACAAAAACTCATCAATTACCACATGAGTAAAGGGTTCTCAAAACAAGAAATCATGCAACGATCATTGGATTACACAAATAATGCCAATCAATTTAATGCATTAAAAGACTCTGGACGAATGAATAATGATGCCAATCAATTATTAGGAAAACTCCGTCACCAAGCCAAACAAGACCTTGGTAATTTTTTATTCGAAGAGTCTGTTCATCAATTTACCAAACAGTCCCTTGGTCAAATCTCATTAAAAGAATTTACCGATGAATTGGTTAAATTACAAAAAGCGGCTCAATCGGCGGGAGTATCCATTTCCGAAAAAGAACTCAGCGATAAAATTTGCGCAGCCATTGACCACCTTGGATTGGGTGAATTTACCCCACCAAATCCAAATAACCAACAACAACAACAAAAAGAACCAACACGCATTATTTCTAACGAAGAAGCCCTAGATGACAAATTGCGCTACCTTTACATGATCAAAGCATTGCATCCTAGCCTGCGACATAAGATTGATGTCCACTTCAAAATGAAAAAATGCAGAAACGGAATGATCAAACTTGGCTTTTACACTGAAGAAAAAGAAGAGTTATTAAAAAAACAAGGTGAATTTTTAGCAGCGAAACAATTTACAGAAGAACTTGAGTTTATTTTCAGAGAAGAAGCCACACTTCCAAATCTAAATGGCTCAACCTATGGGGTCTTACGAAAAAAGAAAGCATTCTTTATCACTCAGTTAAGAAAAATTGAGTTCGGTCCATCACAAACAGAATTAGAGCGAATTAAAGAATCTGCGTACCGAGACATGTACAATTTAATTAAAGAAAAAGTGATGCAACTCGAAGATATGGTCGAGATTCATCAAAACGTGGCCTACACACGTCAATTAAAAACATACAAGGAGGTAATAAAACGAATTACAACAGATGTATTAGTAAATGATCATCAATCAAATGTTGACCAATTGACAGCACCCATCATGCGGTCCACTATAAATGAAGGGGCATAAGGAAGGAAAATAACCATGTTTAATGCATTACCAATGCTACAAAATTCAATCGCTGCAACATCTCAAGCCATGACACTGTTATCGGCAGATGCTCAGGCATTTCAAACGGATGGCTACAAACAATCTAGGTACAGCTTTTCATCCATCTTTAATAGTGAAGTTCAGTCTGTTGGTGGTCGTTCTGGACGATATGGCGGCGCACACAACCAAACCATGTCTCAGGGCATTACCTTAATTCCCATGGGCTACGATATGTCACAAGGTGGTATTAAAACTGCCAAACCATTAAACTCCGCCATTAATGGACAGGGCTTCTTTGTTTTACAAGCCGAAAACTCAAGCCAACATTTATTAACACGTGCCAGTGATTTCATTTTTGCCGCAGATGGGAGCCTAATTGATATCTTTGGTCGAAAAGTAAAAGGCTACAAAATGGTCAATGGCAAACCTGACAAATCAGAACTTGTGGACATTGTTCTTGATCCCAATAAATTTAATCTAGCAGATGTTGGTTTTGAAGAAAAAGGCATACTAACGACCAACTACCAAGCGCGTAAAATTGCACGAGACGACGGCACAGCCATCGAAAACTTTCCAGCTGGAGAACAAACATTCCAGTTAGCATTGGCAAATATTCCAAACCCCTCCCAAATGGAACAAGGACAAGGCAATACATTTGTAACTACATTAAAATCAGGTAGCGTAACATTTTATGGCGTTTCAGATGAAGAGAATTTAGGAAACGTTGTCGGAGGCTCATCCGAATCATCCAACGTTAACCCGGCTGAAACAACCATTGTTGGCATCCAACTCCAACGTGGCTATAACGCAACACAGGCCGCCCTAACAATGACAAATCGATTCCTAACACAAATCATGGAAGTTGCTGGTAAGGCATAATGAACACTCCAGAATTTAACTCGTTTGACGAAGCTGAAGAAACCATTAAAGACCAAGTCGTAGCCATTTGCACACAATATGCAGATGCAATTAAATCTTTACTTCCTGTTTTAAAAAAAGCAATTATTGTTCATCCAAATGATGCCAATCTATTTCAAACCGCTTATGACGAAGGAAATGACCACTTGCACAATCTTGTCCAACTAAAATTAGAACTGGCGGAATTAAGTGACTTTAATCGTGGCATCATAATGGAATTAAGTTCAGAAGTATTAGCAAACGCAATTAAGTATTTGCATGAAACACCTGAACAGCTATCTCAAACATCACTCTTAAGCTCTGATAATTAATCGTTTGAAACCAAATAATCTATAAAAACCATTGGCCCTGATTTAAACATTTCATACAATTGTTTAGGATGTGATAAATCATGCTTTAAACGTTGTATGAGAGGCTGTGAATAAGACCTATAATACCGCTGTAAAAAGTCATGCCAATGCGTTACCCATTGTAAAAATGGAAACATCAATAGTTGGGCATCCCAGTACTGAATGTCTTCAGAAATCGCAATAAATGGCGTTTGATAATTTTGCTTTACTGTAAATAGATCCCCGGCATTTAGTCCATAATCCAATTGCCGTAAAACACGCTTTAAATGCAAAATTCGCTGATTCAATACAGATAAGGGGGCCATCTCATCTACCAAAAACATCATGGCCATGGTCACCTTATGTCTAAAGTCAGAAATATCCCAATCATTAACTTCCATCTGGTTAAACAAAAATGAACGATGCGAATCAAGTAACTGATTAAACGAAACATCAGCGTAACGTTGCCGTACATCAACCCATTCAATTAAAATACTCAATTGGCAATTCAGATTTGGAATTAATTTGTCCTGAACCCACTCATCCAATAAACAGTTTTTATAATCAGTAATCGTAAATCGTGCAGTAGCTTTAATATAATCCATTAACACAGGCTTCGATAATCCAAACTGATTGTTAACCTCTTTTTCAGCAAGCAATGACGAAAAGTAATCCCCAACATCAGCCGTTGTATATGACGAGGAATGCAAATAACGAAATGGATAAATTTTTAAATGTAACGGCACACCAGATGAGTCAGAGTCCAACGACACTGGCACTTGATAAATTGAATCCAATTCTTGGTAATCTGTAACAACATAGCGTTGTTCATCAAAGTAAACCAAATTATTCGGCGTTAAGTTTTGATGCCGATACCCAACAGAAAACAAACGATCATTTTCAATACTGAGTTGCTCATACACGGGAGGCTTGTCCACATCAAAATCCCCAAAAGGGCTATAACTATAGCGAATATTAGATTTTGTTAAGCGAAGCACCATCCCCATATCGTAAGAAGTTTCATCCAATAAAATGGAAAAAGGAATGCAACCCAATGGCAAAACAGCTGGACAAGAAAAGTCATAATGATGATTCAATTGCATTAACCGTTCAAACTCTTTTTCCATCGAAGATTTTAACATCCCACCGGTAATCCGTCGGTGTGTCTTTTTAGTTCCAGCTTGAGTTCGTAAATGAGTTGCTAGAAATCCCCCATCGGCTGACCCCACCCCCTTACATTCAACCATAAAAGATTGAGAGTCATAGTCAACACAAACAGGCATCCATGCGTCATCTTGCTTTAATCGATACAATAAAAGACCCGTCCGATTCATTTCTGGTTCATTCACCATTGTATGAATCAACACTGAATAAAACACCCCTTTGTAATGAGACGATTCAAAGGTTGCATCGGAATCAGTTAAACCCACAACGCCATCATCAAAAATAGCCTTTAAGAAAGATGGGATTTGATACAATTGTGACAAAACCAACCATTGAGATCCAACATGCCTAAATCTCAATGGCACAATTTTAGCTGCC
Organism: Candidatus Marinamargulisbacteria bacterium; assembly: GCA_049889215.1. Classification (GTDB taxonomy): domain Bacteria; phylum Margulisbacteria; class Marinamargulisbacteria; order UBA817; family UBA817; genus UBA817. The sequence continues at coordinate 68,654 of JBMHDV010000020.1, forward strand.
ATACGACTGCCCTGGCTTTTATCACCAAAACATCCATCTGGCGATGTTACTGAAACAATATCGTTTTTATGATTTAAATAGTAACCGAGTAATGACTGCGTCAAGATGAATGAATGGGAAGCTGTCTAACACGAACAACACCATCCACACCCAATAATTGATCAATTGTTGACTGATCTAAATCTTGATCCAAGTCAATCATATTGTAAGCAATACCTTCACGGCTCTTGTTAACCATTTCCGCAATATTTACACCAGCATCCGCAATAACGGACGTAATTTGTCCTATAATATTAGGTACATTACGATTAACAATGGTAACACGATACGGTGTGGATCGCTCCATTTGACTGGTTGGAAAATTAACAGAATTTACAATACTTCCATTTAGCAAAAAATCCTTCACCTGATTGGAAACCATGATGGCACAATTATCTTCTGCTTCAGCTGTAGATGCACCCAAATGAGGAATTGATATAACATTTTTTGCATCAACAAGCTTTGGGTTAGGAAAATCAGTTACGTATTTTGCCACTTTTTCTTCGTTCAAAGCTAATTTCATGGCATCTTCATCTACGAGTTCGTTTCTTGAAAAATTCAACAACACAGCGCCTTTTTTAAGCATCTGAATGCGATCTTCATTTAAAAAGCCTTTTGTCTTATCTGAAAAAGGAACGTGAACACTAATATAATCACATTCTCGAATCAAACGCTCTAAACTACCTGCACGATGCACATCACTGGATAACTCCCATGCAGCATTAACAGAAATAAACGGATCATACCCTTGAACATCCATACCCATCGATAACCCAGCATTAGCAACCTGCAATCCAATTGCACCAAGACCGATAACACCCAAGCGTTTGCCAGTTAACTCGCTACCTTTAAAACGTGCTTTATTTTTTTCAACCAGTTCAGGAATAGCATCCCCTTCGTTATGAATGGACTTAACATATTCAATTCCACCAACAATATCGCGAGCAGAAAGTAACATTCCAGCAATAACCAATTCCTTAACAGCATTTGCATTCGCCCCTGGCGTGTTAAACACAACAATGCCAGATTCAGTGCATGAATCAACAGGAATATTGTTTACACCAGCACCAGCTCTTCCAATCGCCTTAACTGAATTAGGGAAAGATTCCCCATGCAATTTATGACTGCGTAAAATAAAGGCATCCGCATCTGTAAGTTCTGATGCAATTTCAAAACTATCTAACGGAAATAAATCCAATCCCTTAGATGAAACTTTGTTGTATGTACGAATACGAAATGTGTAGTCTTTATCGTTTTCTGAATTGTGGACTTTTTCTAGCACCGCGTTTTCCATATTTTTTACGCTCCTTTTCACGTCGATCTTGAGTTAATAAACCATATTCACGTAATGTTGGTCTAAAATCCTCACTTATTTCAAGAACAGCTCTTGATAAGCCCAACGTTGATGCTTCAGCTTGGCCAGTTAATCCACCACCAATCACATCGATTCTTACATCATACTTATCTGTCAAGTTGAGTAATGTTAAAGGTAATAATACTTTAGATACCAAACGGTCAGAACTTAAGTGAGCCAATGGTTCTTTATGATTAATTTTAACTTTTCCTGATCCTTTGAACATCCATACTTTTGCAGTAGATTCTTTACGACGACCTGTTGCATAAATCGCATCATCTGCAACTTTCATTGCTTGCAATTTAGCAGGTTTTGTAGCCACTGTCTTTTTTGTTTCAGATGCTTTTACTGTTGTAGCAGCTTTCTTTTTTACGACAACTTTTTTCTTAACTGCAACTTTAGCCTTAGGTGCGTCGTCTTTTTTTGTTGTTTTTTTTGTTGCTTTCTTTTTTTCAGCTGACATAATTACCCTTTCACAAATGGTACTGGTTGTTGAGCTTCATGCTTGTGCTCTTCTCCAGCATAATAAAATACTTTAGTTTGTAACATACGACCGTGAGAATTATGAGGCAGCATACCATTAACTGCTTTCTTTAAAGCTTCGGTTGGCTTACGATCCATTAATTTTTCCAATGTCGTTTCTTTTAATCCACCTGGATACCCAGAATGTCGATAATATTTCTTATCTGTTAATTTTCGTCCAGTTACCTTAATCTTCTCTGCATTAATAACAACAACATACTGATGATTAAATGCACCAGGAGTATATGTTGGTGAATACTTGCCCAATACCAATGAAGAAATATCAGCAGCTGCTCGTCCTAGTATTTTTTCATTCGCATCGTAAACGACCCATGAGTCTTTTAAACTATCTTTTTTGGGGTAAAACGATTTTAATTGCTTTTTTTTCATAAATGACCACCTTAGTAAATTTTAATAGGATACAACTGAAAGATGTAATCCTTGTGCTGGCGCAAGTGAATAATTCATCGGACGACAAACACAAATATAGTCTATTAGGTTATCCATATTAGTAAAATTCACCATAGAATGCAAGAGTATGCCAGTAATATGTCGTACCATTCGATATAAAAAACCATTTGCACGAACACTTAATCGATAAATTGTAATGTCAGTACCAAACAACGGGGTGTATGTTTCGATATTTAATACCACGTCGATTACTGTACGAACTGTTGACGGAACATCAGAAGTATTACATAAGATCTGCCAATCTTTAGTTCCACAAAAAACACGCTTTAAATCATTATTTGAGGGAATAAAACGAGGTGCATCAAACAGTAACGTCACTGAATTCAATAAATAATGAGGCAAAGCATGATCAAACGTAAATAAATAATCATACGAGCGTTCTGTAGCAGAACTTAATGCATGAAAGGTAGTTGAAACTGGGTCAATCGAACGTAATATAATACCGTCTTTAACTAAATGTTTTAAAAAAGCAACTTGAATTCGATCAATTGAAAAGTCAAACGAGAAATCAGCATGAAACACCATATGATGAGCATGAACAGCAGTATCTGTACGTCCTGCAGGAATACAACGGATATGTTGTTTAAAAAGTTCAAAAAACAAAGATTCTATTCGCCCAAAAACAGTGTGTTGATTGGGCTGTTTTTGTGAACCTTGAAAGCCCCCCCCTAAATATGAAATAGTAAATTTAAATCGACTCAATACAAATTAAGCAAATTCGATTTGGGTTACAGGTGATGCGTCGCCACGACGAAAACCTAATTTAATTAACCGAGTATAACCACCGTTTCGATCGGCGTAAGACTTGGCAGTTACATCAAATAATTTTTTGATAGCATCTTTATTTGGTAACAATTTTAAAGCTTGTCTTCTTGCGTGCAAATCACCACGCTTAGCTAAAGTAATTAAACGCTCTACGTAACGTTGAGTTTCTTTTGCCCTAACATCAGTTGTCTTGATTTTATCATGAGTAATCAAAGATAATGTCAACGATCGTAATAACGCGATTCGTTGATCGGTAGGTTTACTTAGTTTTTTATTGCCTTTTTTATGTCTCATGTTAAATCCTAGTCCTGTACACTTAATGCAAGATCATATTCTTTAAGTTTAGCATTGATCTCTTCTGCACTCTTCTTACCAAAGTTTTTAATATTATAAAGATCGGTTAAATCTTTTTTAATTAACTCACCAACAGTATTAATATTTGCTTTTTTCAAACAGTTTAATGAACGTGCTGATAACTCTAGATCTTCAACAGAAATTTCGAATACTTTATTAACTTCACCTTCAGCATCCGCATCTTCATCTTCAGTTAAATTAACATCCTCAAAAACTGGTCGTCGATTAAGTTCACCGAATAAACTAAGACGATCCATTAACTGAGAAGCGGCCGTTTTCATACAATCTTCTGTTGAAACACTTCCGTTGCTCCAAAGTTCAATTTTCAATTTATCGTAATTAAGATCTTGTCCAACACGTGTATCTTCTACTACGTGGTTAACTCGATCAATAGGTGAAAATGAAGAATCTACAAATATACGAGAAATTTCTGCACCTTCACGCTGTTGGTCTTCAGATGCACGGTAGCCAATATTTTTTTCAATGGTAAATGTAATTTTCACTTTGGATTTTTTATCAGTAATTGAACAAATATGTTGATCTGGGTTAATTAACTTTACATCAACAGGAAGATTGAAATCAGAAGCTTTCACTTCTTTTTCACCATCAGCATCAAGAGTAATGGTTCGAACAGGGTCTCCTTCATACAAACCAAAAACGACACTCTTTAAATTAAAGATAATATCCAAAACATCTTCTTGAACACCTTCAATAGAATCAAATTCATGTTTAACGCCTTCTATATTTAAAGATGTTAAAGCAACACCTTCAATTGAAGAAAGAACAACACGACGCAGCGAGTTACCAATAGTTAAACCCATACCACGTTCCAACGGAGACATTTCAAAAATGCCGTAAGTTTCACTTACCTGATCAAATTTTACCCATGTATCTAAATTTTTCATATTAACCTCCCTGATTAAACTCGACGTCTTTTTTTAGGACGACAACCATTATGTGGCATTGGTGTTGAATCCGTAATTGAACGTATAACTAAGCCAGCCGATTGTAATGCACGAATCGCAGTTTCTCTACCTGCCCCAGGCCCTTTAACAAGAACATCAACTTCCAAAACACCCATTTCAACAGCTTTTTGACCAGCTTGTTCTGCAGCTAATTGTGCAGCAAAAGGTGTTCCTTTTTTACTTCCTTTAAAGCCCATCATACCAGTAGATGCCCAAGACATAACGTGTCCAGATGCATCTGTAATAGACACTATAGTGTTATTAAACGTTGACTTAATATGTGCAACTGCAACCAGTACATTTCTTGTTTGTTGTTTAGTTTTCTTTTTAGTAGACATTCATTATCTCCTTATGCAGCTTTCTTCTTACCTGCAACAGCAATCTTTTTACCACGCTTGGTACGAGCATTCGTATGAGTACGTTGACCACGAACTGGCAACTTTAACTTATGACGGCGCCCTTTATAGCAGCCGATTTCTTCAAGTCGTCGTATATCTTGTACATTAGCAATACGCTTATCCCCTTCTACAACTTCCTTACGAACACGATCACGGATAGAAACAATCTCAGCTTCAACTAGGTCCTTAACTCGTTTTGATGGATCCAACCCCAATTCAACAATAATTTTATTCGCCAAAAATGGACCAATACCATAAATATATGTAAGCGCTATAATTAATCGCTTATCTTTTGGTAAATCTACACCTACTATACGAGCCATATTCTAATTTCCTCCTAACCTTGTTTCTGCTTATGTTTTGGATTTTCACATATAACCATTACTCGACGATTTCGAGTAATGATCCGACATTTCTCACACATTTTTTTAACTGATGCTCTAACTTTCATATTTCCTCAATTTTTATACACGAATACTGTGCTTAAATTTTTATAGATTACTAATTTAACGTGAATTTAGTCATTACGCAATGGTTAATGCATTTTTTTTTAAATTTCAACCATTTCCTAACGTTAAAATTTCAACAGAATCTTCTGTTATAAGAATTGTATTTTCATAATGCGCAGATAATTGTCGATCTTGAGTAACAATTGTCCATTGGTCATCCAATGTTTCAATATCTGGAGTTCCAATATTAACCATTGGTTCAATAGCCATCGTCATTCCCGGCTTTAGAACCATTCCTGTGCCAGGTTTGCCATAATTTGGAATCAAAGGCTCTTCATGTAAAGAAGAACCAACACCATGACTATATAAATCCTTAACAATAGTTAAACCGTGAGCCTCAACATAAGATTGAATGCCATACGATATATCTCCCAAACGTGATCCAGCTTTTATGCCCTTCATTGATTCAAAAAAAGATTGTTGTGTAACTTCGGCCAAATGTTTTGCCTGATCAGACACTTCACCTATCAAAAAGGTACGCGCAGCATCAGCATAATAACCGTTATACTTAACACCAATATCGATAGACACAATATCCCCATCAAAAAAGTATTTATCTGGATGAGGAATTCCATGCACAATCTCTTCGTTTTTAGAAATACATGTAGAATATTTATAACCTTGGTAGCCAAGAAAACCAGCTGAAGCACCTTTTCCTTCAATAAAAGACTGAACTTGTTGATCTATCTGCAGCGCACTAATACCCTCATGAATGATGGAAGAAACATGCTCAAACGTTTGGGCAAGAATTTTACCCGCATGTTTCATGGATTGGATTTTTATCGATTGAGACATATTTAAACAGATACCTGGAAAGATTCAATTAGGTCAGACAATTGTTTGCTAATGGTTGAAATAGATTGCATACAATCGATTCGTTGTAATGATGAGTTGTAATATGAAAGAAGTGGGGATGTTTCCTCTTGATAAACATTAAAACGATGCGTGACCTTCTCTTCAGTATCATCATCTCGAGTAATTAAATACGGTTGTACATCAACTGGAGCAGGTTTGGATACCTTATGATAAACGTCGTTATTTCTCGAATCTATCTGTCGGCCACTAATTCGGTCTATTGAAGCTTTTAATGATAAATCAAAGTACAAAACAGATGAGAGAGATAGCCCTTGAGACGTTAATAATTCATCAAAAGCATGTGCTTGAGCAATTGTTCTAGGAAAACCATCAAAAATAGCGCCTGAAACTTTTGCTTCAACCAATTGATTCAAGCGATTACTAATAATCGAAATAATGATATCATCAGATACTAAATTACCAGAATCAATAACTTGTTTAACTTGCTGACCTAATTCTGAACCTGATGAGACCTCAGAACGCAACATGTCACCCGTGGATAAATGTGAGTAACCGAATTGATCTCTCAAATATTGAGCTTGAGTTCCCTTACCTGATCCAGCTGGACCCAATAAAATAATAATGTTCATTAATTAACCATACTTTCATATTCTTTTTGAAGAATAAAACTATCAATTTGTTTCAAAAGGTCTAAAGCAACTCCTACAATAATCAATAATGCAGTACCACCCAACCCCATGAAACTATTCACATTTGTTGTAGCAGCACCAATAATCGGTAATAAAGCGATTAAAGATAAAAAGAATGCACCAAAGAATGTAAGTTTTGTAACAATCGCCTCTAAATACTTTTCGGTAGGTTTACCTGGTCGAACGCCCATTATAAAACCACCGTATTTTTTAATATTTGTAGAAAGTTCTATTGGACTAAAAGAAATCGCTGTATAAAAATATGTAAAGAAGAATATTAAAAAGCAAAAAAACAAATTATAAATTATTCCGTCATAAGTATAATATTTAGAAAAAAACTGCTGGATTGCCTCAACGGGAATAAAATTAGAAATAACAAGAGGGAATTGCAATAATGCTGATGCAAATATAATTGGTAATACCCCACCTTGAATCAAACGTAACGGTATGTACGTCGCTTGTCCGCCATACATTTTTCTGCCAACAACACGTTTAGCATACTGTACTGATATCTTACGTTGAGCTTCTTGTATAATAACAATTGAAAAAATGATAAATATCAAAATAAATACCATAAGAAACACACTAATAGGATTTGTTCCAGCTTGAACCAACGAAACAGTATTTTTAACATAAAATGGCATTTGAGAAATAATACCAATAAAAATTAACAATGATGCACCATTTCCAATACCGTTTTCAGTCATTAGTTCACCAACATACATAACTAAACAAGCACCGGCTACCAAACCAACGGTAGAGTAAATAAAAAAGAATGGAAACGATACATTAGCTAAAAGAAACCCTTTAAAACCAATCGTAATAACCACAGCTTGAATAATAGCAAGGAGTACCGTCAAATAGCGAGTATACTGAGAGATACGTTTACGACCTGACTCACCTTCTTCGAGCATCGATTTAAACTCAGGTATCGCATAGGACATCAATTGCATAATAATAGATGCATTAATGTAAGGAAGTATCCCTAAAGAAAAAAGAGAAAAACGACTAAAGGAACCTCCAGAAAATAAATCAATAAATGAAATTAAACTATTATTATTTATTAAATTATTAAGATCAGATAAATCAATACCAGAAATAGGAATATGAGACCCTAATCGATAAAAGACTAACATTACCAACGAATAAAGTATTCGTCGCTGTAAATCTTTATATTTAAAAATAGCTGATATAAAACCCATTAATTTAATATAACAACAGAACAGCCAATTTTTTCTAGCTTTTCTTTTAAAGCATTAGAAATAGCATGCAGTTCGATTGATTTAATATTAAACTCTTTTGGAATTTCTCCTACAAATTTGACTTTATCAGATGATCTAACATATTTAAAATCTATTAAATGCTTCAACTCAATTGAATCATCAAAACGTGAATAATTTAGATTTTCTAAATTGATAATGGCAAATTGTTTTTTGAATATATTTGTAAAGCCACGTTTTTTAGGAATTCGACGATAAAGTGGATTTTGACCACCTTCAAAACCTCGTTTTCTGGAGAAACCAGAACGGGATTTTTGTCCTTTATGACCACGACCACATTCACCACCATAACCTGAAGCATTTCCTCGACCAACACGTTTTCGGTTTGAAGTAGATCCTTGAAAAGGGGATAACTCATTAAGTTTAATGTCTACAACATCATTTGAAGATTTTGCTTTTGTTGGCTCTTTTGTTTTAGTTTGAGGCATCTTCATCTCCTTCATTATTTTCAACAGAAGCTACAACACGTTTACCACCCAAGGAGATTTTAACACCTCGACGAGCTTCAACGTCGGATAACTTCTTTAACTTTTTCAATCCTTCTAAAGCTGCTTTAGCCATATTTAATGAATTGTTAGAACCAATAGATTTAGCAACAATATTTTCGATACCTAATGATTCTAAAAGAATTCGAATAGAACCACCTGCAATTACACCAGTTCCTTCTGGAGCAGGACGTAAAACAACTTTTGAAGCTTTGTATTCTCCAACTATACGATGAGGTATGGTGCCATTTACAACGTTAATATCAAACATTTGCTTTTTTGCTTTATCTATACTTCTACGAATTGCTAATGGAACTTCTTTTGATTTAGCTGTTGCTAAACCAACACTTCCCTTTTGATCACCAACAATAACAAATGCTCTAAAGGCCAGTTTCTTACCACCTTTATTTACTTTTGTTACTCGATTAACCTTTATAAGTTTTTCGAAAAGTTTTTCTTGATTATCTTCATGTGCATTATATGACATTTTTAAAACTCCAACCCAGCTTCTCGAGCTCCTTTAGCTAAAGATTCAACTCGACCATGATAAATATTACCATTACGGTCAAAACGAATAGATTTAACTTTTAGCTCTTTTGCCTTTTTACCAATTTCCTCACCAACTTTATAAGAATTCTCAACATTAGCTTGATTAAACTTTAAAGATAGTGTTGAAGATTCAGCAATAACGTTATTATTTTCATCAATAAGCATTGCATAAAGGTGCTTTAAGGTTTTATTTACTTTAAGTGTATGTATTGCTTTTGTCATGTTACTTAACCTTCTTTCCAACCTTTTTAATAATTCTATCTTGTATACGTTTAATACCCTTCTCTTTGTAAGGATCCTTTTTTGCAGGTCGTAATTTAATAATTTCCGCACAAGCTTGACCAACAAGTTGCTTATCAATGCCTGAAATTTTAATTTCAGTTGGATTCACAACCTCAGCCTTTATACCTTCTGGTAAATCAAAAGAAACAGGATGTGAATAACCTAAGTTAAAGTTTAGTGTAGAACCTGATAAAGCAGCTCTATAACCAACTCCCTTTAAGGTTAATGTTTCACTGTAACCATTAGTTACGCCTTCAACCAAATTTTTAATTAATGCACAATGTAAACCTAAAATAGCTTTATTTTCACATTGAACTTCAATTGAATTATCTTCAACTTTTAAAGAAACATTATTTTTGATGGTTAGTGTTAACTCACCTAATTTACCCTTGATCTTCAACTCATTTTTATCATATGTTACATCAAGAGAATCAGTTTTTATTGGTTTACGAGCTAATTTACTCATTTTAGAAAACCTCCCCGATAACTTCACCGCCAATATTTTTTAAACGAGCTTCTTTACCAGATAAAATACCTTGTGATGTTGATAAAATTAATGTACCAAAACCGTTGAGTACTTTATATATATCCTTCTTTTTAGTATAAATTCGTTTAGAAGGCTTTGAAACACGACGAATACTTTCAATTAATGGCTGGCCTTGTTCATCATATTTTAATGAAATTTTTAACTGACGTTTGTTGATGTCAGTATTCACAATTTCATAACCATTAATATAACCTTCATTAGCTAATATTTTAGCTATCTCACACTTAACATTTGAATATTGAAATGATACAGAATCAAATGAAACGATTTGAGCGTTTCTAATTCTTGTAAACATATCTGCAATTGGATCTATAACTGTCATAGTTTAACTCTCCTTACCAAGATGATTTTGTAACACCAGGTAATTTAGCTGATGTAGCTAAATTTCTGAAACAAATCCGACATATACCGAAAAAACGAATATAGCCTCTTGGTCGACCACACAGATTACATCGATTACGATGCTGTGCACCAGATTTCTTTTTATTCTTTTCTACCATTGCTTTTTTAGCCATATGTAGTTCTCCTTAACCTTTAAATGGAAGTCCAAGACATTCCAAGAAATATAACAATTCTTCTTTAGAGGAGGATGTTGTACAGATTGTAATATCCATACCTCTTAATTTATCTAACTCAGTATTTGATTCAGGAAAAATAGAATCATCTTTAATTCCAAATGAAAAATTTCCGAATTTGTCACATCCTTTTTTACTAATACCTCTAAAATCTCTAATTTTGGGCAATGATAAGTAAAATAAGTTATTTAAAAAGTTGTACATTTTTTGTGATCTTAATGTAACTTTACAACCAACTATTTGACCTTCACGTAATTTAAAATTTGAAATTGATTTTTTTGCTTTTGTAAAAATCGGTTTTTGACCGGAGATCGCGTAAAATAACTCAAACGTTTTTTCTAAAACGGCTGAGTTAGTTAATGCTTCACCTAAACCACGATGTAAAACAATTTTTTCAATCTTAGGAACTTGATGAGGATTTTTATAGTTAAATTTCTCTGATAATTTGCTTTCTGCTTGCTTAATTACTTCTTTGATATCTTTCATAATAATTCCTTAAAATGTTTCACCAGAAACTTTGGCAACACGTTTTTTCTTACCATCCTTTAAAACTTTGAAACCAACTTTAGTTGGCACCTTTTTAACAGGACAGATGACTGCAACATTAGAAATATCAATGGGTCCAGGAAATTCAACGATTCCTCCGTCACCTTTATCAGTTTTTTTCCGATGTTTCTTAAGAATGTTAATACCATCAACTGTAAGTTTTCCAGCTTTAATATCAACAGATAAAACTTTACCTTTTTTCCCTTTATCTTTCCCAGTTAAAACTTGAACTTCATCATCTTTTTTAATTTTATTTGCCATAATAAATCCTTAAATTACTTCCTTAGCAAGAGAAATAATCTTCATGAAGTTTTTTTCTCGAAGTTCTCTTGGTATTGGTCCAAATATCCGAGTACCTTTTGGATTACCATCATTATTAATGATGACAGCAGCATTATCATCAAAACTGATAACCGTTCCATCATTACGTCGCTTTTTACGTTTAGTACGAACGACAACAGCTTTAACTATTTCTGATTTTTTTACGTTACCTGTAACATTAGCCTTTTTTACTGTAGCTATAATTGTATCGCCTAAAGAAGCATAACGCTTACCAGTACTCCCACAAACTCGGATACAAAGTATTTCTTTTGCGCCAGAGTTATCAGTAACGCTTAACATTGATTCTTGTTGTATCATTTAATTATCCTCTACAATTCGCCATCGTTTTTTGGCACTTAATGGACGACAAGATACAAATGTTACATGATCTCCAACATTTGCTCCATTTGTTTCATCATGTACTAGAGCTGACCAAGTTACATTAACTACCTTTTTATAAAAGGGATGACGTTTTCTTGTCTTAACAGAAACTTTAACAGTTTTATCGCCTGACTTGGAAACGACAATTCCTCGTTTCTTTTGCAAAGACTTACTCATGATTATTCCTTTCGTTTAATACTGTATTAATACGAGCAGTATCTTTTCTTAATTTATTTAACAACGATGTGTTTTTTTCTGAATTATTAAGAATAGCAAGTTTTTTGTCAAGATATTCAGCCTTTAATTCATCTCGTTTAGTAACCAACTCATCATCTTTTAATTTTCTTATATCAGTTATATTCATTAGATTTCCCACACTTCCTTTTTAAGGAACTTAGTTTTGATTGGCAATTTATGAGCAGCTAATCGTAATGCTTCTCTTGCAACTTCTTCTGGAACACCACTAAGCTCAAATAAAACATGGCCTGGCTTTACTACTGCAACCCAATATTCGGGAGCACCTTTACCTTTACCCATACGTGTTTCTGCAGGTATCTTTGTAACACTTTTATCAGGAAAAACTCTAATCCATACTTTACCGCCACGTTTAATATAACGAGTCATTGCTCGACGTGCTGCCTCAATTTGTCTCTGAGTCATCCAACAAGCTTCAAGTGCTAAAAGACCATAATCACCAAAAGAAATTGTATTACCAGATTGTGCTTTACCTCGATTACGTCCACGTTGAAACTTACGATACTTGGTTTTTTTAGGCATTAACATATTCTTTATCCTTTACACCTTCTGAAACAGAAGCATCAACTTTCTTTTTTTTATCAGCAATAACTTCACCATTATTAATCCAAACCTTAACACCAATTTTTCCATAAATAGTGTTAGCCTCAGTAAAATAATAATCAATTTTTGCACGAATAGTGTGAAGGGGCATACGACCTTTTTGATACCATTCACTCCGAGCGATTTCAACTCCACCTAAACGACCAGAACATTTAACTTGAACACCTTCAGCTCCAGCTTTTAATGCTGATTGAACAACCATTTTCATGGCACGTCTAAATGGAATTCGTTTTTCTAATTGTACAGCAATTAATTCTGATAAAAGTTTAGCACTTTTATCAGGAGATTTTTCTTCGATAACATTAACAATAAATTGCTTTCCAAACTTTTTTCCAATAGATTCACGAAAACGATTAATTGATTCACCAGCTTTACCTAAAATAACCCCAGGTTTAGAAGTATGAATATCTACAAATACTTTATCGCTACCTTTTCTTCGAATAATCGACTTTGAAATAAATGAGCGCTTAAGATTTTGTTCAATGAAATCTCTAATTTCAACATCTTCAACTAAGTTTTTACCGTAGTTTTCTAATGAAAACCAATTGTTTACAAATTCTTGTACGCCTTTAAGACGTAACGCTCTAGGATTAACCTTTTGACCCATTAATCTCTCCTTGATTTATTAAAGATAACTCGACATGAGAATATGGTTTAGTAATACCAAAAATACGACCACGTGCTCTTGGTTGATGGCGTTTTAATTTTGGGCCTTCATTTACAACTAAACGATCGACACTAAGTACAGATTCATCAAGCTGATTATTATTTATTGCATTTGCAATACAAGACTTAAATAATTTAAAAAGTATACCTGCAGATTTTTGAGGCATTAAACGTAATTTAGCTACAGCATCAAGTGCAGTTAGATTACGAACTTCATCAGCTACTTTTCGTAACTTATATGGAGATACTCTTACATATTTTAAATTTGCTTTAACAATAACCTTTTCTTTTACTATATTTTTTTTCTTAGCCATAATATTTACCTATTCCCCGGGTGAGATTTAAACAATCTTGTAAAACTAAATTCACCAAGCTTGTGGCCTATCATGTTTTCACTAATATATACAGGTATATGTTTTCGACCATTATAGACAGCAATTGTATGCCCTATCATGCTAGGAACAATTGTACTTCGCCTTGACCAGGTTTTAATTAATTTTTTTTCGTTCTTTTCATTCATTTCATCAATCTTCTTTATAAGATGATCATCAACAAAAGGACCTTTTTTTAATGAACGTGCCATACCTATTTCTTCCTCGCTCTCACAATATGCTTGCTTCTTTTACGTTTAGATCTTGTTTTAATATTCGCCTTTTTACCATAAGCGGTGCGAGGTTCAGCTAAACCTACAGGAGCTCTTCCTTCACCACCACCGTGTTTGTGATCTGCAGCATTCATAACAGCACCACGGACAGTTGGGCGAATATTTCTTTTACGCTTAATTCCAGCTTTACCATCTCGTTTGTTTGCAAAACCTTCATTTGCTAAACGGCCATAAGTAGCAATGCATTCTAACAATACTAAACGTATCTCACCAGATGGAAGTTTTATTGTTGCATGACGACTTGACTTAGCCATTAAAGTAGCAGATGCTCCAGCTGATCTAACTAATTGAGCGCCCTTGCCTGGCGATAGTTCAATGTTATGAATAAGAGAACCAACCGGAATTTTAGATAATGGCATAGATGCACCCAAATTAATCTCTGCATTAGCACCATCCTCAATAATATCACCAACTTGAATTCCCTTAGGAGCTAAAATATATCGTCGATCACCATTCATATACTTTACTAAGCATATTAATGCTGATCGATTTGGATCATACTCAATAGATTCAACAAAACCTTTTGCTGTACTGTTACGTTTAAAATCAATTGAACGAAATTTACGCTTAACACCACCGCCTTGATGACGAACGGTAATATTACCATAATTATTTCTACCTGATTTCTTTTGTTTTGCAGATGTTAGCGACTTATGAGGCTTGTTAACTGTAACCTCATCGTATTGTATAGTTGTTTTATTTCTCATACCTGGGGTGGTAGGATTGTGTTTCTTTGTAGCCATTATCCAGCCTCCTCAAGATCAGCAATGCGTTCTGACGTATAAACATATGCCTTCTTATAAGTTTGAGTGTAACCTAAAACTTTACCTCGTCGAACTTTTTTACCAAGCTTTTTAGCTATATTTACTTTAGTTACTTCAACATTATACTTAGATGCAATATGTTTTTTTAACTCAATCTTATTTGCATTTTCATCAACAAGAAAAACGTAACAATTATTTTCGTTAAGAATAGCTGTCTTTTCAGTAATTAATAAACGCTTAATCATTGCCACTCTCCTTTTTAAAAACATTATTAAAAGACGACTCAGTATAAAACACCTCGTCCGCGCGAATTAAGTCTTCTACATTAATTGAATTTAAATTTGAAAAATAAATATTAGGAAGATTTTTTATACGATAGAAAAATTGAATATCTGTAACGTTGTTTATATCAATAAGGAATAAATACGTCTTATCTTTATCAACAAATTCGCAAAAAGACTTAGCTTTTTCAACAGTATTAATTTTTGTAAATAACTTAGAACGTGAAACCTTTGAGACAAGAATCTGCTTTAGCGTAGAGTCCTTGAACTGTTTATTCGTTTTTCTTGTAACAAATCTAGGTTTTGGACCAAAAATCACAGAACCACCCACTTTAAGCGGTGAACGACTTGTACCTTGTCGAGCTCGTCCCGTACCCTTTTGTCGAAACGGTTTCGCACCACCTGAAGTAAAATCAGATCTAGATTTTGTAAACGAATAAACAACACGGGTCTTTTTTTGATTGTTATTTAAAAGATAAGTATTACCCTTTAAATTATTTGATACTTTAATAGACTCAAAATTTACTTCAGAAGATTTACCATTACTAGCATCAATTGATTGAATGGAATATTTTATCATGAATTTTCTCCTGTAATGTAAACAACGTTCTTCTTACCAGGAACTGCGCCTTTAAAGAAAAGAAATTCACCATCTATTTTTAATAGCTCTAGTCCTTTAATAGTAACAACTTCATTACCATATCGAGTGTGCATCTTCTTTCCTTTTTTAACACGACCTGGAGTAGTTGCTTGACCAATAGAACCAATTAAACGATGGTTTTTTGAACCATGAGACATTGGTCCTCGTTGATGATTCCATGCCTTAATAGCTCCAGTGAATCCTCGACCAATAGTTCTAGACTGTAAATCATATTTAGAATTAACTTGAAAAGTAGCTAAATCAACTTTTGAATTTAATTCAAAACTAGATGAGTCCTCAACTCTAAATTCTTTAATTTTTTTGTAACTATTTTCTGCTTTGAATTGACCAGAATCAGGCTTGTTTAACTTTTCTTTTTTACAAGACTTATAGCCAACTCTAACAGCTGAATAGCCATCTTTCTCTTTTGTACGAATGCCAACGATTTCATTTTCATATGCCCGAATAATTGTTACTGATTGTACTTTACCAGTTTCTAAAATTAATTGGGTCATTCCAATTTTTTCGCCGACTAATATTTGTTTTTTATCTTTCATAATTTAACTCAATTAAACCAATTTGATTTCAATATCAACACCAGCAGCTAAATCAATGCCCATAAGTGCATCAATTGTTGTTGAAGGGGGATCAACAATCTCAATTAAACGCTTATGTATACGAATTTCATAGTGTTCACCGCCACGTTTATTGACGTGAGGTGATTTTAATACACACCATACTTTCTTTTTTACAGGTAGTGGGATTGGACCCACTACCTTAGCACCTGATTTTTCAGCGGTATTTACAATTTTAACAGTTGCAGTATCAAGTGAACGATGATCAAAAGATTTTAAACGAATTCTAATCTTTTGCTGTGGCTTACTTGAATTAGCTACTGCCTGCTTTTTCTTAGTTGTAGTTGTTGCTGACACAGTATATCTCGATTACTCAATAATCTTTGTTACAACACCCGCACCTACGGTACGACCACCTTCACGAACAGCAAAACGTAAACCTTCTTCACAAGCAACAGAAGTTATAAGACTAATAGTTAATTTAGTGTTATCACCAGGCATAACCATCTCAGTTCCTTCAGGTAAAATAACTTCACCTGTTACATCAGTAGTACGAATATAAAACTGAGGTCTGTAACCTTTAAAGAATGGGGTATGACGTCCACCCTCTTCTTTTTTAAGGACGTAAACTTCAGCTTCAAACTTTTTATGAGGAGTAATAGAACCTGGAGCACAAAGTACCTGACCACGAAGAATATCTTCACGTTCTACACCACGAAGTAATGCACCAATATTATCACCAGCTTGACCTGAATCAAGTAACTTACGGAACATTTCAACACCAGTTACAGTTGTTTTCTTGACTTCGTCCATCATTCCAACAATCTCTACCTCGTCACCTACATTAATAACACCACGTTCAACTCTACCAGTACTAACAGTCCCACGACCAGTGATACTAAATACGTCTTCAACAGGCATTAGAAATGGTTTCTCAGTTTCACGAACTGGCTCAGGAATGTATGAGTCTACAGCATCCATTAATTCCCAAATTGCCTTCGCATCAGCGTTTTCTCTAGAATGATCAGAGGATTCTAATGCTTTTAAAGCTGATCCACGTACAAATGGAATATCATCTCCTGGAAACTCATACTTACTTAAAAGCTCTCTCATTTCCATTTCAACTAAGTCCAATAACTCTTCGTCATCAACTTGATCACATTTGTTTAAGAAAACAACAATATTAGGAACGTTTACCTGACGTGCAAGTAAAATATGTTCACGTGTTTGTGGCATAGGACCATCAGCCGCACTAACAACAAGAATAGCGCCGTCCATTTGAGCAGCACCTGTAATCATATTCTTAATGTAGTCAGCGTGACCAGGACAGTCAACGTGAGCATAATGACGTCCTTCGGTTTCGTATTCAACGTGAGCAGTTGCAATTGTAATTCCACGCTCTCTTTCCTCAGGAGCTGAGTCAATCTGAGAATAATCTCTCTTTTCAGCATTTCCTGTTGATGATAGAACTGTAGTAATCGCAGCAGTTAATGTTGTTTTTCCGTGGTCAACGTGACCAATAGTACCAACGTTAACGTGTGGTTTATTTCGTTCAAATTTTTCTTTAGCCATTTATTTACTCCTTATCTTTCGTTGATTTTTCCACTAATTCGTTATATAGCTGTTTTGGGACTTCACTATACCCAAAAAACTGCATCGTGTAAATACCTCTACCCTGGGTGAATGACCGCAAAGAAGTGGCATATCCAAACATATCTCCAAGTGGAACTTTAGCTACAATTTCTTTGTTACCTTGTGGATTATCTTCCATTTTCTCAATCTTACCTTTTCTTGAGTTAAGATCACCGATAACATCTCCCATATAATTTTCAGGAACTTCTACCTGTACATCCATTATTGGCTGTAGAATAACCGGCTTCGCTGTTTTAAAAGCATCTTTTACAGCGTAGGAAGCAGCAACTTGGAAGGCAACATCAGATGAATCGACATTGTGAAATGAACCATCTTTTAATACTACTTTAATGTCCACCACTGGATAACCAGCAACAACACCTGATTCAAAGAGGTTCTTTACACCTTTTTCTACTGATGGAATATATTCTCTAGGGATAGCCCCACCAACAATTTTATTCTCAAACTCGAATCCCTCGCCTCTTTCTAGAGGAACTACATCTAGAATAACGTGACCGTACTGACCTCGACCACCGGTTTGCTTAATAAATTTTCCTTCACCTTTAGCAGTTAAAGAAATGGACTCTTTATAAGCAACTTGTGGCTGACCAATATTAGCATCAACATTAAATTCTCTTAGAAGACGATCAACAATAACTTCCAAATGCAATTCACCCATACCTGAAATAATTGTTTGGCTAGTCTCTTGATCAGTAGAATAACTAAAAGTTGGGTCCTCATCAGATAACTTTTCAAGCGAATTAGAAAGTTTTTCTTGGTCAGATTTTGTTTTTGGTTCAATAGCTACAAAAATGACTGGCTCTGGGAATTCAATGTTTTCCAACATAAAATCATTGCCTTCAGCAGTTAAAGTATCACCAGTTCGAGTATTTTTTAGACCAATAACAGCAACAATGTC
This sequence comes from Candidatus Marinamargulisbacteria bacterium, assembly GCA_049889215.1. Lineage (GTDB taxonomy): Bacteria > Margulisbacteria > Marinamargulisbacteria > UBA817 > UBA817 > UBA817. Next base: position 87,501 of record JBMHDV010000020.1, read on the forward strand.
TCCCGCTTCAGAGTGTTTTAGCTCTTCTCTAGTATTCGCGTGCATTTGCATGATACGACCTATACGTTCTTTATTGTCGGACGATGTATTGTAAACATACGATCCAGCATCTAATTTACCTGAATAAATTCGTAAATAAGTAAGCTTACCAACAAAAGGATCCGTCATAATCTTAAATGCCAAAGCAGAAAAAGTTTCTGTAACATCTGGTTTTAATTGTTTAACCTCTTCAGTACCTTTAACTGAAGCGGTAACTTCACCAACATCAATCGGAGAAGGTAATAAATCAGTTACAGCATCTAACAATGGTTGAACCCCTTTATTCTTAAATGCAGATCCGCAAAAAACAGGAATAACTTCGCCATCCAGTGTTCGACGTCTAAGACCTTCAATCATCTGTTGCTCAGTTAAGTCGCCTGATTCTAAGTATGCGTTTAAAAGATCCTCTGAGGCCTCAGCAACAAACTCCATTAACTCAGAACGAAGTGTAGCTACTTTATCAGCTATATCAGCAGGAATATCGCCTTCTTTAACATCTTCACCTTTATCACCACCAAAGTAATAAGCTTTATTTTTAATTAAATCAACATAACCGATAAAATCAGCTTCTGCTCCAATTGGGTAATTAACGATTAAAGGATTAGCAGATAAATTATCACGAATCATGTTAACAACATTATCGTAATTAGCACCAGTACGATCCATTTTATTAACAAACGCAATACGAGGAACTTGATACTTTACAGCCTGACGCCATACTGTTTCTGACTGAGGCTGTACACCTGCTACAGCACAGAACACCGCAATCATACCATCCAATACTCTTAAAGAACGTTCAACTTCAACAGTAAAGTCAACGTGACCAGGAGTATCAATGATATTAATAATCGTATCATTCCAAAAACATGTTGTCGCAGCAGAAGTAATAGTAATACCACGCTCTTGTTCTTGTGCCATCCAATCCATGGTTGCATTTCCATCATGAACTTCACCAATTTTATGAGAACGACCTGTGTAAAATAAAATTCGCTCTGTTAATGTTGTTTTACCAGCATCAATATGAGCAGCGATTCCAATATTTCTTAAGTTTTCTAAATTTTTTGACATAGTTTACCACCTAAAATGAGCGAAAGCTTTGTTTGATTCAGCCATCTTATGAGTATCATCGCGCTTTTTAGCCGATGACCCAACATTATTAAAAGCATCAGTTAATTCTTGCGAAAGATTTTGAATCATTGATTTTCCTTTTCGTGAACGAGAATAATTAATAATCCAATTCATTGCATGACCAACACCACGATCCTCACTAACCTCGACAGGAACCTGATATGTTGAACCACCAACTCGTCTAGAACGAACTTCCATGCGCGGTGCAATATTATCAATGGCTGTCTGAAATGCCTTTAATGGATCTTCAGAAACATTCTTTGAAAGCTCATCTAAACTCATATAAACAATTTTTTCAGCTATCGTCTTTTTTCCATCTAACATGATTTTGTTAATGAACTTTGAAACCATCTTGCTTTCATATTTATAATCAGGTTTCAAATAACGTTTTGTATCTTTCTTATTTGACAAAAGTTTTCTCCTTACTAACCTTTTGGACGTTTTGCGCCATATTTAGAACGACCACGCTTACGACCATCCACACCTTCAGTATCCAAAGCACCTCTAACTGTATGGTAACGTACACCAGGCACATCTTTAACTCGACCACCTCGAGCTAAAATAACCGAGTGTTCTTGAATATTGTGACCTTCACCACCAATGTATACAGTAACTTCAAATCCAGACGTTAATTTCACACGGGCAACTTTACGGAGAGCTGAATTTGGCTTCTTTGGTGTTGTTGTATAAACACGAGTACAAACACCACGTCGTTGAGGACAAGCTTTTAACGCTGGTGACTTTCCTTTAATTACCTTCTTTTTTCTACCTTTTCTTATCAATTGATTCGTTGTTGCCATTCATTTCTCCTTTTTATAAGTGAACTCAAGTGTAAATTTCATAACTCAAATTGTCAATATACTAACTATCAAATTCATCATGAAAAATTCTATCTTCTTCAGTAACGCGGGTCTCTTCTCCAGATTCACTTCTTAATACAACATTATTATATTGATCTAAACCTGTTCCTGCAGGAATAAGTTTACCAATAATTACATTTTCTTTTAAACCATACATTGTATCCTTTTTCCCTCGAATTGCAGCATCAGTTAATACTCGAGCAGTTTCTTGGAATGAAGATGCAGAAATAAAGCTTTCTGTATTTAATGATGATCGAGTGATTCCTAAGAGAACACCTTCGGCCTGTACTGGGGTCTTCTTTTGGGCTAATAACTCCTCGTTTTGTTCTTCAACGCGACGAATATCAACAAGTTCATTTGGAAGCAACATAGAATCACCGCCATCTTGAACCAACATCTTACGAGTCATTTGTCGAACAATAACCTCTAAATGCTTTAAGTTAATAAATACACCCTGAGAAAAATAAACCTTTTGAATTTCATTAATCAAATACAACTGAGTTTCAACAACACCTTTGGTTAATAAAAGATCCTGTGGTGAAATAATACCATCAGTTATCTGTTGCCCTTTGGCAACTGACTGACCTGAATAAACTAAAAATCTAGTTTTAACAGGTAAACGATACTCTTTTTTGTCACCCGCCTCTGAAAGGATTGATAATAAGTAATAGTTCTCAAAACGGTTAAATTCAACAATTCCGTTAAATTCACTTAAAATAGCTGCATTCTTTGGTTTTCTTGCCTCAAACAATTCCTCAACTCGTGGTAAACCTTGAACAATATCTTTTGTTTTAGATGCATCTAAATCACTAACATACTCACGGTATAACACATCATTATCATTGACCTTGGAACCATCTTTAACAAAAAGATCAGAACGCTTAGATGTAATAAAAACATTACATGGGTAATATGTCATAGTTGATTTTGACTTTGTTTTTTCTTTAATTGAGTCAAAAATACCTGGAGTTGTTAACTGAACATTGGTTCCTAAGTCTGAAGAAAGACCAATTTTATCTAACTTCTTAAAGACTTTTGCTTTCTCACTGGAAACATCAATTGTTTTTGCGTTCTTAGGATCATAAACAGCAATTTCATATTCATCATCGGCTTCAAATAATCGAACCTTACCCTCAGAGAAAGACGTCGCATACTGTGATGATGAATCATAGAGTGCTAAAATATCATCTTTTGATACCTTTTGCTTATCTTTAATCTGAAGAATACTGCCCTTTGGTAATACAACAACTTCCTTATCTTTTGATGTTTCGATTACAAAATTTGAATCTTCGATAACCAATAAATGCTTATTCTTGCCATCTACCAATAATGATGTCTTTAAATCAGCTGGAAACTTAACAGATCCAGTGAATGGTGAGGTAATGTTATTTACCGATGCTTTTCTTAAGTCAACACCACCTGTATGGAAAGTTCTCATCGTTAACTGAGTACCCGGTTCCCCAATTGACTGAGCAGCAATAATACCAATAGCTTCACCTAAATTAACTAGTTTTGCAGTAGCTAAATCTAAACCATAACATTTACGACAAACACCTCGTTTTGTTTGGCATGTGAAAATGTTTCTTATTTTAAATGATTCAATTTTGGCAAGTCCCATAGCTTTAGCAACAGGTTTAGTAATAACATCTCCCGCCTTAATCGAAATATCACCATGCGAAAAAGATTCCCCAGCAACACGGCCTTCAACCAACTCATGTACAGGAATCATTAAATCAGTACCCTCTTTTAATGGATGAATAGTTACAGTTTGCTTGGTTCCACAGTCTTCTTCAGAAATAATTACATCTTGAGCAACATCAACAAGTCGACGTGTTAAGTAACCAGAATCAGCTGTACGTAATGCCGTATCAACCAATCCTTTTCTAGCTCCATAACAAGAAATAAAATATTCAGCTAATGAGAGACCTTCCTTAAAGTTTGATTTGATCGGTACTTTAATGGTTCGGCCCTGTGCGTCAGACATCAAACCACGCATACCAGCTAACTGACGTACCTGATCAATGTTTCCTCTAGCACCTGAGTTGGCCATAATAAATACGTTATTTAATTGACCAAATTCATCTTCCATACAATCGGAAATATCACCTGACGCACGACGCCAGATCTCATTACTTCGTAGTTGAAATTCTTCCGGAGTAATTTTATTTTTAGATAAACGATCATTCAAGCTTTGGACATCCTTCTCAGCTGTATCTAGAATTTTCGCCTTTACCTTAGGAACTCGAAGATCATCAATAGAAATCGAAATCCCTGATAAGGTAGCATATTTAAATCCTAAATCTTTTAACTTATCAGCTAGTTCTGTAACAATATTGTTTCCATATTTAATGTACCAATCATAGATCAATTCACCCAATTGTTTCTTACCAAGAACACGATTTATAAAAGGCTCGTCTGTAATTCCAAAAGACTCAAGAACATCATTCACTGTTCGATTAAAAATAATTCGTCCCATTGTAGTTTCAATACGCTCGCCTTTATATTTTAAAACCAAATAACTATGGATATTAATACCGCCTTGTTCCCAAGCATTCCAAGCATCGTTCATAGATCTGAACTGTCGAGCTGGCTTTTCCTTATATTCTGGATTATCAACAGTTAAAAAGTAACAACCAAGAATCATATCTTGAGTGGGGGTAATAATTGAATTTCCATTTGATGGAGAAAGAATATTATTAACTGACAAAATTAATAAACGACATTCAGCCTGTGCCTCAATAGAAAGAGGTACGTGAACAGCCATTTGGTCACCGTCAAAATCCGCATTAAATGCCGTACAAACCAATGGATGTACCTGAATTGCAGCACCTTCAACCAATTTTGGTTCAAATGCTTGAATACCTAAACGGTGAAGGGTTGGTGCACGGTTTAATAACACTGATTGACCTTTAATTACCTTCTCTAAAACATCCCAGATAAATAATTCGCGATCTTCTATCTTTCGTTTGGCAGCTTTAACATTAGTTACTAATCCTTGATTAACAAGTTCATTAATAATAAAAGGTTTGAAAAGTTCAAGTGCCATCTCCTTAGGGATTCCACACTGATGGAATTTTAATTTTGGGCCAACAACAATAACAGATCGACCAGAATAGTCTACTCGTTTACCTAGAAGGTTTTGACGAAAACGACCTTGCTTACCTTCAATAATATTTCCAAGAGATTTTAAAGGACGACCATTTGAACCAGTTACTGCACGACCACGTTTACCGTTTGAAATTAGCGCATCAACGGCTTCTTGAAGCATACGCTTTTCATTTCGGATAATCATATCAGGAGCACCGATGTCTAAAAGTCGTTTAAGACGATTATTTCTATTTACAACTCGTCGATATAAATCATTTAAATCAGATGTTGCAAAACGACCACCTTCAAGCTGAACCATTGGTCGTAAATCTGGTGGCATAACAGGAATAACATCAAGAATCATCCACATTGGGTTATTACCAGATGCCTGTAAAGACTCCAAAATACTTAACCGTTTAGTTGCCTTAATCTTTTTCTGTCCTGTAAGGTTTGCATAAGATTCTCGTAATTCAGAGATTGTTGTTTCAACATCCATTTGTGTCAAAATTGTTTTAATAGCTTCAGCACCCATTTGTGCTTTAAACTTGTCACCATACTGTTCTTTTAATTCATAATACATCTCTGTAGATAATATCTTTCGAACTGGGATAGTATCTTCCAAAGACTTATCCACAAAAGTTACAATGTAAGAATCATAATATATAACTTCTTCCAACTGACGAGTTGTCATATCAAGTAAAATACCCATGTAACCTGGAATCCCTTTTAAGAACCATATGTGTGATACTGAACAGGCAAGCTCAATATGCCCCATTCGTTCTCGACGAACTTTTGAGTGAGTCACTTGTACTCCGCAACGCTCGCAAACAATACCTCTATATCGAATACGTCGATATTTACCACATGAGCATTCCCAATCTTTAACTGGTCCAAATATCTTTTCGCAAAAAAGACCTTTTCTTTCAGGCTTAAATGTACGGTAATTTATTGTTTCTGGCTTTTCAACTTCTCCATAAGACCAATATCTTATTTTATCAGGTGAAGCTAAACCTATCTCTAAATAATCAAAATCTGTTGAGTCTGTTACTAACATTTATCTCTCCTTAGCGGTTGTCGATTTCTTCGTCATCTGTTGTTTTAACACGGATATCCAATGCAATGGATCGTAACTCCCGTAACAAAACTCTAAATGATTCTGGGGTTCCAGGCTTCGACAATGCCTTCCCTTTAATGATGGCTTCATATGCTCTTGCACGACCTGTTAAATCATCCGACTTAACTGTTAACATTTCTTGCAATGTATTGGCTGCACCATAGGCCTCTAATGCCCATACTTCCATTTCACCAAAACGCTGACCACCATACTGAGCTTTACCTCCAAGTGGCTGTTGAGTAACCAGAGAGTAAGGACCTGTTGATCTCGCATGAATCTTATCATCAACCAAGTGAATTAGCTTAAGGACGTACATGTAACCAACCGTTACTTCACGCTCAAACAATTCACCACTACGTCCATCTCTTAATGGGACTGCACCTGTTTTATTGACCCATTCATAGCCAGGAGCTTTTGATGCTGTAACCAAACGTTCTTCAAGCTTATCTACAGATGCATTAGGAGCAATAACTTCATCAAAAGATTGAGCCATGTAATTTTCACCAATCACGTGTGAAGCCATTCCCAATAAGGTTTCAAATAACTGTCCGACATTCATACGAGATGGTACACCTAGTGGATTTAAAATAATATCCAGAGGCTGACCATTTGGTAAAAATGGCATATCTTCTTCAGGCAGTATTGTAGAAACAACACCCTTATTCCCGTGTCGTCCAGCCATTTTATCACCAATAGAAATACGTCTCAGCTGAGCAATATAAACCCTTACCAATGTATTGACACCTGGGGATAAGTCATCGCCATTGTCACGTGAAAAAACACGAACACCGATAACTTTTCCAGATTCTCCTGATGACATACGTAAAGAAGTATCTTTCATATCTCTTGCTTTATCACCAAAGATTGCCCTTAATAGTTTTTCTTCTGCAGGAGGTTCGCTCTCTCCTTTTGGAGTCACTTTACCGACTAAAATATCACCTGCATTAACAAGTGCTCCGATTCGAATAATACCATTTTCATCAAGATGAGATAATGCATCTTCTGAAACATTAGGAATCTCACAAGTTAATTCTTCTGGTCCAAGTTTAGTTGTACGAACATCAATTTCATAACGATGAATATGAACAGATGTAAATACATCATCTTTTACCAATCGTTTTGAGATAACGATCGCATCCTCAAAGTTATACCCTTCCCATGGCATGAAGCCAACCATGATATTCCGTCCAAGTGATAATTCACCTTTAGAAGTTGATGAACCATCAGCAATCAAATCACCTTTTTTTAATTTCATACCTTTATAAACAACAGGTTTTTGATTTCGACAGGTATTTTGATTTGTACGTTGATATTTTTGCAGTTCGTAAGTGTGAGTTTTTGATCCCTCTTTTACGGTAACAGAACATGAATCCGTATCAACTACTTCACAGTTTTCTCTTGCTGTAACTAACACTTCAGTGTCTCTTGCAACAACTTCTTCCAGACCTGTACCAATGTAAGGAGCTTCAGTATTTAAAATTGGAACCGCTTGACGTTGCATGTTTGCACCCATCAAAGCTCTATTTGCATCATCGTGCTCTAAAAATGGAATTAACCCACAAGCAACACCTAGTAGCTGACGTGGGGATACACCAATATACTCAACTTTTTCAAGAGGAGTAAAGTGGAAATCACGTTGATATCGAGTTACAATTTGAGACCCTTGCAATACACCCTTTTTAACAGGAGAATCCCATGGTGCGATGTAAAAACCTTCTTCTACATCAGCAGCAAGATAATCAACATCATCTGTGATTTTACCATTTTTAACTTTAAAATAAGGAGTTTCAACAAATCCAAATTTATTTACTCGTGCAAAGGTTGCCATTGGACCTATTAAACCAGCATTCGGCCCTTCAGGTGTTTCTATTGGACAGATCCGACCATAATGCGTGGGGTGAATATCACGAACTTCATAACCGGCACGTTCTTTTGTTAAACCACCTGGACCCAATGCACTAAGTCGACGTTTGTGAATAACTTCAGCTAATGGATTTGTTTGATCCAAAAACTGTGATAGCTGTGAACTACCAAAAAATTCTCTCATAACAGCAACCAAAGGACGAATATTAATTAGATGTTGAGGTGTGATGGACTCATTCGCTTTAAGTGCCATCTGCTCTTTAATCAATCGCTCTAAACGTACAAGACCTATACGAAACTGTCGCTGTAATTGCTCACCAACCGTACGTACACGTCGATTGCCCAAATGATCAATATCATCTGTTAAACCTACTTTATTTACCATTGACACAATATAAGAAATCGTTTGAATGATATCTTCTTTGGTTAAGGCAGTTGTCTCAACTGGTTTTGAATATCCAAAACGTTGATTAATTTTATGACGACCTACATCAGATAAGTCGTATTTTTCTTCGTTAAAAAATAAGGTGTCAATTAATGTTTTTGCACCTTGCAATGTAACAGGATCTCCTGACCGAAGACCTTTGTGTAATTCTATAAGTGCATCGTCTTCATTAACAAAAGGAAATTTCGTTAAAGTTGGCTCAAATAAATCTTTTTCTCCAACAAGTGAAAAGAATGATTTTTCATCATATCCTAATGCTGATAAGAATAAAGTAAGAGGAACTTTTTTAACTTTATTCAAATGAGCATAAAATAATTGCTTACTATCAACTTCTATTTCTAACCAAGCACCTTTTGACGGAATGATGGAGGCAATAAAATCCTGAAAACCAGGAATATTGGGTGTCTTTTCTCTAAAATAAATACCAGGAGAACGGATAAATTGAGATACAATTACCCTTTCTGTACCATTAACTAAAAACGTACCACTATTCGTCATTAATGGAATATCACTCATGAACACTTCTTGTTCTTGAACCTCGCCAGTCTCAACAGAAATCAAGCGAACGGGGACTTTCAAAGGAGAAGCATAAGTAAGTTCACGCTTTCTCATCTCTTCATATGAAAGTTCTGGATCACCAAGAGTTATACCTTCAAGAAATTCAAGCTGATATTTTCCACCATATCCGACGATCGGAGATATTTTCTGTAATTCTTCAGAAATTCCTTCGCTAAGAAATCGTTTAAATGATTCAACTTGAAGATCCAATAGATTTGGAACAGTTAATTTTTCTTGTGGAGCATCACTATGTAATGGCACTCTCTCACGGTACGTTTTATATTTGGACAAATTTACACCTCATTCAATGAAAGTGCCTGGCAGGTAACGAATATCGCTACTTTGCCAGGCATTATAAGTTATATGAAAAAATTATTTAAGTTCGATCTCTGCGCCTTGTTCTTCAAGTTGCTTTTTGATCGTCTCAGCTTCACCTTTTTCTAGACCTTCTTTAACAGCCTTTGGTGCAGCATCCACAAGTTCTTTGGCTTCTTTTAACCCCAATCCCGTGATTTCTCTAACTGCTTTTAAAACTTGAATCTTTTTATCCCCAGCAGATTTTAAGATTACATCAACTGTATCACTTCCAGCAGCAGCGTCATCATCACCTGCGCCTGCGGCACCTGCAACAGCACCAGCGACAGCAACTGGAGCAGCAGCAACTACACCAAACTTATCTTCTAATGCTTTAACTAATTGAGATAACTCTAATACAGTCATTTTCTCAACTGAGTCAATCACACCTTTTGCTTCTTTACTTAATTCAATTTCTTCAACTGTTGTTTCTTCGGACATTTTTTCCTCCTCTAATTTTTTTTGTTTTTAATCGCCTCAAGTGAATAAACGAGCCCTCTTAACGGAGAACCAACACCCACTACGAAACGACTGATGGTAGATTTTAAACCACCAACAAGTTGCCCAATAAGTACATCTCTAGATGGTAACTTAGAAAGTGACTTAACATCTTTTTGTGTGATAAATGCACCATCTAAATACCCTCCTTTGACTTTCAAAGATTCATTTGTTTTCAAATACTTATAAATCTTTGATGCTACCTCAGGACAATCTTGTTTTGACACAACTAATGCAGTAGGGCCAGATAAAACTTCGTCTGGACACTCCATTTTGTTTTGATCAAACGCACGTTTGATCAAAGAATTTTTGATTACATAATAACCAGCATTAATTTCTCGTAATGAACCACGTAATTCTTGTAACTGAGAAACAGTTAAACCTCTATACTCTGTAAAGAAAACCGCATCTGATTCACTTAGTTCAGCACTCAAACGATTGACAGTTTCTTGCTTATTTAAAAGAACTTGTTCCCGATTTGACATATTAATTACCTTTCCACTTTACATCCATCGGCACAACTTTGACACCGGGACCCATCGTAGAACATATTGTAATAGATTTCAAGTATATACCTTTAGCTTTTGCTGGCTTAAGCTTATTTACCTGTTGATAAACAACCATAAAATTATCGTTCAGCTGTTCATCACTAAAGCTAGCCCGACCAATTACCAAATGCAAATTACCTTCTTTATCATTACGAAATTCAACCTTACCAGCTTTAAACTCTTTCACTGTTGATATAATATCTGTAGTCACTGTTCCAGATTTTGGACTAGGCATCAAACCTCTTGCACCAAGCACTCGTCCTAATTTACCAATCTTAGGCATAACTTTTGGCGAAGCAATAACCAAATCAAAGTCAAGCCACCCATCTGATATTTTTTTAAGAACATCATCTAAACCTGCTTCAATTGCCCCTGCTTCCAAAATGGGAGAGGTGTTTTCATCATCCGTAATTACAACAATGCGAACATCTTTACCTGTACCATGTGGTAGTGTAAGCGTGCCACGAACCAGCTGGTCAGCATGACGTGGATCAATTCCTAATGAAAAGTGAACCTCTACTGATTCATCAAACTTTGCAAAGGCTGCGTCCTTACAAATTTGCAACGCTTCTAAAGGATCATATTCTTTTTCAAGATCGAGCTTTTCTTGAATTGCTTTTTTATTTTTTGTTAACATTAATCAACCACCTCTATTCCCATGCTACGAGCAGAACCTGCAATGATTCTTTCAGCCTGCTCTAAGGTAAATGCATTTAAATCAGGCATTTTTACTTCAGCAACTTTACGAACATCTGAAAGTTTAATTGAACCAATTGTTTCTCGTCCAGGCATTGTAGAACCTTTTTTCAAGTTTGCAAACTTTTTAATTAAATCACTTGCCGGAGGTGTTTTTAAAACAAATGTAAATGTACCATCAACGTAAGCTGTAATTTCTACCGGAATAACTTCACCCATTTTATCCTTTGTTTGATCATTATAAGCTTTACAAAACTCCATAATATTAATTCCAGCTTGACCAAGAGCTGGTCCAACTGGTGGTGCTGGGTTTGCTTTCCCACCTTCGATTTGTAATTTTAGAACTGTTTTTACTTGTTTAGACATATCGCCACCTCCTATTTATTATCCACGTATTTTTCGACTTGATCAAAATCTAACTCAACTGGGGTCTCTCGACCAAAAATTGAAATTAATGATTTCAATTTACCACGCTCTGCGTTTATTTCAGAAATTGAACCCGTATAACCTCTAAACGGTCCAGAAATAACCTTAATTACTTCATTAATTTCAAAATCAACCTCAATCTTCTTCATCTTCTCGCCCAATTGACGTAATATTCGATTAATTTCATCTTCAGACACTGGAGTGGGCTCATTACGTGTACCAACTAACTTAGCAACACCAGGCAAACGACGTAATAAATACCAAGCACCTTCATCAGGCTTCATTTGCACAAATAGGTATCCCGGAAACATTTTCTTAATTTTTTCTTTTCGTTCATTATTTTTAATTTCAACAGTTTCTTCTTCAGGTAATAACACACGAAAGACAACATCTTTAAATTCATTTTCCTGCATTTGTAAGATTCGATCTCTAACCTTTTGCTCATAAAGTGCATAACATTGCACAATATACCAACTTAAACCCTCTTCTTTAGATAACAACTCTTCTGACTTGTTAACTTCATCATCGGTTATTACATCTTCATCGTCTAAGTCAATAATGGGTTCATCAGAATTATCAACTGTTAAAACATCTTGATCTTCTAATTGAATTGCATCATCAGCAGCAACGTTATTAGCTATTTTTGGCTCTTCTATTGATTGTTCGTTATCCATACCTTTACCCTTTCACCACTAATTTCTTATCCCAAAGATGATTTTGGATAGCAAAAAATCAGATCCTGCAATATAAATTGTAAAAAAAACTACCATAATAATTGTTATTAATGAAGACCTTACCACAAAATCACGATTGGGCCATTCAATTTTCTTGAATTCTATTTGTAAATCTGAAAATAACTTAGTTTGTTTTTTTGTCATAATAATCCTTAAAATGGCAGGCTCGGTCGGATTCGAACCGACAACACTCGGTTTTGGAGACCGATGCTCTACCAATTGGAGCTACGAGCCTAGCGCCTATAATAGATATACTAAAGTTAGTATTAATTAAATCGTTCGTCAATAAATTATTACAAAAATTATTGTTAAAAGTTTTTCGTTATGATAGTATTCAACACTACAGATTAAAATGTTTAATTTTAAGCATGGTATAGGAGTTTGCAATGTTTGCAGTTGTCGAAATTAATGATAAACAACACTTAGTACAAGAAGGTGATATTCTTACGATTGATGGGAATATTGAAGATAAAAAAACAACATATAATGATGTTTTAATGATTCAAAATGGTGACGATATTCAATTTGGTCAACCTTATATTAGTAATTCAAGTGTTGAAGCCGAAATTCTAGAGACAGGAAAACGTGAAAAAGATATTGTTTTTAAGTTTAAACGTAAAACAGGTTACAAATTGACCAGAGGACACAGGCAAAATTCAACTGTAATAAAAATTTTAAAGATAAATACTGGTGCAACAAAATCGAAAGCATCAACGACTAAAAAAGAAACAGCTGAAGCAAAAACAACAAAGAAAACGACTACAACAAAAAAAACAACGAAAAAAGAAGTAAAGGAGTAAACAATGGCTCATAAAAAAGGTAAAGGTAGTACTAAAAACGGTCGTGATAGTGAATCCAAACGATTGGGTGTCAAACGTTACGGTGGAGAATTAGTTACTGCTGGATCAATCATTGTTCGTCAACGTGGAACTCGTTTTCATGCTGGTAGCAACACTGGAATTGGAAAAGATTTTACCATTTTTGCTAAAGCTGATGGGTTTGTTTCCTTTAAGTACATTAAAAAGAACAAAAAAGCAGTTGAAATTATTCCTGCACAATCGAATTAATTGTCCTTTGTTGATCATATAGAACTTACCGTCAAATCTGGCAACGGAGGTAACGGCAAAGTAAGCTTTCGCCGAGAAAAATTCGTACCCAAAGGTGGCCCAGATGGCGGAGATGGTGGTCAAGGTGGTGATGTAATCATTATTGCCTCTGATAAGCTAAGTACCTTTCTAGATATTTCAAATAAACGAATATTTAAAGCTGGACATGGTGAAGATGGACGACCCAGAAAACAATCCGGGAAAAATGGTGCTAATTGCATTATTCATGTACCTTGCGGAACCGTTATCTATAATTCACATGATAATTCAATAATTAGTGATTTAACCGATAACAACCAAGAAATTAAGATTGCTAAAGGTGGTGCTGGGGGTAAAGGAAATACCCATTTTTCCACGTCTAAATCACAAACCCCTAGAAAAGCTACCCCAGGTAAGTTGGGGAACGAAATTAATATCCGGTTAGAGCTAAAAATCATCGCTGACGTTGGACTCATCGGATACCCTAATGCAGGGAAATCAACACTTTTAAAAACAATTACCCAAGCAAATCCTAAAATTGCAAATTATCCTTTCACAACCCTCCATCCAAACCTAGGAATTTTTCGCCGCTATAATAAAGAAATTGTAATTGCAGACATACCTGGAATTATCGAGGGTGCAGCAGATGGAATTGGATTAGGAAATCAATTTTTACGACACATAAGTAGAACCAATGTTTTACTCTTTTTAATTGAACCAAACATTGAAGCTCCAGAAAAAACTATCAATACATTTAAAACACTGAAAAACGAGTTAAGACAATACGACAACAAAATTTTAGAAGAGAAAAAAATAATCATTGCTGTAAATAAAATGGATTTACTATCAGAAACCCAAAAAGAAGACGTATTCAAATCATTTCAAAATATTGATGTGCTAAGAATTTCTTGCTTTTTAAGAGAAGGTATCGAACTATTAGAACAGAGGGTAAGCGAAGTTATTAATGAAAATAATAATTAAAATTGGTACAAATTTACTAACTGATCATCATCAGCGATTAGACTTAAATAACATGCGTCACATTGTCTATCAAATTGCTGATGAAATAATGAATAATAACCATTATGAATTTATAATAGTAAGCTCAGGGGCAATAACTAGTGGTGCAAAACATATTAATATTTCACCAGATAATCTTGCAGAAAAACAGGCTGCTGCATCAATCGGACAAATCTTACTCTTTCAAAAATATTATGAATTTTTTCAAACAAAAAATATATGTGTTGGGCAATTACTTGTCACCAAAGATAATTTTGATAATACCGAAAAAAACAAAAATATTAAGCAAACAATTACCACACTGCTAAAAAATAAAACCATTCCAATAATTAATGAAAATGATTCTGTATCAACAGATGAAATACAATTTGGCGACAATGACCAATTATCAGCTATCTTAGCGAAAAACATTGATGCTGATAAACTAATTATTCTTACAAATACAGATGGCCTTCTTGATAATAATGGGCATATTGTCAAAAAGCTGACATCAATATCAGAGTCAGAATTAAGTTACGTAAACGACCGTCTTTCGGACTCTACATCAAAAGGCGGTATGACATCTAAATTACTAGCCGCTAAAATCGCACTTGAAAATAAAATTGAAGTAACAATTGCCAATGGAAGAACTGAAAATATAATCCATAAAATACTTAGCAACGAGCCTATTGGAACAAAAATTACAGGAAAAGATTAAGCTAACGTACTAAAATCCCCAGAATCATCAAAATCACGCGCTGATCGTTGATAAGATGAGCGACCTTCAAAAAGATTGTTGACCTGTTCATTGAGCTGTTGAGTATTATGAAAATCTGGCGTACCCGTAGGAACGACTAAATCATCTGTTCCTTTTGTAGTCTTGTTATGGATATCTTTAACATCAAATGATGTGTCACTAACAACTTTCAATGGAATTCGATCTGCTTTTTGATGACCAACAACTTTATATGCCGCAAAGTCAGGTGAATTAAAGTTTTTTAAACTGATTATAAATAAATATTTTTGAATGTGCGTTAAATCTTGTTGAGATGGTATTGCCTCACCTTTTGGATGAGAATGATATGTCCCATAATAAGTTAACCCATGTTTATCAAAAAATAAATGAGCACGTTCAATATCTTGTGGATAAATCGCAAACACATCTGTTTTATTTGAAATATCTTGATTTAATACAGGAAAGATTGCCGTAATAAGACCATCTTTACCACCTACAAAGCCACCAGATTCATACGGGTAATTCTTTTTAACTTGATCAATAATAATATTATAATGGCGTTCAGTAATTGAAAAATTATCCATACTTCATGGAATCATAAAGAAACAAAAAACTCAACTTGAGACAAAAAATAAATCCATTTTCATCTGAATGCTTTTAAATAATCGTTGATACCAATAATAATTAATTTCAGGATAATAACCACATCCATGATGAACCTTACCATAAATATTGAAATAACTCCTCGGATAATCAATGCACATTTGAGGACGATTTTGATAATCTGAGCACATGGATTCTAGAGTTAAGCAAGAACAGTCATATGATTGTATTTCTCCATTAAAATAAGTTGGAGTAAAGCGTTCAAACTGTGGATTTTTATTAAGAAATTCTCGCCAATCCATTACGGTTGTAATTGGAGTTCCCTTTTTTGATATCATAATGCTCTTGCAGCATTGCCCAGAATGGTTACACTGACCTGAAATATTAAAAATATAATCCTTTAACTGATTAAAAAAGTATTGTGTTACGTTTGACTGAAATTGGTTAAAAATTAAATAACTAAGTTGAAGAAAATAAAACCGTATCAAACAGACACCATCAAAGATGCTTTTGCTTTGGCAATAATGTTTGATATACCTTCATTACCAATTGTTAAAAATTCACTTAATTGATCAGAAGTAAATGGGGATTGTTCTGCAGTGCCTTGGATTTCTATGAAACGACCATCATCAGTCATCACTAAATTTAGATCCACATCAGCGGATGAATCTTCAACATAATCTAAGTCCAAAACAACGTTATTATTTACAAGTCCTAAACTTACCGCAGACACAAAATTCTTAATTGGATTGTTAATTAACTTACCATTTGAGATTAATTTCTGAACAGCATCATACAAAACGATCATCCCACCGGTAATTGATGTTGTGCGAGTTCCACCATCTGCTTGAATAACATCACAATCAATTAAAATAGATCTCTCGCCTAAAGCTTCTAAATCAATAGCCGCACGTAAAGAACGCCCAATCAATCGCTGAATCTCCATGGTACGTCCAGACTGTTTTCCTTTAGATACTTCTCGTCGGATTCGTTCATTAGACGATGCTGGCAGCATAGAATACTCTGCAGTTACCCAACCTGAACCTGAATCTTTAAGAAACCTCGGAACTGATTCTTCTATTGTAGCCGTACATAAAACCCGTGTTTTACCAAAAGAAATAAGAACAGAACTATGCGCATTTTCTAGAAAATCACGCTCAATCTTCAATTCTCTTAATTGGTTTGCCTCTCGTCCATCATGTCTCATAAAATTATTCTCCCTTCATTTGATCCAACTGCTTTTGTTGAATTAATTTTCGACCCTCTGTAATATTTGTTTCCATTTTGATTACATTTTGCTGTAATTTTGTAACCGCCAACTGTAACCGAGACAATACACTATCCGCATAGTCATTTGCATCTTTTTTCAATCGAATCATTTCCTTTTGAATATCTATAATATCAGGCTGGTCTATAACTGGCGTAGATGGGTTATTTAAATGATCAGTATTCAACCCTTGGTCCGATGACCTATTTGATAATTCATATTCATCAATCGCTTCTGTTAACTTATTTAACAAACCACCTAACTCATCTGGATCAATCAAAATCTGTTTAGATAATAATTGCTTTTTAGATGACTTAATTAATGATTCAATTAAAAAAACAACGCCTTTAATTTTGTCCATGATATTTTTCCTTTAATTTTTTTTGTACATATGGGGAAACATAAGATGATATATCGCCATTAAATTTAGCCAATTGACGAACAATACTTGAACTTAAATAACTATACTTCTGATCGGTCATTAAAAATATTGTATCAATTTTTGATTCTTGCGCACGATTAATTAATGACATTTGAAATTCATATTCAAAGTCACTAACCGCCCTTAGCCCTCGAATAAGTTTATAAACGCCCTTGTCTCGAGCATAATCTACCAGTAACCCCTCAAAACCCTCGACTATAATTCGATCAGACTGAATACTATTTTTAATTAAATCAATTCTTTCACTAATTGAGAATAACGCTTGTTTATCAACATTTTCAATCACGCTAACATGCACCAAATCAAACATGGTAAGTGCACGTTGAATGATATCCAAATGACCCTTCGTAATCGGATCAAAACTCCCTGCGTAAATTGCATGATTCATAATTAATATAACCTCAACATCAGATAAACATGACTAAAATTTTGATTTAAAAACTTCATATTTTATATCGTTATAGTAATACAAACGAATAAAAAATGATATTGGTTTTAAAAAAGTAAATCAATACAAAGATACCTTTCATAAAATTAGAAGATAAACATCGAATTAAATCTTCAAAAAACTAATCAATGAATTGCCATATTGATATTGCTTTTTTAAAGAAATGTGGTTTGAAGGATCAAAGGAATGATCATGCTCAATAATAAATAAACCCCCAGATTTAAGTAAACTAGCATTACCAGAAATTTGTTGAAATGCTTGAATGTAAACATTATGTTGTGACCACACTGGATCCAAAAAAATAATATCAAATGAATGAGAAGTCGATTTTAAATATCGAATAAGGTCCGAGCGCACAATATTTATATTTGCTTTTAACACGCCTTTATTTATTTTTAAATACTTCGTATCTTTATCAACACAAACAACAGAGCTAGCACCTCGAGATTCAGCCTCTAAACCAATAGCACCTGAACCAGAACAACCATCTAAAAATGAAGCCCCCTCAATTTGATAACCAATAATATTAAATAATGCTTCTCGAACAATACTTTTTGTTGGGCGAAACAATCGATTTTTTGGAAATTGCAGTGACTGCCTTTGATATTTTCCACCAATAACTTGCATTAGTTTAAAAGCACCGATGAAACCGATTTCTGATCTTCAAAAAATGCTAAAAGTGGTGCAAATTGATCCGAATCTTTAAGAATTACGTCACATATAGTTACAATACGCTGAATAAGATCTTTTTGTGATAAATCTGTAAAAGAAAATAATAATTCACCCGATTGTTGTGTTCCTAAAACATTACCAGGTCCGCGAATTTTTAAATCTTCCTCAGCCAAATCAAACCCATTAGACGACGCTTGCATAGCCTTAATTCGCTGGCGAGATTCAACTGATTTTGCATTAGCAATAAGAAAACAATGCGATTGATCCTTACCTCGACCTACTCGTCCCCTTAATTGGTGTAATTGGGATAACCCAAACCGCTCAGCATTCATAATCACCATCGTTGATGCATTTGGAACATCAACACCAACCTCAATAACTGTCGTTGAAACTAAAATTTGGATGTCGTTATTTTTAAAGCGGTCCATAACAGCTTGTTTATCTTGGTTTGGCATCTTTCCATGCAATAACCCAACTGAATAATCAGAAAATTCATTTGAAAATAAATCGAACCCATCAACGGCTGGTAAAACATCTTCTAAATGATCTGATGTCTCGATTAATGGGTAAACAACATAAACCTGACGTTTTGCTTGGAGTTCCAACCGAATAAACCCAAATAACTGATTTAACCGATTTGGTGAAGCATAATAAGTTTTAGGTGGTTTTCGACCAGGTGGTAATTCATCAATAACGTCATGATCCAAATCACCATAATGTGTCAGCATTAATGTTCGAGGAATTGGTGTTGCGGACATGAATAAACAATGTGGAACATGGATCGATTTTTCTAGTAAAGTTTGGCGTTGAAAAACACCAAATCGATGCTGTTCATCGATAATAACCATTGCTAAATCCTTAATATTAACACCATCTTGTACTAAGGCATGAGTTCCAACGACAATTAAAGCATCATTGCCCTGCAGCGCATAATTAATTTTTTCTCGCTCTTTTTTCGATTGTTTACCCTTTAATAAAAAAATCTCTGTATCAGAAGAACACCGTGATTTTAATTTAAGAAAATGCTGTTCAGCTAAAATTTCAGTAGGAACTAAAATAGCAGCTTTATAACCATTGGCAACTGCAACCAATAAACTTAATATGGCAATGTCTGTTTTTCCTGAACCAACATCACCTTGAATTAAACGAAAGACTGTTTTTCTATCATTTAAATCAGTGCAAATATTATCCCAAACACGCTGCTGTGCATTAGTTAAACGATACGGTAATCGACTAAAATAGTCCTGAATTATCGCATGTTTTGAATCTAAAAAGAAAGACGATCGAAGAACTTTTGTATTTTTATGACGATGACGTCGTGGAAATAAATATAAAAATAGTTCATCAAAAGCAAACCGCTGAATTGACTTTGCAACATCCAGTTGCTGTGAAGGAAAATGAAAATTTTGAAATGCATCAAGAATAGAACAAAGCCCTTCTTGGCGTGCCACTTCCGGTGGTAATAAATCCTGGATGATTAAATCGGACAACAATTTTCGGTTAATGGAAACTAAAATCCGATTTGATACACCTCTTATGTCTGGATACCATGGGACCACTTGCCCATACTCAGTTTGAGAAAGGGATGAATATGTTTCAAAATTAGAGACATGAAATGCAGTTGAAATCTTAGTTTCGTCTAGTTTTCCGTAAACAACCACCCAAGGGTCATTTTTAAGCTTTTCTAAAATATAACGTTGATTAAACCAAACCAATGGAATCTCATGATATTCCGTCTGTAATGTTGCTTGAAAAACAATCAAATTACGCCTTACTTGGCGCTTTGATACAAATCGTACCTTACCAACCAAACAAGCAACTTGTCCAACTGGAAGATCATTTACTGATATAGAATATTGACGCTTTAAATAACGCAATGGTTTTAATAACAAAAAGCTTCTAGCAGTTAAAAGTCCCTGCTTAGATAAAATAGATTGTTGAGAAGCAGTTAAAAAGCGTTGAATAATTTGCGACGCTTGATCAGCATTATATTGAAAAAGCATCATTATTTTTATATTTTAAAACAATGTCAGCAGAACATTGTTCAACACCGTTTAACGACAAGTTTAACCGTGGTGCATCACCACTAATAAACGGAACAGCTTGATCAGACGATAATAATGTCGGAGTTTTTGTAATCCATAGTTCATCAAAATAATTCGCAGCCAGAATTGAATGAAAAATGCGACTACCGCCTTCAATTAATACAGCATGAATACTTAAATCATATAAACAGTCTAGAATAGCTAACCAATTACGTTTCTTATCTGATGTTAGAGTTGAAAAAACCGACAGATTCTTATGTTCAAACATAAGTTTTTTTCCGTTAAACAAGACGATACGACGATTTTGATCCAGTGCCGCACTCATCCAATCCAAATCCACATCATTTTTGGGATCAATAATAACGATGATTGGCTGAAAGTCATGCGTTCGATCAACACGGATAGATAATCTAGGCTGATCAACATTAATCGTATTCGCACCAACACAAATTGCCTGAACATTCATTCTTAATCGTTGAACCACATCCAGTGATTCCTTGGATGAAATGTAGGTCAGTTCAGATCGGTTTGGTGCAATAAAACCATCCAGACTCATGGCTGCTTTTACGTAAACAAACGGACGTCGATTAAAATAAAATGAATAAAATTCTTGAATGACTTCCACACCTAATTCAGGCATTACATTATCAAAAACTTCAATTCCATGGGATTGTAAAATTGCTTTTGATTTTCCAAATGTTTTTGGATTTGGATCATTAATCGCCCAAATAACACGAGTGAAACCAGCAGTAATAATATGATCTGTACAACGGGATGTTTTGCCTTGATGACAACATGGTTCTAATGTTATTAAAATTGTTTTCCCAACCAAAGATTGATTGGCCTGTTTAATCGCCAAAACCTCGGCATGCGCTTCCCCACTGATGCGATGATATCCTTCTGAAATTATAGACTCACCATCAACTATCATGGCCCCAACTGCTGGATTTGGATATTGTGTACCTCTTAAAGTTATTGTCTTACGAAGAAGATCTTCTAGACAGGACTGCTCAAAATTAGTTAAGCCCATTGTCTTGGTTATCATAGATCTTCTCATCATTTACATAAACACAGATTGTGGATTTTTGATGAACAACAAACTCATCTTCATAATAGTCGCCAGGAAAATATTGACCTTCATGCAATACAACTGTTTCATCATTAATTTTTTCTTCAATTTTAAAATCATATTGTTGATGCTGATCATTAAATTCAAATAAAAGTCGAATTTTTTTAAAGTCATCATTTAATTTATCAATTGTTTCAAGAGTTATTGGAACACCCTTACTTAAAGTTAACTGTATTTTACCACTATCAAACATGTACTGATTAGGCAAAGGTATTTGAGAAATCACTTTTCCTGTTTCAATTGAAGTAGAAAATTCTCCAGGCATTAACTCTAATTCAATATTTGAAGATTGCAATATAAAATTAACCTCGTCTAATGTCTTCCCAATAAATGATGGAACTACAATCTCCTGTCGTCCTTTTGAAACAAAAATTGAAATCGCACGACCTTGTTTAATACGTCGGCCAATTGGTGGGTCAAATCTAACAACATGGCCTTCTTGAATAGTAGGATGAAAATTATATGAGATCTTCCCTTCTTCTAAACCCAAATCCGCCAATGCACGTTTTACATCATTTAATGGTTGGTCAATCAAATTAGGAATAATTAGAACACTATACTTCGAAAAGTACGTTTGATATCCAAAGTAAAACAAAATAATTAAGGCAATAATTCCTAAACCATTGGTCACACGGTTAAAGTATCGCCCAAACTTTATTTGCTTTTCTTTTTTCACATCATTGTTAAAAGAGTGGTCTTCACTTACTTTATTGGATAAACGTTCGAATTTTACTGACTCTTTTCCCTCTAAAATACCAATAATTAAACGAAAGGAATCCCAACGTAATCTTTTATCCAACTGCAAGCTCTTCATTATAAAATAATTCAACTTATCACTTACTTTTGGATTGAGTTCTCGACAATCCTTCGGGCCTTTAGTAAGCGAGAGTTTGATCTTATAAATTGAATTGTGCTGATCATATGGCCAATCACCAGCAACCAAATAAAACGCCAAAACTCCATAAGAATATATGTCCGAGACATGATTCACAGAGAATGTTTGTAAAAACTCTGGGCTTAAATAAATACTCTCATCATAAACATCTAGCTTATTAAAGAAGTACTCAACACAGATTAAATTAATTTTAGCTGGCCCTAGAATAACTTGATCCTGATCATTAACAAAAATATTATTCAAACTAAAATTTCCAAAAACTAATTTTTTTTGTTCCAACTGGTACATTATTCGAGCAATTTTTAATAACAGTTTTGAACGAATTGAGGCTTGATTAGTTTTTATTTTTTTTAAATACAAATCAAGAGACACAAGAGTATCTCGATTATTCTTATATATTAAAAATAAGTCCTGACCATCGTAATCCATATCCAGTAATTGAAACATTCCTGAAATTGGCTGATATAAATAATCTTGCAGCGAAGAAATACAATGATCTGCAAATGCAGGTGATACAAGTTCATTATGAAATTTTAAAATATAAACGGGTTGTTTATTCTGTTCATCAAGCCCATCAAATAATGAGTAAAAAACATCGGAAAATAATTGTGCCTCAATTATGTATCTTGATCTGATTTTTTTTGCTTTGGTCTTAATGTCCATATACTTTTACCTTCATCTGAGAAAACATGCAGTTTATTGCTAATACGATAAACATAAATTATTTTATCGCTATTTGATTCTGGGGTAAATTCATAAGATGAAATCTTCTTTTTATTTATAAAATGTATATGCGAATTTTCGATAAAACCAAAATAAGAACGCGTGGGCGATTCAACCTTAAATAACTGCTGCTGTACGTTTTCAGAAACAACTCGATTGCTAAACGTATACAACGATTCTTGCCCTTTATTATTTCGTAATTGAATAAGATCGGTAGAAACTTGATTTATGGTTGAATAATTTATTTTTTCTTCATTCTGATTATAAATATTATAATGAAAAATCCCCTGCTTTGATTGATAAAAAATATTTATTTCATCACCAATAAGCTTAATCGGACGAGATTTCAATTGAATAGAATGAATAACATCTCCAGAAATAATATCTAATTTATCAAGTGTTGATTTTTTAATCAGCCATAAATATGAACTTGTCTCAAGCATGTCATCATAATCGGATTTAGCGTTTGCCCATAGTTGAAGCCCACTAAAATAATCAAACCCCTTTAATGATCGATCTGTATAAAAAAGTACGATAACAGGATAGTTAATATGCATTTTATACACATTTTTTAAAGAAATAGACCATTTAATTTCTTGACGCAACAAATCAACAGCTTGGATCATATCTGCTGAATAAACCAATAATTGATTAAACCCAGCATACATTCCCATAGGATTATTTTGGACGTCAATGCACCAGCGTTCTAAATGACGCTTTGAATACTCACATAAACGATTTTTAGTTGGTGAAAGCGTATATAAAGAAGATTTATAACCTTTTATGATATCGGAGGCAAAAGTTGAGCTTGTCGTAAAAAATAATAAAATTAATAAACGAAAAACCACTAATGCTTTTTCTTTGAAATACCTTGTTTCTTTTTTAAGTTTCGACGAATATCAACCTGTTTTTCGTCTGATCGCTTTAAAAACTTGGTTAAAACATCCTCAAATTCTTTATTTTCTGAAGATGATCGAATGAAAAGTGCTTTTTTGGGCTTAGGTTCTTTTGCTTTTTTTATAGAAAACTCAAGTTTTCCTTTTTTATTTCGTCCTAGAACTTTTACTCTAACTTTCTCACCAAGTTTAACGTACTTATTAATATTTGTTACGAATTCATTCGCAACCTCAGAGATATGAATTAGACCTTCTTCACCTGTTTTACATCGTACGAAAACACCAAAATCAGCAATATTTGTAACTTCAACCTGAACAATATTACCTTGCTCTACAGGTAAATCCTCTTCATTTTCGATTGACTCATCCATATCTGTCATTGATTCTCCTTATCGTAAAAAAGAAATACCGCTTCTCCAGGCTTAATCATTTTTAATTTTTCTCGAGAAAGGGTTTCCCACGATTCACTATTTTTTAACCCGTCTGTCATTTTTTGAATATTAAGATGGTGTTGCCTAACCTCATCAAAACGTTCTGATTTTGCAATAAACTCTTGGCTGAACCTATTATAGCGAATAAAAGAATTAATTCCAACAGATACAGAATAAAAGAAAAGAAGGACTGAGATTAGCGAAAAAAAAACCTAAAAACGTTAAATCGCTTCATTCTTTATCGCTTTAACCCAATAAGCGGTTTTTCATATCGTGCAATATCACCCAATTGATCGTTAATTCGAATGAGTTGATTATATTTTGCAATACGGTCTGTTCTAGATAGCGAGCCTGTTTTGATTTGCCCAGCATTTGTTGCAACAGCCAAATCTGCAATAAAGGTATCTTCACTTTCACCTGATCGATGAGAAATAACAGAATTATATCCAGCTCGATGCGCCATATTAATTGCATCCATTGTTTCAGAAACAGTTCCAATTTGGTTAACTTTAATTAAAATAGCATTCCCGACACCATCATTAATACCACGTTGAAGTCGTTCTGAATTTGTAACAAATAAATCGTCACCCACGATTTGGATTTTTTGACCCAATCGATCGGTAAATAATTTCCATCCAGCCCAATCATCTTCAGCTAAGCCATCTTCAATTGAAACAATCGGATATTTCTGGATAAGGTAGTCGTAATAATCAACCATTTCTTCATTAGACTTAGAAACGCCCTCACCTTCCAATTCATAGATCCCTTTTTCTGAATTAAATAATTCGTTAGCAGCAACATCCAAAGCAATAACAACATCATCATACGGCTTATAGCCTGCATTATTTATTGCATCCATAATAATTGAGATTGCTTCTTCATTTGTAGATAAATTTGGGGCAAATCCACCCTCGTCTCCAACAGATGTTGCGAAACCTTTTCCTAATAATTCTTTCTTGAGTTGATGGAAAATCTCAGCACCTATTTGAATAGCATGAGACATGTTTGTTGCACCAATGGGCATAATCATAAACTCTTGAAAATCCACAGAATTATCAGCATGCTCTCCACCATTAATAATATTCATCATTGGCACAGGCATTTTATGGGCAAACACACCACCTAAGTAGGCAAATAAGGGTAATCCAACAGCTGCTGCAGCTGCACGAGCAATGGCCATTGATACACCCAATATTGCATTCGCACCTAATGTGTTTTTGTTATCTGTGCCATCTAACTTTAACATTGCTTGATCTACTGTTAACTGATCCAAAGCATTCATACCAATCAAAGCTGGACCAATAACATCATTCACATTCGCAACAGCCTTCTTAACACCTTTACCTAAATAACGCTGATCACCATCTCTCAACTCCAATGCTTCAAAAGTACCCGTTGAAGCACCGGAAGGAACAATGGCGCGTCCAATAAAACCAGAGGTTGTTGTAACTTCAACTTCAACAGTTGGGTTTCCTCTAGAATCCAAAACCTCGCGTCCAAATACTTGCTCAATAACTGTCATTTTATTCTCCTTACCAATTGAAATAGGGCAAATTATTTGCCACAGTTTTTATTTTTTCGTGATTTAATTTTAAAAGGGCTAATTCATCCCACGTACCATCAATAAATGCCTTTTTATGGCTAGGTTTAATGGAAATTTTGGATTCAAATGAATCACCAAACTGAATATATTCATCATTTACAGAAAGCGTTAAAACATTGGATGGCTGCGCCTGAACCTGTTTCATTAATGCATCCAGATGATCTCGGTCCAATGTTGCTGTTACTATACCTAGAGCTTTACAGTTTCCAGAAAAGATCTCTGCAAATGACTGACCAATAATAGCATTAAATCCAGCTCGCTTAATCGCTTGAGGCGCATGCTCACGAGAAGACCCACAGCCAAAGTTATTTTCGACCACCATGATTGATGCCTGTGAAAATTTAGGCTGATTCAAGGGATGTTCAGGATTTAGCTCATCACCGTTATGACGCGCATCATAAAAAAGATACTCACCCATGTTATCAAATGTCACTTCTTTAAGATAACGAGCTGGTACAATACGATCTGTATCAACATCATTCCCTAAGATAGGCACAGCTGTTCCATTAATATTTTCGATTGATAAAGGATTTTTAGGCATTAAAATTCCTCCCTAATATCATGTATATGTCCGTGAATAGCAGCCGATGCAACCATTGCTGGAGACATTAAAAGTGTCCGTCCAGTTGGGCTTCCTTGACGTCCTATAAAATTACGATTGGAGGAAGATGCACACATTTGTCTCCCCTTTAAACGATCTGGATTCATAGCCAAACACATTGAACATCCTGCATGTCGCCACTCTACACCAGCAGCTTTAAAGATATGATGCAGACCTTCCGCTTCTGCCTGCTCAGCTACTTTTTGAGAACCTGGAACAACGATAGCTGTGACATTTGAATGTACTTTATTTCCTTTAAAAATTGATGCAGCCTCTCGCAAATCAGATATTCGGCCATTGGTACAAGAACCAATAAACGCAACATCAATGGGAATTTCTGTTAAATTTTGACCAGCACTTAAGCCCATAAAGTCAAAGGCCTCTTGCGCTGTAGATGGATCGACGGACTCATTAGCAGCTGGAATAGCCTGACTAACTCCAAGTGCTTGCCCAGGATTAATTCCCCAAGTTACCATTGGTTCAATTGTAGAGCCATCTATAATTAATTCATCATCATACTCAGCATCATCACTGGATCGAATCTGATCCCAATAAGACTTTGCTACAGCCATATCTTTAGGTGCGTATTCTCGCCCCATAATATACTTATAGGTTGTTTCATCTGGATTAACGTAACCAATTCGAGCACCACCTTCGATACTCATATTGCACACGGTCATTCGTCCTTCCATCGACATATTGTCAAATACATCGCCAGAATATTCGTAAGCGTAGCCAAGACCACCTTTTACACCAAGTTCAGCTATAATTTTTAAAATTACATCTTTAGGAAAAACACCAGGTTGCAATTGACCCGTCACACAAATTCTACGGACTTTTAAACGTGACAAAGCAAGTGTTTGGGTTTCGAGAACATTTCGTACTTCTGTTGTACCTATACCAAATGCAAGAGCACCAAATGCACCATGGGTAGATGTATGAGAATCACCACAAACAACTGTCATACCTGGTTGAGTCAAGCCCAATTCAGGACCAATCATGTGGACGATTCCTTGCTTGCCTGATTTAAAATCAAATAAGGGAACACCAAATTCAGCTGTATTTTTTTCAAGTGTTACTGCCATTAACTCAGCCTGTGGATCTGCAAATGGTCGCTGTATTGAATCCGTAGGAACAATATGGTCCATCGTTGCAAAAGTTCGATTTGGAAATGCCAATACTTCATTTCGTTCACGTAAAGAAGCAAACGCCTGAGGCGATGTAACTTCATGAACCATATGCAAACCGATAAGAATTTGATCCATACCTGATGGAAGTGTGCATATTTTATGGGAATCCCATACTTTATCATAGAGTGTCCGAGCTGACATGGACTTATTATACTGACTCAAGCCTAAAATTTAAAGGGATTGACAAAGGTGGTATTATAAAAATAGAAGCGATTAACTTCGCCTCTAAATTATTGGGTTATGCCCTAGATTTTTTCTGGGGCATTAAAAACTCGGAGGTGCCTTATTTATAAAATTGTAAGTTATTCTACATTGGATACTCAAAAAGAACCTTTACATCAACAACTCGAATTTTATACACACTGGATATCATCACTAAACAATAATCGGCCAGAAGAGGCCCCCGAACCACCAATAACAATGGCAGACATTTTAGCCATTAAACAGCTGCTTAATATTGCAAAACATAGCAATCTTAATGAAATTACTAGAGATATATTTCGACTAAATTTTGAACTCCTGGAATATGCAACCCTAATCGGCTTTGAAAATATTGAACAGTTACTTCTAGCTGAAGCTGGACTTGTGCAAATAAACAATCTTGAAAAAGAAATGATTGAAAAACTGATTTTTTTAAATGAACATATTCAACCAATCGCTTATGAAAAAAGACGCATATCACCAAGATCTATCATGGAAGAAAGTCAAACAGAAATTGAAGCCTTAGGAATTGCAAACCAGCTGATCGTTTCACCAATAGAAGATGTTAAAAATGGATTGGAAATAAAAATTAGGTCAAATCAAACTGTATACGAAATTATTGGAATACTGGATCCATTCATGGATATGAATTTACTCCCACACAGTTTAAAAGAAACTGTATTAGAAAAACGGCATCATTTATTTAGCTTTAAATATCCAAAACCGAATGAATATGAAGGGAAAGTAGAACATAAAAGTAAACGCCGAAAAACATTTAAAAAAGAGCCCAGTATTTCAAGTGAATTTAGAAAAATATTTTGGGACTATACACCTTCTCTAAAATTAATTTGCGATGAAAGAGAAGAATTAGAAGAGTCACTAATTGAGCACAATAAGAACTGGGTCAAACTGAGTGAGCATATTCCAACACAGGTTATCATGATCGAAAATGGTGATATGAGAGCCATCGAACGAAAATTAAAAAAAATAACAAAAGAAATTAATGCATTCGTTCAAACATTTAAGCGATTTAAAGAATCACAAAGATACTTTATTGGAATGCTAATGTCAGAAAAAAACCTAAATCCTGCGCTATTATTGATATCCAGCATTAAAAACGGAGATGACCTTATTAATAGCTTACCGACAGACGCACAAAAAGAATTAAGTTTATGTTTAGAAGCTGCCGAAGACGATCATAAAGAATATGAAAACAACATCGAAAGTCTGCGACAATTTTTTGAAGCAAATAAGCACTTTTTAAAGAATCCCCGTGATCGACGCTGGATTTTAGACGAAGTCGAGTATTTAGAACAAATGGGTGCCAGCAACGACACTCATTATTTAAAAAGGATGGAACGATTAAAAAATATACGAAAAATCCCGTTTCATAAGCAATCAGAATCCATTTCTAGCATTCAACATTCAAGCTCAATTGAAGAAAGACGATTATTTTTAAAAAAAATAAAAGATAGCCTAAATTTAGAACTTCATGGTCAAGAAAAAACAAAAAAAGCCATCTTACAAACCG
Source organism: Candidatus Marinamargulisbacteria bacterium (assembly GCA_049889215.1). GTDB lineage: Bacteria > Margulisbacteria > Marinamargulisbacteria > UBA817 > UBA817 > UBA817. The sequence continues at coordinate 117,348 of JBMHDV010000020.1, forward strand.
TCGGGCAAATGATGAGTCATCCAAATACACGACCAAAACCAATATTACTAATTGGACCACCAGGTACAGGAAAAACATCCATTGCAAAAGCATTAGCAAACGCTCTAAATCGAAAATTAGGAGTCATTAGCTTAGGAGGAGAACCCGACCGGCATCGCTTAAAAGGTGCAGATATTGTTTATGAAAGCCCAAGCATAGGTGAAGTTTGCCGAATACTACAAAAAACACAACAAATGAACCCGGTGATTCTTTTAGATGAAGTGGATAAAGTGGGCGATGGAAGAGACGGAAAAGCCACCCAAAATCAATTAATGGAATTAACTGATACGAGCATACCTGAATGGATTGATGATTACGCAAAAATTGGCGTAGATAAACAAGGAATGTGGTTTATATTAACAGCAAATTACGAACATCAAATCGATCGTGTTTTAAAAGATCGGGTGCAGGTAATCCACGTAGAAGGACAAACCCATCAGGAAAAATTTGAAATAGTAAAAACACATATTCTACCAAAACTCAGTCGTGACTTCGGGTTTCCAGACAATACAATTACCATTAATGATGAAAATATCGATTACCTCCTGGACCACATCCATTTTGAACCCGGCTGTAGAAAACTTGCTGACACACTGCGTCAAATAATAAGTGAAATTAATCTACATCGTTTAGAAAGTGAGAATCCGCCATCACTAAGATCAAAGATAGAATATCTACCAAACCAATTTCGATTACCATACGAAATAAAACGGTCTGATATTCAACGGATTACCGCTGAATTAAACATCAAAAAAGAAACCATTCACACCAATTGTATTGCAGGTATGATTAATGGAATGTACGCAACAAGTCATGGCTACGGAGGTATCCTACCAATTCAAGTAGTGGCTAATTCACACCTTAATAATGACAAAATTACTGGAAAACTCGGCGAAACAATGAAAGAAAGTATAACGGTTGCAAGAACGTTAAACTTAAACGATTCCATTTTTGGCAGTGGTCCATTTGAAATATTAAGTCAAAATGTTTCAAAGAAAATCCACTTACACACACCTGATATGGCAGTTAGTAAAGATGGACCATCCGCCGGAGCAGCCATTACAATTGCTATCCTTTCCGCTTTAAGAAACCTGCCGATTCGCAACGACATTGCTGTAACTGGCGAAATTGATATTCATGGCAATATTCTTCCAGTAGGTGGAATCTTTGAAAAATTAAGTGGCGCTAAACGAGCAGGTGTTAAAGGAGCATTCATACCAATCGCAAATCAAACTGAACTGGATCTTGCTTTTGCAAAGGACCCCAATCTCTTAATCAATTTTACTGTAACCCCAGTGTCTCATATTACGGAAATTCTACCAATTATATTTGATCTAAAAGCGATACAAAAACCGGCAATGATGTTATTGGAAGAATAAATGAAACAGATATCAGCTTGAACTTCTCTTTTAAATTTTTCTAACGTACAATTCAAAGTATGAACTGCACTATTGTAGATTACGGTACAGGCAATATTCAAAGTGTTCAAAATGCACTTGAGTCGTTGGGGCATTCAGTCAACCGGTCAAATAACTTGGAAAACTCAACTTGTGATTGTTTGATTTTCCCAGGACAAGGTGCTTTTGGCCCTGCAATTAAACGACTTCACCAATTAAATTTAATTGAGCCTTTAGTAAAATACATAACTTCAAATAGACCATTCATTGGCATTTGCTTAGGATTTCAATTATTATTTGAAGGCTCCAAAGAAGCACCCAATCATTCGGGCCTCGGCGCATTCAAAGGGACATTCGAACATTTTAAGTTAGAAAACTTAAGTGTTCCTCATATGGGGTGGAATCAACTAGAATCAAGTGAATCAAATTCAATCCTCTCAAATTTTAATAATCAAAATTTTTATTTTGTACACTCTTATTATCTACCTTTTTCAAATCAGAAAAATGCAGCAACTACTAGTTATGGACACCAATTTGTTTCAGCGATAGCAACAGAAACCAAATTAATTACCCAATTTCATCCAGAAAAAAGTGGTGATATTGGACTTGAGTTACTGGACTCATTTCTAACGTCAGTAAAATGAAAAAGAAGAATATAATTTCGATTAAAGGGGCACGTGTACACAATTTAAAAGATGTTTCATTGGATATTCCTAAAGATAAACTTGTTATTTTTACTGGCTTATCTGGATCAGGAAAATCATCCCTTGCTTTTGATACCATCTATGCAGAAGGGCAACGCCGTTATGTTGAATCACTGTCTGCTTATGCACGTCAATTTCTTGAGCAACTGGACAAACCAGATGTTGATTCTCTCGAAGGCTTATCCCCAGCGATATCCATAGATCAAAAAAATGTATCAAATAACCCGCGCTCCACAGTAGGAACTGTCACTGAAATTCAAGATTATTTACGATTATTATTTGCGAATATTGGAACACTTCATTGCCCAATTTCGGGTCAACCAGTTCGAAAACAATCCGCCCAAGAAATGTTTAATAACACAATTAAATGGCGAAAAAATGAACCTCTACTTATTTTTGCACCATTAGTCTCCAAACAAAAAGGAGAATTTCATACACTATTTGCAGATCTGCAACGTCAAGGATTTGTTCGAGTACGAGTCGATGGTGAAATTAAACGTTTGGAAGACTGTGGTCGTTTAGAAAAATACAAGCAACATACAATCGAACTGGTAATTGACCGGGTAACCAATAACAAAGAAAATCACCCCCGACTTTTTGAGGCCATTGAGTTGGCCATTAAACAGGCAAATGGATTGGTTAGAATTGAACATGTTGAAACCCAAGAAGCCAAGGTTTATTCTGAAAACTTTGTATCTGATGATTATCAATTTACAATTACGGAACTAACACCACGTTTATTCTCGTTTAATTCACCTATTGGAGCCTGCCCGGATTGCAATGGATTAGGAGATATTTTAACCTTTGAACCAGACCTATTGTTTGAACCAAATCAAACAATAGCTGAAGCAATCGACCCATATGTTAGTATTGAAAATACCAATTATGGCATTCGATTTTTTGCAGACGCCGAAAGAATGGGAATTTCGATAAACACCAAGAAAAAGATGAAAAGCCTAACAGAAACCGAAAAGGCATTCATTTATTATGGGCGTTATGGTGAAGAAATTGATGTCAATCAAAAATCAAAAAGTCGATTTGGCTGGAAGTTTCGACCCAGGGGGTGGGAAGGTGTCTTAAATTTATTGAGACGACGCTATGCACAAACTGAATCTGACCTCGCAAAAGAATACTACCAAAAAAATATGATTTCAAAACCATGCCAATCATGCCGAGGACATCGTCTAAATAAAGAAGCACTGGCTGTCAAAATTAATAACGTCAATATTTCAGAATTTGGAAATTTATCCATTCGAGATGCCAAAGACCTAATAAAAAATCTAGATCTCAATGATTATGAATTAAAAGTTGCTCAAGATTTATTAAAAGAAATCTCAGAACGATTGTCTTTTTTAGATAACGTTGGGTTGCATTATTTAACATTGAATCGAAAGGCAAACACTCTGTCTGGTGGAGAACACCAACGAATACGGTTAGCAACACAAATTGGATCCGGATTAACCGGGGTTTTATATGTTTTAGATGAGCCAAGTATTGGACTTCACCAACATGATAACGACCAACTTATTGAAACATTAAAGCGTTTAAGGGACCTTGGTAACACCGTAATAGTTGTTGAACATGATGAGGACACAATCAAAGCGGCAGACCATGTGGTTGACATTGGGCCCAAAGCTGGTCGATTAGGTGGGGAAATCATACATAATGGATCATTAAAAACATTATTAAGCAACTCAAAATCAACAACTGGACAGTATTTGGCTGGCAAGAAACAAATCAACATACCAAAAGCACGTAGGAAAGGTCATAAAGGCCAAAGCATAGAATTAAAAGGTGCCAGTAAAAATAACTTGAATAATGTATCAATTAAAATTCCACTAGGAACACTTACTTGCATCACAGGGGTTTCTGGATCTGGAAAAAGCACTCTAATTCAAGAAACCTTATTGAAAGCCATACTAAAAGAACGTATGGGACAAAAAACAAATCCTGCTCAGTACTCATCACTAAAAGGAATTGATGACATCGATAAAATTATTACCATTGATCAGTCAGCTATTGGACGAACGCCAAGATCAAATCCGGCCACTTATGTTGGTGTCTTTTCTGCCATTCGAGATGTATTTGCACAATTACCAGAATCAAAAATGAATGGATTTAAACCTGGCCGATTTAGTTTCAATGTGAAAGGCGGACGTTGTGAAACATGCCAGGGTGCAGGCGTAAATAAAATAGAAATGCATTTCTTAACCGATATATTTGTAACGTGTGCAACCTGCAAAGGGCAACGATTTAACGAACAGACCCTACGAATTAAATTTAAAGGGTACACGATTAACGACATTTTAAATATGACCATCAATCAAGCTGTGGAAATATTCGAAAAAATACCAAGCATTTATAATAAACTCATTGTTTTACAAGAAGTTGGACTCGGCTATATAACACTAGGACAGTCTGCAACAACCTTAAGTGGTGGTGAAGCCCAGCGGATTAAATTGGCAAAAGAATTAAGTAAACGAAGTACTGGGAAAACAGTCTACATGCTTGATGAGCCTACAACAGGGTTGCACTTTGAAGATATCGAACGATTATTGAAAGTCATCCAACAGTTGGTAGATGCAGGAAACACAGTCATTGTTATCGAACATAATCTAGACATCATTAAATGTGCAGACCATATTTGTGATTTGGGTCCTGGTGGAGGAAGTGAAGGTGGAACAATGATTGCTACAGGCACACCTGAAAAAATCTCCAAGTCAAAAAATTCACTAACTGGAAAATATCTATCAAGAGTTTTAAATTAATTTGCGAATTTAACAAGCAAGTTATTACACTATAGTTATGAGTATTAAAAAAATATTTATAATGATTTCGTTAAGTATATTAACAGTTAATGCTGCTACATCTGCAAGCGCAAAAGTAACTGCAACAACAGAACGTAAACACCAATTTACGGAAACAGCGAATAATCAATCAGTTACTGTTGAATGGGTCGAAAAAATAAACTCAGGAATACCAGAATACACTCGAAAAACAAACTCGGAAACAGAAATTAGCCGTGGAAAGTCTCATACAACATTTTGGGAGCTTAAAAATTCAGATAAAACGTTAAGTATTTCAATTGAAGATGATACAGCATTAATCACCACTTCAGAAAACGGTCAAACAACATCAAAGTCACAGCCTCTGTTTGATATCCCCCTAACTTACCCCCCCAGTTTTTACTTAAGCAAGTTTGCAAAATCAAATAAGAGAAAAATAACGGTTTGGGTGGTTAATAAATCAGAAAATGAACTAAGAAAGATGATTTTTACAAAATTAAAAAATGAAGAAATCACCATAAAAAACACAACACAAAACGCATTAAAAATAGAAATGAAGCCGCCAGGGTTTGCAGGAGTTGTATGGAAAGCCTACTACTGGGTCCATCCAACCACTGGTGAATTCATTAAATATTTCGGCAAAAAAGGCCCCCCAGGAACACCTGACTTCACCATCATAAAATCCAAATAAATCAGGCACAAAAAAACATAACATCCATGTTTATTTCCATTAAATTATGGGAATAAATAATTATATGCAGCATATTGTTAACGCTATACGTCTCAGACTGAGGTCTGTTTGTATTGTACTTTTTTTATTTTTTGGACCATCAATGATCATGGCATCTGGAATCCCAACGATTGATAATTTTGAAATTAATAATATTCAAGAAAGCAATCAAAATGGAGTAAGTATTAACAAAAGCAAATTCATTACGTCTTCCCTTGAGGCATTAAATCCAACAAAAATTAAAATCATAGCAGTGCCTCTGAAAGGAGTTTTAAAAAAAGGAAATACGATCTTAGAAAAAGATCAATTTGTTAACGTTGATGAACTTGATTCTATATCCTACACACACAAAAAAAATATTTTTGGGAAAGACATATTTAAATGGGAGCTGCATACGGCAGACAACCAATCTAACGTTGTCACCGTTGATTTAAATATCACCGCTGAAACCAATAACATCGTCTTTAAAGGATCACTTCCAACGAATGCAAAAGAGGATTCCCCATATGAATATCAACCACAAATTACTGATAAAGACATACCGGAATATACCGTCGACATTACAGAATCATTAGATAACGGGGCAAGATCTTTAAGCATCCAAATTAGGGATGAGAATCTAGCTGACATCGAAACGATTGCAATTGATCCCTTTACAACTCAAGTCAATGTAACGAAGAACATTACCTATCACTTTATATACCATGGATCTAACGAATTCAAATTATACCAAAACAATGATGTTATTCATGAATTTAACAGCGAAAATCCTGATTATCGCTTAACACTTCATAATCATGATCCAATAGGAACAAGCCTTTACCAAGTATCTGACGGAACACAATCAGTAAATTTAAATATCACAGCAAACAACTTATACACTTATTCATTAATTGGAAAACCAGCGTGGTTGACGTTAAATACAGCAACAGGTGCACTGACTGGCACACCAACTCAAGCCAACGTAAATACATATACAGATTTGCAATATACTGTTCAAAAAACAGCTAGTAATAGAACCTCCACAGATGCGTTTGATATTACCGTTATTAACACCAACGATAGGCCAATCGCCAATGCAGTTTCAAGAACGCAAGTCGATGAAGGAAATTCCATTAACATCACACTATCTGGACAAGATGACGATGGCGATAGTTTAAGTTTTCAACTATTATCCCCTCCAAATAATCTCGATGGTCGAACAAACATTGTTGGAAATTTACTTACTTACACTCATAATGGTGATGAAAACACCGGGCTAGTTCAGCTACAGTATCAGGCCAGTGACGGTGAATTAATCAGTGATCCTGCAACAATAGAAATCAATGTAAATAGTGTCAATGACGCCCCTATATTTAATGATATGCACGTATTAGTAAATTTAAATGATAATAAAAACATTACTCTAACAGCAACAGACGCAGATTCAGCCAATTTAACATATGCAATCGTACAAAATACAACCTTAAATAATGCAAGTGCATCCCTTCAAAATAATATTCTTACCTACAATGCCCCAAGCACATTACCAGGAGAATCATATACAGATCAAATAATTGTAAGTGCAAGTGATAACGCTGAAACAACATCAGCCACCATAAATATCTATTTTTATCACCAAAATGAACACCCCCAACAACCATTAAATATCCCAAATATTCAAACACGAATGGGAACAAATACTTCTGCTGGAACAATTCTATGGGACCTAAATAATCAACATGGGTTTAGAGACGTTGTTACCAATGCTGCAATTCGATATACGAAACTATCAAATGATAAGTTTATTGTGGAGGAATCTACCGGCTACCTTAAAGTTGCAGATAATGCCGTATTTAACTCTAATCAAAATGAGACAATACAAGTATCTGCAGTCGCACAATTAAATAATTTAAGCTTTATCGCTGTGACATTTACAGTAACCGTTGATATTATTCCTAGCTTAAACCTTGATGATGGATCAAACAACGGAATCCCAGATCAAATCGATAGCATTAATACCGGGGAATTAATTTTAGATAATGATTTTAATTTTGATGAAAGTTTTGCAGATTTTCGAAAAGAAAACGTCACCATTGAAGTTGACTCTGGCAATGATGTAACCATTAATAATGCAAAATTAAAATTAAAGAAAATGATCATTGGGGGTCGTGAAAAATCAACACTCAAAATGAACAATGAAGGAACCCTAGATATTGCAACAGACATGATTCTGGGCTCTGAAATTGGCGATAAAGCAGAAATGACTTTGAACCATAAAGATGCCATATTTAAACTTGGCGATGACTTTATCATTGGAGAAGAAGGCACTGCCACGTTCAATATTAGCAACGGTGAAGCCCAAATTAATGGGGCATTAACACTTGGAAAAAACAACCAATCAGAAGGCGCCATGCTCATTGAAAATAATGCAAAGATAACCATAGAAACCGATTTTATTATTGGGCAGAATGGAAAAGCAACAGTCACATACACAGGCGGAGAAGTAACAATTAAACGGAATATTGATGTAAGTCAATCAAACGAAAGTAAATTCAAAATGTCTGGCGGTCGGTTAACCACCAACGAGATCATTACAGCTAGGGATGCATTTGAATTCACAGGTGGAGAATTGTCAACGAAAAAAATTACAGGAACGTTCACAAATTCTGGCGGAACCATGTTGGTTGGCCAAGCAAGTTCAAATAACCAAGGAGTCAGCGCTCAATCAGGATTTCAAGTCATGAGTATAGATGACATTGATAACCATTTAAAAATTATTGGTGATTATATACAGCTACATGGGGAACAAGTCGTATCAAATTTATCAATGACCATTGTCAGTGAGTCAGAGTCAGAAAATGGTCAATTAAATGTAACAGGAAAAGCTGTTTTTGATGGACAATTAACCATCACAAAGTCAGAAAATATGGTCTTTAAATTAGATCAAGCGTTTCAAATTGTTAAAGCGAATAGTATCGAAGGATCTTTTTCTTCAATGTCCTTACCTGAATTATCCGCTGATCTAGCTTGGGATACATCTTCATTATATCAAAATGGAACACTAAAAATTGCCAAGGCAACATACATTAAAGCACCTGTTTCAAGCACATACATCTACCCAAACCCAGCACCAAAATCCTCCTCAATATCCGTACAATACACGCTTAGTCAGTCATCAAACACTACATTGGAAATTTACAACATGTTTGGTCATAAATTATTTTCAACAAGTTATGCTTATAACACGAATGGCGGAAAAATAAATATGAATAATGTCCAAATCAACAATAGCTTTTTTAAAAACTGGCCAATTGGTGTTTATTTTATCATTGTACATAATGGAAAAGATCCACTTGCAAAAGGCAAGTTTAGCCTTAAATAACTAGGAAAAAGATAATAAATCAGCTAATATGAGGCAATGTCGACTAGAGTGCCACCTCAAAACGTAGAAGCTGAACAATCCATATTAGGCGCATTAATGCTATCAAAGGATGCGATCGCTTCTGTATTGGGTCAAATACAAGCGGAAGACTTTTATGTAAACCGACATGCCGAAATGTTTAAAGCGGTTCTATCTTTATATCAAAAAAATGAAGCCATCGATATTGTTACCATGGTGGATGAATTGAATAAAATGAAAACACTCGAAAAAGCAGGCGGAAAAGAATACATTGCTGACGTATTAAACTCTGTTCCTACTGCGGCCAATGTTCATCATTATGTCGATATTGTAAAAGAAAAATCAGTATTACGAAAAATGATCAATGTTGGAACTGATGTTGTATCAAAAGCATTTGATGATGCTGAAGAATCTGATGAAATGTTAAACACAGCCATAAAAGATTTTATGGAAATATCAAAGTCCAATACAGACAATGATTTCGCAAAAATTGGTGATGTTGTAAATAATGTATGGGATAACATCAGTGAATCATATGGCAAAGAAGATCAAATTCTTGGAACACCAACTGGCTTTAAGGATTTCGATTTATTGTGTTCTGGTTTTCAGCCATCCGATTTAATTATCTTGGCAGCTCGACCAGCAATGGGAAAAACCACATTAGCAATGAATTTTGCATTAAATGCTGCAGTTCAATCGAATGCAGGCGTTGCTGTTTTTAGTTTGGAAATGCCTAAAGAACAATTAGCATTAAGAATGCTTTCCTCGGAAGCAAAAGTAGATATGTCCCGCCTACGAACGGCAAACATTGCAGAACAAGAATATCGTGGCCTTGCCAAAGCACTTGGTCGATTAAGTGAAGCTCCAATTTTCATTGATGATACTCCGGGAATATCCCCCATGCAAATGCGGGCCAAATGTCGTCGACTGATGATGGAGCATGATATAAAAATTGTCATGATTGACTACCTTCAGTTGATGAGACTTGGGCGAAAACGTATTGAATCACGATTTCAAGAAGTATCAGAAATTGTCCGAGAAATTAAAGCAATTGCAAAAGAGTTAAATTTGAATGTAATCGCATTATCTCAGTTAAGTCGAGATGTAGAAAAACGTGGTGTTGATGCATTACCAAAACTATCAGATTTAAGAGAATCTGGAGAAATTGAACAAACCGCAGATATGGTTTTATTTATACATCGTGAAGATTATTACGACTCATCAAACACAAAAACAGGGCTAGCAAACTTAATAATCGCAAAGCAACGAAATGGTCCAACTGGAAAAGTAGAATTAGTATTTCGTAAAGATGTATCTCGATTTGAGTTATCAAGCAAAGGAATGGCATCACCTGCTGAACCAGCACCTGCTCAAGCATAATGAAATTATTATTTTTTATTGGGCTTATTTCTAGCTCTTTATTTGCAAATTATCCGTTTGAAATTGAAGCCGATAAAGTAAACTTTCAAAACACAACACAGGAACTTAATGCAACAGGAAACATTATTCTTAATTATAAGGAATATACGATAACTGGTGAAAAAATGCATTATTCGAAACAAACAAATCAACTATACCTTAACGAAAACGTTAAAATTGCAGATAATAAAAATAATGTTTTACATGCCAATAAGATTAAATTTAATTTAAATGACGATATTGGAACCATTTCGAATGGGGAACTTAAAAGCAATCGAAACATTAAAGTAACTGGCAAACGCATTAAACTAAAGCAGTCTGAAATTCAATTTTTTGAATGCACCATTACAACTTGTAAATCCAGATCCCCTGAATGGTATATTTTAAGTAAAAAATTAACGGTCAATAAAGAAAGTAGCTTAATCGATGCAAACGATAATATATTTTACTTTTATAATGTACCAATTTTTATTTTACCAAATTTTGCACAAAGCTTATCCAATGAAGAGTATGCCAATAAACCATCGACTGAGCTTGGCTATAACCCAATTGATCATACGTTTATTAACCTACATTACGGCTACATCATATCTCCCCTAATATCAGGTAAGGCAGGCATAGGGGTATCTCAAAAGCGTGGATTTCGTTATGGAGCTTACCACACATTAGCACTTCAACCAAATAAGAGTATCAGCCTACATACCTACGACGTTGAAAAAACAGGATTTGAAGGTGGTGTCCGCTACCAACAAACAAATACGTTAACATCAGACAATATAAATCTTTTAAATAATTTATTTTTTACATCCATGGAAAAAGAGTTACCAACATCCAAACTAACCATTGAATATATGTTCGATAAAATAGCATTCAATGAACTATACCATGCCATTCCAGAGGCCAGTTTTAAACTGCGTAATTTAAGAGGCCCACTAAAAAATTTAATCAGTGGATCCATTCTTTATGGATACTATAGAGATAGAATCAACCTTGGAAACAAATACCGATTTGATTTACAAGCAAAACAGAATTTATTCACATTTAAACAAAAAACTAAACTATCCAATTCAGTAGAGTTTAAATTCAATCACTATGACAATAACCAGAAAAAATGGGAACGGTTTTATAATACCCTTGAATTTGATTTTCCCATCCTAACAACAACGCATCAACTTTCATTCACAAAAATGTTAACGCAAAAAGGACAGTCACCCTTCATATTTGATACCATAAATGAGATTACTAACGATGAAATAAGCCTTCTGACAGCCATTCCTTTAGACCCCCTCACGTTTTCAGTAAACGCGAACTATGAAATAAACAAAGAGACATTTAGAAACTTTATTTATTCAGTTAAACTAACTTTGGAATGTTGGGCGTTATCAATGAATGTTAATACCGTTTGGAATGAAGTCTCATTTGATGTTTCAATTCCTAATTTTTAATTATTTTTTTGGCCTCATCCAATAATACATCTTTTTGATTTAATAACATTTTAGATCGTACCAATTCTAGTAAATGAGATTGAATAGCCCCCAAATCTTTTCCCTGAAATCCCAAAGACTGAAGTTGTTCAGTATTAACGGCCAAATCACTAAGTTCAAATAAAATAGCAAATTCATCAAAATTCCAATTTAAAATATGCTTCATTTGACGAATGTCTTGCTTAGAAAATTGAAATGTCTTACTTAGCTGATCAAAATTTCCATGCGATATTAGCCAAGCCCAGCGAAATAATCGATCATGGGGTAACTGTGGAATAGAATGAACATCAATTGAAATACCAAAATGGTCCAACCATCCAGTTAGAGTCATTGCAGATACCCCTGCTGACCAATAACGGCCCATCAACATACGCTCCATTTCGTATCGAATTCGCTCAATGGCTGGCTGTTGAATATTAGATAATTGTTTAAGCGCCTCTCGCAAGTCTAATTGCAATGCAAACCCCAGTTGCGACATAAATCGAAAACATCGATATGGACGAAGCGCATCCTCTTCAAATCGATGAAGTGGGTTCCCAACAGTCCTAATTTGTCTTAAGTCCAAGTCCTTTCGTCCATCAAACGGGTCAATTAATGATTCTTTTAACGGCTGGTAAGCCATAGCATTAATTGTTAAATCTCGCCGTCGCAAATCGTCTTGAATCGAGGAAACAAAGTGAACGTGTTCTGGGTGACGTTGATCCTTGTAGCTAGACTCGGTTCGAAACGTCGTTACTTCAATATTTGCACCATCATGATGCACCAAAACAGTCCCGTAATTAATACCAACAGGTGTTGTATGATCAAATAGTTGAATAATATCATTTGGCAAAGCATTCGTTGCAAGATCATACTCGATAGGAATACGACCTAAAAGCAGATCTCGAACAGCGCCACCAACGATAAAGACATTAAATCCACTATGTTCAATTGTTTTGACTACCGATATAATGGCATCAGGGACAAATTCCCGTTTTAACATTGATGCGTTTTCCATTAAATATAATTATAGATCAGAGAAGTAGAGAAACAGAAAGGATAAAAAATTGAACTTAAATCAGCAACAAGAAGCCGCCGTACTACACTATGGAACCCCACAAGTCATTATTGCAGGAGCAGGCACGGGTAAAACAACAGTAATGATCGAAAAAATTAGTTACTTGATTAATTCAGGCAAACATTCAGCTGATCAGATTTTAGCCTTAACCTTTACCAATAAAGCCGCAAATGAAATGAAAGAACGGTTTAAGTCCAAACACCCTACAGATAGTCAACCAACATTCGGAACGTTTCACTCATTTTGTTTGCGATTTTTAAAAGCATCCGAATGGTTGAATAGCATTGGTATTAAACCTGGGTTTACAATAATTGATTCCCAACAACAACGGGAATTAGTAACACAGTTAAGTAAAAATACCCCATCTCTCGGTAGAAAACCAAAAGATATCCTATCCCAAATCTCCAAAATAAAGCAATTACCTCACCATATGCACAGTGAAGCCCTGAGCAGTGCGGCAAGCGATATTCAAGCCATATTTAAGCCGTATAACACAGCATTAAGAGACCGTAACTGTTTAGATTTTGATGATTTATTATTATTTACTTATCAAATTCTAGCAACACAACCCGAAGCTCTAGAAAAAATACAATCAAAATTTAAATTCATTATTATTGATGAGTATCAGGACACCAATCAAATTCAAAATGATATCAGTATTTTATTAGCCAAATCACATGAAAACATATGCGTAGTTGGTGACTTTGATCAAACAATCTATTCTTGGAGAGGTGCTAAAATTGAAAACTTATTATCATTTAATCACATTTTTCCAACTGCGATTGTGCAGAAACTGGAACATAATTATCGATCAACAAAAGAGATTTTAACCACTGCAAATCAATTAATTGAATGCAATTCTAACCGACAACCAAAAAAACTAATTTCTGATCGTGTAAGCAACAACGTTCCTGAACAAATCATCTGTTTTGATGAACGTGAAGAAGCTGAAACGATTGCTTTAAAAATAAAAAAGTTAGTTAATGACAACAGATATCAATTAAATGATTTTGCGATTTTATATCGAACAAATCAACAATCTAGAGCGATTGAAGAATGTTTAACCTTCCATAACATTCCACACCACATCGTTGGAACAACACCGTTCTATCAACGCATAGAAGTAAAATCTGCAATTGCATTTTTGCAATGCCTTCATAACTTAAACCAACCTGTGTGGTTTGAAAAGGCAATGTTAACGCCCAGCAGAGGAATTGGGAAGACCTCACTAGAAAAAATTATTGAATTTACAATTAAACACAAATGCACCATTGAAGAAGCATTAACACATCCTGAATGCCCACTTCAAAATCGATTTGTCTCGATTATAGAGACCTTTATCAAATCAATAAAAGACATTAATTCTGAAAACATTTCGATAAGTGAAAAACTAGATAAAATTTTAACCGCTGTTAATTTTGATCAACACTTGAGAAAATTAGAAAATACGCAAGATAGATACGACAACATTCAAGAATTAAAAAGTAAACTTAAAGATATTAAATCGCTTGAAAACTTTTTAGAAGACATCACACTTTTTCAAGGAAGTGATGAAGATAATTCAACAGGAAAAGTTCGTTGTTTAACATTGCACTTAGCAAAAGGCCTTGAATTTCCCGTTGTCTTTATCCCAGGGTTTGAGGAACGTTTACTCCCATTGCATAATTCTGAGTCCATCGAAGAGGAACGCCGACTGGCCTACGTTGGTATTACTCGGGGTAAAGATAAAGTAATATTATTATCAACATATAAACGCACACTACTTGGTGAAGACTGGTATCATAATCCATCAAAGTTTACAAAAGAAATCAAAGATTCAATCAAGGTATTTCTTACTGAAAAAGCTGACCACATGGGGCGTGCTATTCGCTTTAAACTAGAAAATGAAAATATCAATTTCGATGTTATTCAATCGCAAAAACCCAAACGAAATACGATTCAAGCAACACAAGCAACTTTTGATATTTTCAACGTTGGCGACGTAATCTCACACGCTACACTGGGTACCGGTATCATCGAAAAAACATCTGGAACGGGTGACTCACTCATGTACGACATATCATTTCATTCAGGAAAAAAGAAACTCATGGCAAAATTCGCTAAACTTCAAAGGCAATAATGAAACAGCTTGAAACTCATATTATTAATACAAAAAAAATTCGCTTCTTTCACGGATTCAGTAATGTACAACTACATCAATTTGATCAAATAAGAACTGAACTACTTCATAAATTTGATAGATTAAAAGATGGATCCATTCTAAATGAAACCGAAAAAAGACGCATCACACATCACAAAATTCGAGAAGAATCACAAATCCAAACAACACTCAAACAATTAAGTCATCTTGAGGAAAAAATAAATGAACAATCGTTCACAACCATTTGCCATATTGGGATTGGGGGATCGATTACGGGCCCACAATTTTTGGATCACACAATGAGCACTTGGAACTTCAATAAAATGAGAACACCCCTATTTATTAATAATCATGATGAAGACCATATTAACCAAGCACTAAATGGAACCCAAATAAGTAAAACGTTATTTATAATAGTAACCAAATCTGGCAGTACCATAGAAATTCAAAAAATTATTGATTATATTTGTGTCTTAAGCAACATCAATAAAGCAGACTTCTTAAAAAATCAATGCATTGCTGTAACATCAAATGAAACAAAACTAGATCCAACTGACTTTTACAAAACACTATATTTTGATTCAGGTATTGGAGGACGATTTTCTACCACAAGCATTGTGTCTCTTTTAACACTTAGCCTTGTTTATGGAAAAAAAATTATTGAACCATTTCTAACTGGTGCACAAGATGGGGATAAAAATGCATCACAAAATGATATTAATAATCTTGCTCTAAGCATGGCAATAATTCGTAACCAACAACAGCAAAAATTTTCAGGATTAGCATGCATTCCATATGGTGAAGCATTGTCAAAATTACCACCCTTTCTTTCACAGTTAACCTGCGAAAGTTTGGGAAAAGGTGCCACAAATAATAATCAACAAACCACTCAACAGTTTTCACCGATTTTAATGACAGGAGTGGGCCCAAACGCACAACACACATTCTTTCAACAAATTCACCAAGGGAACCCTATTATTCCTGTGGACTTTTATATTACTGCCCCTAACAAACCCAATCAGGAGCACCAACTCAAACAATTAATTGGACAATCCATTAGCTTGTATGAAGGACAACAAGATACCAACCCTCATCACTACTTTTCTGGAAACCGACCTTCAACCATTACATATCTAAAGGATAGATCATTAGAAACCTTAGGATTTTTTATTTCATGCCTAGAAAATCGAATCATGTTTGAAGGGTTTTTGAATAATATTAACTGCTTTGATCAGCCTGGTGTTGAACTTGGGAAGCAAACAACAAAAAACATCGAATCTGCCCCATCATCGACGGGGCGATTACTGCTTCAGTCTTTAACAAATGATTTGGACGTAAAAAAATAAATCAACGAATGAACTAAACGGCCCAATCGGAATGGTTCTCGAATCATCCGATACAACCATTCAAATCCCAGTAAACGAAATAAAAATGGGGCTCGTTGAGTACGTCCAGACCAAACATCGAAAGATCCACCAACGCCAATAG
This sequence comes from Candidatus Marinamargulisbacteria bacterium, assembly GCA_049889215.1. Lineage (GTDB taxonomy): Bacteria > Margulisbacteria > Marinamargulisbacteria > UBA817 > UBA817 > UBA817. Next base: position 133,974 of record JBMHDV010000020.1, read on the forward strand.
CAACGCCTTGATTGAGCACTTTAGATGCCTGATGAATAATTTCATCTTGTTTTGGACAACCACAAGCAACCAAAATCAAATCTGGTTTAGCCTCCTTTAAACAATTAAAATCATCTTGGGTTAACAATTCATACCCATTTCTTTTAAATACCACATTATGCCCAATAGATTTTACCCACCCGATAGCTCCCATCAAACTTTGATCCGTGGAACCTATCATGGCAACATTAAATTTAGTTTCTGCGTTTTGTAACAGTTTTTTTACCATATCAATGCCTGGAAACCGTTGAACAAAACGAAATTTACCGAATAACAATAGAATTGCAATTCCAATACCATCAACCGTAAAAAGAGCATGTTGTTTTAACCATTTAAGTAATCCAGGTGAATGCGCACCAAACATCGTAATATTAAATGTAACAACTGGAAGAAAACCGTTCTGATTTTTTATATGATCCAACAAATGTGCTGTAATTTTTTTTGGCGCCGCTGTTAAAATTGGAATCGATCTAAGCTGACAATGCTGCATATAACCAATCCTTAATTAAAGAACGCTGTGCAATACATGCATCAATATCATAAGTTCGATCTTGCGTAAATTCAAATTTATGAGTTGAGTTTAAAAATTGTTCCATTGAGGAATAACAAGGCTGACCAAATGACGCTGCCAATGCTATTAATTTAGGATCTCCTGAAACACCAACCCAAAAAATTGAATGGCGAATTGCCCAAACAGCTGAATGAAACCGATCCGTAATTAAAATTGATACCGACGTTGAGTTAGCATCCCAGATATCCGCTAAATAAACCCCCTTATTTTTTGGATGATCATCATTATCTATACTAATAATAGGCTCAGAAATAGCTAATTTTTCTTGTAATCTTTTTTCATCAAATGCATGTCTTAATGCAACTCCAATACAATTTAATTGTGGTTTTTTGCAATTATCAATGGGCTCAGTAAGTGTAAGATCACAAAAAGTGGCATCTTGATCAAACTGTGGATCATCCATTCGAAGCCGCCATGAACGATATGCATCCTTTAAAATAATACGAGCTATCGATTGATGCCATTGCGAACGAAACGGGCCCCAGCCATGACAAAGTAAAATTACTTTACAGCCAAATAATCTAGCCAACAATACGATAAATAAATAAAACATCAATGATCGACAACTTGTCCCTGATTGAAACACACTCCCACCTCCAAAAATCAAATATGAAGACTGGTTCAAATGCATTGCCCAATGAAAAATATTCCACCGGTTAAAAGAAGGGAAAGGCGTAGAGCGTGGCCCATTAGCAACAACATAATTGATTGAAATGGGTAACTCTTTGATTATTCGAATTGAAGTATCCAACAACTGTTCATCGCCGGTATTCCCAAAACCATAATAACCAAATAGTATAGCGGTCGTCATTATTTGTGGCTATTTCGTTAATTTCAATAACCGTAATACCGCTGGCAACAATACAATATCAGACAGAAATGCCAACGCAATTGCGATCATTGTGAACAAACCAAACTTTTGTAAGATAACAAGATTAGCTAATCCAAGGACCCCAAAACCTAACCCAAGAATAATCGAAGTTAAAAATAACGGTTTAAACATCACTTGGGACGTCATAATCGCCGGAAAGGGCTCACCACGTCGCTTGGCGTATTGAAAATAATGCAACCAATGGATAGTATCATCAACACACAAACCCAACGTAACACTAGAAATTAAAACAGTAGCAAAATCAAATGGGGTATTGGTCATCGGTAATAAACTTAAGGTCAAAATCATAGGCACGATATTGGGAATCATACCCAACGTACCAATACGAAGCCCAAATAATGCAATAAATAAAATCCAAATGAATGTTAACGTAATAAGAACAGTTATAAATTGAGATTCCAAAACATATTCACCAAGAACATACGATAAAAATTGAGATCCTGTTATTGATACGTCACCATAATCAACATTGGCAAATGTTGTCTTTAAAAAAGCAATGACTTCCTTAATTTTAGATGTTGATAATTGGTCAGTAATAAATTCAATTCGAGTATTTTGATAATTAAAATCAACAACTGAGCTTAGCACATCTGTTTTGGTTTCACCTCGATCAAATTCTAAAAATAATAGCTCCTGCTCTAGTTGCTCATCAGAACTTGGAAATGCTGTTTTTGATTCATCAAACGCTTGATGAATCATACCAACTGGAATAGTCATATCATTCACCGCTTTTAACAACGGAAGCCCAAGTGATGATGTGACTCTCTGACGCACATCCTGAAAAACATCCAATGATTTAAACGTATCAACAGAATTTGAACGAATAAGTACATCCAAACGACCACTACCAGTTAAGTGAGTATCAACCTTAGAGACATGTTGCCTAACAATATGGTCAGGCTTAAAAAATACTGAAATAAAACTGGTTTCAGTTTCTAGCACCCAAAGCCATTGAGCCATACCCAATGTAAGAATAAATGATAAAATAACCACCCATCGTGTTTTTGACTGAACAAGAGATAAGACCACCTTTGTTACTTTTGGAAAAAATTCAATATCTTTCGCAGAACCAACTCGGGGAGGAATCAGACGCAACAAAAATGGAACAAATGTCATCACAATCACATACGCAATTAACATAACAAAAAATGATTGTATACCATATTGGTTTAACGGAATAATCGAACTTGTTGCAAAGCTACCAAACCCAACTGCTGTTGTAATAGAGGTAATAAAACATGGGAGCCATGTAGCACGAATAGTTTCTGAGATTGGAAACTTATTTTTTTCTAGTACAAAGCGTTCCCAATAATTTAGCATATGAATGGCATCAGCAACGGTAATAACCAACGTTAAAATAAATAATGTAACGTTAATAATTGTAATGTAATGCCCAAGCATAACAATAACAATTGGAACAATACCTAAATTAACAAATGTTGGAATAATAACAATAAAAACAGACCGCCACTGTCGTAAAAATAAAAAAGAAACCAAAATTAGCAATAAAAAAGCAATGGGTAAGAGGGTCATTAAATTCATTCGTGTAGCCAAATCCATTTCGTAATACAAAGATGCATCACCAGATACGAATGCCTCCAAATGCTGCGGAAGTTGATCTACAAAATCATAAATAGATTCAATAACGCTAACCCGTCGCTGCAAATCATTCCCGTCATTTTTCTTTTCTATGGAAACATTAATCCCAACATATTGATAATCATCTGATAAAAGTTTGCCAAAATAAGGACTTTCTTGAAACAAGTTTTGGTATTCAGTAAGTGAGGCTATATTCCCCTGAGCCAATGCATCCTCATAAGTTTGAATGGTTAACAAGTCATCATTTTGAATGATAACAGTGGCATCCAAAGGTGAATTTAGTTTAAAAACATAAGGCAACTGTGCAACTTTATTTTTAAAGCCTTGAACAAAATCAATTGACTCCTGATTAAAAAATGAGTTTGGAAAACGCAACACTATCAGACTTCCAAACCCTGGTTGAAATTCCTTTTCTAAATAATTTAAATCACGTTGATATTGATTTTCTTCTGGCAGCCAATAATCATTATTAAACTCCAGCATTGGCATGACGTTTACCAACAGCCCTATAAATAAAACAATGGCTAAACCGATTAAATACTTTACATATCGAAATGACATTATAATTTGTAGCCTAAACCAAACGTTAATTTCGGTTCAATAAATTTATAATTTTTATACTCTCCATCAACCGATTCATTATTGTTTTCATTATTTGACAACAATGCAAAATCTGAAAAATTAAAACCAGCATCTGCAGATAACCCCCACGACAACGATTCATTAATTTGATTGGACAAATATACGAACATTCCCAATGATCCAGTAAAGTATCCTAATGCTACCCCATATGCACCTTTTTTCTCCTCACTTAAATAACGTCCAATGTTTATAGTAGGAAAGAACGGGATTTGAACAAATTCAAGCTCACCATAAATAGATTCGTACTCGTTCCAAAAATCACTCATTGAAGGGTTTTTGAAATAACTGATATTCATCAAATACAAGTTATAGAACCAATTGTCGAAATCAGCATCAATACCTACGGCATAAAAGGCCTGATAAACAGGTATTGTGTCATACCCGTTATTATATTTATTTATTGCATCAATAATGGGCTGTGTTGTTAATTGAAAATAATCTAAATAATAAAAATCATCTGAAACCGTGGCTTCAGCTTTTAAACTCATTTTCCCCATCGGAATACTAACCTCTACCCCATAACCGGTCTTTGGATAGTAGCCATACTCATTTTGAAAAGAAAAGCTTCTTATGCCCTCGGAACCCAAATACTTTTGACGAAATACAGGAAAAACATTATTAAATCCTTGATAGTAAGTAAATGCCGCTGTCATGAACGATGAGTACCAAGATAGTCGCGCTGCTGAAGAAGACTGTTTATTTCCTGAAGGAAGAACTTTAGTTGTATAATACTTCTCACCATTATATTCCGTATAAAATTCACCCAACTGAATTGTTTTAAATAAATCACTCTCTTCATAGGTAGGGAAAAAATAGCCACTCAACTCTACATTAGATAATGGGTAATATAGCACCTTAAATGTTGTTTGAGGCATTCTATTATCTGCTTTAACCAAAGAAAAACCCATGGGGTTAATATCAATGGGTAATAAAAAATCAACTGGAGAAAAAATATCGAGTTGGCCCCATACATTGGTTTGACGACCAGCTGAAATGGTTAAATTTTTAATAGGGTAAAAATCAAAATATGCTTGCCGAAATGAGAATGAACTATATTTTAAATCCATTTCCCCTAATGATTTAATCTCACCTGTATTACTTTCTATCAATTCGTATTTGGTACGAACCAAATTCTGACGATACGCCCCTTCTAGCACGACCTTCATATTCTCAAAATGCTCACTATAACCAAGCTTAAATTCAGATGCGATTCTTGAATGGTTCGACCCCATAGAATACATACCAACAATTGATCCATAAAAATGTTCATCCCAATAAGTTGAAAATGATTGTTTATAAACAGGCGCTATTTCAACAACTTCAACATCATCAACTTCGCCCCAATCATCATCTAATTGAGAAAAAGCAAACACTGGTATTAATAAAAGGATAAAAAGAAATCGAATCATTACTATTGCGACTTAAGCCCTTTAATAGACAATAAGTCATCTTTAATTTCAAGCCCAACATCCATAGAGCTCACATTTAATTCTGTTTTACCTTTGGTTTGATGGTTAATCATTTCAGAATACATCACAACATTAACATCATTTACTATCGAAATTTTTGAATTAGATAATGTTTTTAACTTTTTTCCCTCTAAATCATAAAAAATAGCTTTATTAATGACATTATATTTTTTACTAATAACATACCGTATTTTAGAATAAATAGAATCATCAATATCCTTGGGAATACTTTCAACATAATAATAATGATCTGTGTCTTTAATTAATTTGTGGTCATCTTGAGTTAGTTTTCGACCAGCAATATCTGAATAAGTAAAATCACTACCCATAAAACTTTTATTCTTATCTGAGGAACTTAATCGCTTTACCGATTTAAATGCTGGTAAATAAACCCATTGACTTTTAGAGTCGTGATCTGTGTTAGAATTCGTTAACAGAGACGTTCCCTTAACATTTTTAGGTCGAAAAAATTTAATTAAGCTATCCTCTCGACTAAGTTTATATTTTGTCCAATAATTGAAAAAACGAACACGTTCACGATCTTGATCATCATAAATCTTCATGTGTACAACTGCTTTACGAGTATTCTTTTTTTGGGATTCTTTTTGCACCAACGTCATAACATCTAAACCCGACATTGCAAAAACATGGTTAACCATTAACAACAAACAAATAAAAGAACGAACCAAATTTACACCTCTAAATTTAAATCAAATAACCCTTACATTACCTAATTTCTTACGTTAGTTCAAATAATAATTTCGAAAGAAAAACCAAATTCTACACGACATTGCACTTGGAAAAAAGAACTCATTAAAGAATATGAAATTTGAAATCGATCAAATCAGAAAACACACCCTCATTGCTTTGGTTGGTAAACAAACCGGAAGCATAACGTATGATTTAAATTAAAAGTAGCTATTCGGCATCACGCTATAATGATTTTAAGCCCTTAATCGACATTAAGTCATTTTTTATTGGTTCACCAATGGTCATCGATTCCACGTTTAGAAATGTCTTTCCACCCGTAATATGATTTTCCATTTCAGAGAGCATAACAACGTAAACACCATTAATAGTTGAAACTTTTGTTGAAACAAGTGATTTTAAACGAACACCCTTGCGATCGAAAAAAATAGCTTTGGAAATAATATTAAATTTTTTATGAACAACATAAAGTATTCGACTGTAGATTGCCTTTTTAGGATCCACAGGAGTGCTCTCAATAAAATAATAATTGCCCTCCTCTTTCACCAATTTATGATTATCTTGAGATAGCTTTCGCCCAGCAATATCTGAATACGTAAAGTCACTACCCATAAAACTTTTATTGCTATCAGATGAACTCAATTGACGAACTGACTTAAATGCAGGCAGATAAATCCATTGAACCTTTGGGCCTTCTTTAACTTTTGACTCGGTGAATAATGCTGTACCTTTTACATTCTTGGGGCGAAAAAACTTAATTAGACTTTTCTCGTTTTCAGGCGAGGACTTGGTCCAATAATTAAAAAAACGACGCCGCTCACGTCCATCTTTATCAAAAATTTTCATTGTAATCACAGCAAATCGAGTTTGCTTCTTCTGTGACTCTTTTTGAACCAACCTCATAACATCCAACCCTGACATAGAAAAGCACGACAAGGAAGTTAAATAAATCGCAAACACCATAACTTTTAATTGCATTGTAATTCCTCGTCAGATTTATTTTACATCAATTGATTATGACTGTGAATTAAATCACAATTTCGCTTGAAAAAACAAATGTTGCTGGCCCCTCTTTTAATACTTGGCGTGTTCCATCATCATAATTGATTTTTAGATCACCACCACGTAACTCAACAAGAGCATTTTTAGCTGCATATTTTTGCTCATATGCGGCAACAACAGCTGCACAAGCACCCGTACCACAGGCATTAGTCTCACCAACACCACGCTCCCAAACACGCATTTTTAACTGACTTTGGGATACCACCTGAATAAATTCAACATTGGTTCGTTGTGGAAAAAAGGAATGACACTCAATTAATGGACCAACATCTGTTACTGGAAAAGAATCAACATCATCAACAAAAATAACAACATGTGGATTTCCAACACTAACTGGAAAGAAATCATATGATTGACCGTTAACGTTAAGTGTATTACCCAATTCAGGCAATAAAAAATCCTGACTAGGCAACTGATCATAAATTGAAACCTCACCCATTCCAACTCGAACCTGAACGACATGATTGGATTGATCAACAATGTCAAAAGTCAAAATACCAGCACCAGTTTCAACAGTTGTTGTTGTATGCTTAATCAGACCCAACTCCAACAAATAAGCAGCAAAACAACGCAATCCATTTCCACACATTTCAGGAACAGAACCATCTGCATTGATTATCACCATTTTAAAATCAGCTGTTTGCGATAATGCAACACCAACCAAACCATCAGCACCAACAGAAAAACCACGTTGACAAAGGGTCTTTGCCATCGAAATTGGATTACCATTTGACTGTCTCAAATCCAAACAAATAAAATCGTTGCCACATCCGTGATATTTAGAAAATTTAATACGCATTGCTTTATTCCAAAAAGAGTTAACTAATGTTATTCTGACGAAGATGTTTCATTCAATCAACCAATTTAAACAAAAATGGGTTTCTACGAAAGAAACAATTCGAATCCGCTCACCAAAATTCGGAGCACTCATTCATTGGCTAGAAACATTATTAGGTGCACTTATTGTTGCATTAATTTTACGTCAATTCGTAATTCAATCGTCCTTGGTATTTTCTGGTTCAATGATCCCAACATTGCAATCTAAAACATCAACACAATTTGCTGATAGACTCATTGTAAACAAGTTGGTTTACTACTTTAACAACCCAACAAGAGGCGATGTTATTTTATTCAAATCTCCTTATAACGATGGTAAACAATATGTGAAGCGATTAATCGGACTACCTGGAGAAACCGTCGAAATTAATCGGGGTATGGTGTACATCAACGATAAACTCTTGGTGTTTCCTGGCATAACATTGCGTCGAGATTACTCATCACTTGAAAAAACAGTGGTTCCACCAAAGTCATATTTTGTTCTTGGTGATAATCGCGGAAACTCCGCCGATTCTCGTGTTTGGGGCTTTGTCCATAAATCTGACCTGATCGGTGAGGCCATGTTTATCTACTGGCCAGTAAACCGAATTCGATGGATCAAATAATTATTACGTTAAATGGTGAAAAAACCCAAACGAAAGCAACAGACATTTTAAGACTTTTGGAATCCCTCAAGCTCCAGCCAACTGATGTAATTGTTGAACTAAATGGCACAGTACTCCACAAAAATGAATTCCCATCTACTAAGATAACACCGCAAGATAATATCGAAATCCTTCGATTTATTGGCGGCGGATAATTTAGTAAAGTTATTTGTTTTACCACCGATAAAAATATTAATCCCAAAAAATTGATATCGGAGGCAAGGCATGATTGACAACGTCAATGAAGTTAAATCACAAAAAATATTATTTGAACACATTGATAGAATCATTAACGCAACACGCATAGATGAAATGCAAGAATTAAAAAAGCTTGTCAAATTCATTGATCATTTGATTCAAACACTATTGCATCAAATATCGGGTGGTTTATTAACCGATAAAGGTGCAAAAATTAAAATCTTACAACTCTTCAATATTATTCAACACTGTCAGATCGGAAATCATCCAGTGATTAAAAATCAACTTCAAAAACTCAAGCAATGTTATGAAAACAAATTCAAATCAACAATGGATACAACCTGGCTCACCTTTAAATCTAAACCCAATATTTTGACCACTCATTCTATTCAACATTACGTTGAAAGCATTCAGGATTCTCAAGCCGACCCCATTTATTCAGAGCAACCTAAATCATTAATTGAAATTGCAACCCAAAAACCATCTAAGGAACGATCCGAATCCATAAATAAACCAAAAAAATTAACAAAAGAAAACGAAATAAAGGTGTCTCAATACTATCTTTCAAATTTAATACAAAAAAAAGATGTACAAGAAAAGCTGAAAACAATCATTCCAAAAATGGACACTTGTCTAGAAAACAAGAAGAAAAAGTTTCGTTGTGAGCAGTTTGATCAATTATCTCAGTCTGTTCCAAAAACAATTGTTGCTTTAGCATGATTAAAACCCTCATTATTGGCATTGCATTATGCAGCCAGCTTTGGGGATTTCAACCATACTTACTGTACTCTAATGCTATACAAACACCATTTTTGAATCTTGATGCTGGTGCTGGTACTAGCATATCATATGGACCAATTGTATTGAATTTATCGGCAAGTTATTTTTCATTAAAAACACATGGAACAATCCATGAACCAATTACAAATCAAACCACACTAAAAAAAGACCTTTTAAACACAGCCTTAAGTGTTGGATATCGTCAGCCATTCTTTCCAAGATTGAATATTATTAGCGCCATCGGATATCGCTATTTTTTTTTATTAAGTGACTCCCCAGATGACGTACAAATCATCGAATCTAAAACCAGTGCTGTAAGTATTCCATTAATTCAAAACTATAAAGAAGAGCATATTCCCAATATCTTTTATGAACTTGGGCTTGAATTTAGTCTTAATCATCAAGTGAAACTTATCATAAAAAAAACATGGCAAAAACTCAGAAATAAAATCTCGTATAAATACTTAAGTATCTATGAAGAAACCACGATAAATGAACTAGATTATGAGCCAATATCGATCTCTATTTATTATCATTTTTAGCTGCTATTTTTGTTTGGCTGGCTGCTCTAAAAAGACAAGCTTATCGCTTGAAAAAATAGAGTCAATGACAATTAAAGCAGGAGAATATAGCTATACCAATTACATCGATAACATCCCAGTTGGCAATACCACTTTAACTGTAAAAGATGGAATTTTTGCATCATTTAATGGAGTACACTACTTGAACTGTACATACATTAAAGAAGACGTAAATATTAATGGACTAACTGGTTCACATGGTTTTTATTCGCAACACTTGTCAGATGGTTATGTATTTCTTTCAGACGAGGTTACAGATTTTAAAATCAAAGTAATTCCATTTCCATTAGAAGTTGGTGAGCGATTATATGGACCATTCTCATCAATTACAACAGAAAACTTTTATTTAACTGTGGTTAAACATCATGCTCAATATACAAATAAAAATGGGTTAACATTTAATAATGTATTTCAAGCTACAGACAAAACATCCAAAATAAATATTTATTTAAATGAAGATAATTATATTATTCAAAAGGAAGATCTACGATACATCCCAACCGTTCAAAGCTTAACTAACAATTAAGCAAGCAACGTAGACTCACCGGTTTTAATCGGTTCTTGAATTGACTGTATTGGAAGATACACATTAAAAGTCACCAGATTCTCAATTGCTTCAATATCAAATCGCCCATTTTGATTAATAACAATTTGATTCACAATAGATAATTCCAGTTGATCTTTGAGCTGGTTCGAATAAACAAACGTACTGGTACAATAATCCTGAGTTGAAACTTTCAAAAATAGCATTCCATCATCAGTTACACGTATTTCTAACAATAATTTACTGGTACCTTTAGCCAAAAAATTCAAGGTGTATATCATCAAGTTCATTAAGACCTGAATTGCCATTACTTGATCAATAACCAACGTCTTCTTTTCTAAATAAACAACATAAAACTTATGTTGAGAATATTGTAAATCACCAGCGATTAGTCGCAATACTTGATCCAATAAATCTGGCAAATAAACATCAACAAGCGCCTCAACATTGGTTCGACTCAACCGAAGTAATGATTGACACAACAAGTTTATTCGATCAACTTGAGGAATTGTTACTTTCGAAAACTGTTCTTGAAATTGCTCATCTTGCCAATGATCTTTAACGTTCTTAACGCCTTGCACTAATTGACTTACAGGCCCTCTTAGTTCATGAGAAATACCTTTCGCAATTTTACTCATCATTGCCAATCGATTTGTTTGGTTCATTTGATCAATTAGCTCTTTTGACTGTTGGATATTCGTCAATGTTAAAACAATGTGTTTATCATTTTCTTGAAATACATGAAACCCAGATAACAAATACCAGTCTGCAGATTCATTTTTACTCAGCTGAACTTTATTAAGGTACGTGCCATTAGTGCGATCAACATCATGAATTGCAACCTGCAATTGAGGAGGTAAAACACCAATGCCCACGGCTTCTGTAAAATTAACGTCTTGTAACTGCAATCGAAATTTTCGATTTATAAAAACAAAACGAGAATCTGAATTTAGAATTAAAATTCCTGTTGGCAATTGGTCCAATAAATCTGTTAGAAATTGCTGCAATTCCGACAACTTCTCAAATTTATTTTGATAATCCGAAAAGGTTTCAAATTGACGCAATAACATTTGACAATACGACACCCGTGAATCTGAAAGATCAGTAGGAAACGTAAAAAAAGCAATAAAAATTGATGACAAGTCACCATCATCCAGCCGTACGAGAATGGCCTGTTTAACATCAATCGTTTGCATATGATCATATAGAACTTGAGGGGTTTTAGGGTCATCGATAAAAAACTTACATAAAATATTATCGTTTAATTGAGCTAACACATCATCAGAGTGCAGAATCAAAGATTCTGCTGATTGAGTCTTGAATAATGAAGAGTTTTTATAAAAACCAGATAATGGATCATATGATAGGAGAATAAAACTTTTCATGGTTGGAACAACCTTTAATAACGACATTGAGACCTGCTCCTGAAACTCTGTCTTTTCAGTTGAAAGATCCATAAAAGATAGCGCGGCATTAACATCTTCCAAAATCATTTGGTGAGATGATAATCGCTCCATTGACTCTAAATTAATGATACAAGCCGTTAAACCATCCTCAAGCTGACGCAACATATAAATGTCATTTTCCAAAATATCTCGGTACTTAGCCGATGTGCGTATCGCCATGACCCCAACCATTTCACCCGACTGCTGTAATAATGATACCGCTAAAATGTCATGCTCATCCATAAACGTAACCAAAGCATCAATATTAGTTTGTAGTGGTGTACCTTTAAATGATTGAATCAGTGGCTCCAACTGATAACGAAAAACACGTTCTCGATATTGCAAAATCATAATAACATCATTTGGTAATAATGGAGTTTCTGAAGTAATAGAAACAGGAGCTGACGATTGAATGTGCCAAATAAAAATACGAGCAGATTTAGATTTAAAAATTTGAATATCATAAAATACTTGATTTAATTCGGTAAAAGATACGCAGCGATACAATCGATCAAGCAACTGCTTAAACGGCACAATCATAAATATCGTAAACAAAGATAGCGAATTTAGATATATTCTAACCAAGTCACTCCCTTTAGTTAGCACAGCAATAATACCAGGAATAAATAACGTTACAAGCATTTTCGATAACGAAGAAAGCTGTAAAAAAGTTGAAGAAGAAATTAATAGGTATCCCCCAACAAGAGGGAATAAAAATAAAACCAAATAAACCATTGATTGAACCAATAATCTTATCGTCTGTAACCGAAACTTTTGAAAGCTTACCCAAATCCAGACCCCAAACATAAAGAAATAGGCGAATAAAAGAACGGCATAAATCATCATATCTGAATTGACGGTATTCATCACAAGAATAAAACATAAGGAACTTATAAAGAAAATTCTTTCGTGAAGCAGCGTAAAAAAAACAGATCCCTTCTCTGTAGATAATCTCAAACGTGATACCAAAAACAATTCAAATAAAGAGCTTAATACAATTGTAGACAATAGAGCAATATGCGCGAATATAAAAAACTTAGCATAAATAAATGTATAAATAATGTTCACAAAAACAAGCGTTGCTATCGAAAAATAAATGCCAGTTACTATCAAATGTCCTCGACTAGTATCTAAGCGTTGCGCACGTGAAATTAAAGGAACAAAGATTAGTAACTGCTGACCAAGGTACCCCTTTTGGAGCATATCCATTGGTAAAAAAAAGTTCCAAGCCCACAATAACGTTATAAAAAATAAGTAGCCTAAGCCCAATTTTAAAAGTGCCGAAAATGATCTCAAATAAAAAAAATGAAACCCCAAAGATAAAAGAATAACAACACTTACAATTATCAGGGTAGACATCATATTCGAACCCCTTTTGGTCGCAATAACTTTGGAAAAGTTAACCGAAATGTTGTCCCACTAGGCGATGAATTTGGAATTGAAATAACCCCTTGGTGGTCCATCATAATTTGATGAACAATACTTAACCCTAAGCCTGTTCCTTTATCTTTTGTCGTAAAAAATGGATCAAATAAGTAAGGAATATCTTTTTTAGAAATCCCCTCACCATTATCAACAATATCCAAAACAACTTTTGTTTGACTATCCGTATATAATCTAAATTTAATTACAGGATGAACAGCCATATCAACAGCATCCACAGCATTTAAAAATAAATTTAATAAGACTTGAGACATTTTTGTTTCATAAGCAAAAATATACACATTTGGTTCAATATCAAAATCTACATTAATCTGAGTCAACTGTTGCTGCTGCTTTACCAAATCTATTGTATCTAAAATCAAAGAAGAAAAATTAAGTGGTTGAAAAGAAACATCACTATCTTTACCAAAAAAGTTAAGTGACTCAGCTAAGTTTTTAATCCGATTTAATTGTGGCAATACAATTTGATCGCACTTTTGTTGGATCTCAATATTTGACCAATCTTTTGCTAATAATTGGGTAAACGTCTTAACCGCAACAAGTGGATTTTTAATTTCATGAGCCACACCAGCAACAAATGTTCCCATCCCCTTTAGCTTGGAAGATTTAGAAATGTTATGTTGAATACGCACCAACTCTGTAACATCAGTTAACAAAATAATAATATGAGAAGCACCCATCTTTTTTAAGGACAACTTAAAATGCTTATCTTTAAGTTTTACAGTCATCTCTGTATCAGAAAAATCGATAATTTTGTGAACAATCTCCAAGGAAGGAAAATCAAATATAATATCTTTAAAGCTATGATAGTCCTTATCAAAAAATGAGTTAAATTTTTCATTTTTAAACTCAATATTTAATTGATCATCCAATACAACAATAATAGAGGATAAATAATCAACAATTTCTTGATAAAACTTCTGGGTTGTTTCGATCTTTTTAGCGGTTAATGATCGATACATTAGTGAGGAAATTTGTCGATTGATAATACTCAATAGCGAGATATCAATCTTTGTTGAGTGGTCTAAGTTAATTGCCAGATAAAAACCAACCAATTTAGATTGATTAACAATGGGCATGAGATAACACTGATTCGCCCGATAAAGCTCTAAAACCTTTTTAATAAACGGATTAATATGAGAATCATCACGATGAATTAATTTTGGATCGTATGGTAGTTGAACGATAGAAGATGCGTCAACGGACGCAATCAGGTTGCGTATATGCTTAGGAACATACACTGTAGAAGAGAACATAGAAAAAGCAACATTCGAAAATTCAGGTAAAATAACATGATCAAAACCAAATGTCTGTTTTAAGTGAAGTAAAATTTCATGTGAAATTTGTGATGGGTTAATTAACGATAATCGTGATACAAATTCATTTGCATTCGCCATATATTTAATTCTCATGTTTAGCCGATTGTATGAGAAAATTAACCGAATACTATTTTTACAATCAACAACCATCTGATTAAACTGTGAACGCATATTATATAACCATAAGTCATATGTTAGTGGATAAGATAAAACGATCCAGCCATGATATTGCCCTGAATCAACCAATTTTATACAAAGATCAATCTTATCTCTTTTTTTAATAATTTTAATAGGCTCTGTAATTAGATCAAATAAATAATCATATTGATTAAATTGTTCTTGAATAATAGAAGAGTCAGAAGTAATTTGACTTTGGTCATCTATGTTAAACTTAGCTAACCAAGATATTGCATTGGTTTGTGTTGAAAATTGATGAAATGCATTGAATAAATGAGGCCAATTTTTTGCAGAAAAAACATTGGATGTAAATACACTAAAGTAATCACTATTTCGCAGCCAATAATCACTAAACTTAAATGGGAATAATGAAAAAAATCGATGCGCGATTGTGACTAAAGTAAATGTCCCCAAAAAGAAGGTTATCGGTGAAGATAAATGAATAAACTTGAAGTAAAAATATCCGACAATAAAAATTGGCCAAAAGAGGTAATTTAAACGAAGAAAAGTTCGAGAATATTTCATCAACGTTCGCTGAAAACCAAGGTCCTGATAAAGCGTAATCGTGATTGTATGAAACATAGTTAACAACGGTACAATGATTAACAACAACAGAAAGTAATGATCCACTGTTAAATTTGATGACAGAACAATTAATGTATGAACTGCACTAATTACAACTAGCAAAATTGAAAATATCGTTTGTGAATGTTTGTTTAAACCAACAATAGACACGCCTAAAGCATAGATAGCCAAAAATAATCCATAGCAATAATAAACTAATTCAAGAGCTGAACTAAAAGAAACTGGTGCCCTAAAAACAAATTCTGTTGTTGGTAAAAACAACATCAATAACAAGAAAACACCTACACAACATCGGTCAAATACCCCAACAGAAAACCGATGCAGAAGTTTAACATTAATCAGATGAAGACACAAAATTATACTAAATAAGATCACAACCAAATGAATTGAATAAACAGAAATTATAGGGTCAACTGAGCGGACATTAAAGTACAGTAAAAGCAGCAAAGAATTAATCATTAAAGTAACAACAGATAAAAAACTTCGCTGAATACTATAAAGAGAAAATCCGATACCAAACACAGCAATGGCTAAAGATCCAAAAAAATAGCTTTGCATTCCCATCATATTAGCATAAATCACTCAGTTTGATTGAGAGTTTAACCGATAAATAAAGTATGACTGGATTAGCAGCTCAATATAATACAGGCATAAATAATGATTCTCATGTCATTCGTATCATTTTAGAGAACACATTCCCAAGCGATCTTAATACTATCATCGATCAAGAATATTTATTAGAAACAATAATCAAGAATTGCCTTGTTAATGCCAACTCAAAAGGTACAGACATTAAATATAATGAGTGGAAATCAGAATTTCTTAAAAATACAAGCATAACCTTGGTCCTATCTGAAAATGGTCACTCTTCATTATTACAGCTCAAGGACGATTTACTTACCTTAAGGGCAATAAATAAAAAGATTAAGCGCATTAACCAAAACTTTAAAGAAAAGATTATATCCGACCTTTCAGTGGATGGAACAAATGACTGGGCCCATTTTGTAAATTGGTTAGAAAATACACATAAACCATATATCGAAAAACCAAACATTAAAAATAATACACTAAAAGAAGCCTTAACTGCCTGGCTCACAGAAAATAAAGAAGTCCAACTAAGTTATCTAGAAAAAAATGTAAAAGACTTTCTTCATTCAGAAATTAATAAGTCCATTATCTTAGGTAAAATTAAAGGTGACGACGGCTGGCATTCAAAAATAAAAGAATCAACATCACTAAAAAACACCCCCTTGTCACAATACGAAAAACAAATCAGGGAAGATATAAATTCAATCACACAGAAAATTAACCCCCCATTCATCACAGCATTTTCTGAAGAGCTATACACAAGGTGCTACAAACAGCTTCTAGCACAGCAAACATCAAAGGAGCAAACCACAACAATTTCAATTCAACTTCCTGACATTGCAAAAAAACAACTAAAAGAATTTAAACAAATCACATCAGTATCCAACCAATTTAAAATGGTTTACATCGAATTGTTATACCAAATTACATCCACAAACATTCATATCCGTAATTATGCAAAAAAAAATATTAACATTTTAAAAGAAATTGCGAACAATAATGAGTTAAGTGCAAAAGAAAAACAAGACATAAAAGAAAGTTATTTTAAAATATACTCAACTGTTCGACACTATGAGAAAGAGACAGAATATTGGAACGACATTATTGAAAAAAAAGAACACACCCATCACCCATTAAGCCTATTCACAAAAAGTTTGGAAGCAAGCTTCCATCGATACAAGCCCTTCGCAAAAGCATTATACGACGAGCTAAAGCTTGAGTTAACTAAAATGACGAATAATGATCGAAAAAAATACATCCAGATTTATGATCAAACAAATCAAAAGTTACAAATCATTAATGAGTGTTTGGTTCAGTTGCGCATGATTAACAAGTTCTTTGATGAACAACACAACATACCAAAAGATACATTAAACAAATTTCCAAATTTAGACACAATGCTAACTCAAAGCTATCAGCCTTGGCTTGATATTTCTTGGACAAAAACCATTAAACAGATAGCTGAATTATTTGCCTTGGTTGTGGTCCCTGAAAATACAATGCAGCGTTCAAGGGAAAAGCAAAGCGTAATCAATAACCAATCTATCCTACTTAATGCATCAGTTGTTACTGATTCACCCCACTCTTTTAACGAACGCGCTTAGCCAACTAAATTTAAGATTTAAATAAAATAATTGCTCGAACAAGTTCACCATATTTGTTTTTTACAGGTAAAATTGTTAGCGTAATAAATTCTGTATCTCGAATTGTTAGTTTGATATCTGTAATTTTTTGATCATTTTGTAAGGCCTGATTTAAATGCTCAAGAATGTTCGTATCGGTAATATACCGCGAAATTGTTTCACCAATCACCTCGCCAGGAATTAACCGCAATAACTCTTCAGCTTGATGATTGATATGCGTCACAACTTTATCTTGATTAACAAAAATTACACCCTCAGCAATCACATTAATTAATGACTTAATTGTAGAAATTTCCATTGATATTCTTGATGACTTCATTTGGTCAAAGTTTTTAAATAGCGAAAACATTTGATTTGCATTTACTGAAATATCCTGAAATAAGTCCTTTGATTGAAACTCTTCTAAATTTGGAATTAATTTCTTTCGGGCAATTGCATACTTAAAATGATTATTTAACTGGTTTAAAAAATACTTCAAATCAAAGTACATAATCATTAAAAAGAGTGAACTAAGTAGTAAACCAAAAATAAAAAACCAGATAAAATCTTGTCGAAATAAACCAATAGGCACACTTAAGTTCAACCCCTGGTTAATTAACAACACAACACGATTAGTAAATAGAAAGAGCGTCACATAAAAAGACACAAATATTAAAAATGACATTAAAAAATATTTCCAAAATAATGGAAGTCGATCAAATAACCGTCGCATTTCTATTCATCTCCTAATTTTATAAATGTATCGATGTGCTCATCAGTACCCAAAATAACCAAAACATCAGATTCTAAAAGCGCTTCTTCAGGATCCGGAATATCAGTCATTCGAACATCGTATTGAACATCTCCTTGATCATCAACATGCGGAACCATTCGCTTAATGCCAACAACGTTGATCTTATAATGACGTCGAATATCCAATGTCTTTAATGACTTTCCAACAAACATTTCGGGGACACGAATCTCCATTAAAGAGTGCCGCTCTGAAATTTGTATATAACGTCCAATTTTCCCTGATGCCAAACTTGAGGACAACTGTTCACCCATCTCTTCCTCAATGTTAATGATTCGATTCATTGGAATACCCATCGATAATAAAATATTCTCTTGCAACTGATTAATACTACGAACATAAATATCTGCAACACCTAATTTTTGTAATAAAGCTGTTGTTAACAAACTTGATTGCACATTTGTCCCCATTGATACAACAGCAATATCAACGGTATCGACATTTACTGACCGCATGGCTTTTTCATCCGTAGCTTCCAAAGCCACAGCAAAGTTGACCAACTCTTTAATATCATCCACTCGTTCAGAAGATTGATCAATCGCAATAACATCATATCCTTTTTGACTTAAGCTGATGGCCAACTGAACCCCAAACTTGCCTAAACTAATTACAGCAACAGACTTTTTCATGACATTTATAATACCATAGGTTGGATTCGAATCCCTATGATGGCTATCCTAATAAAATAGGTTCATCGGGCAATTTATAATTGGCTGGCTTAGGACGTCGAGTCAATGCAAACGCCAGCGTCAATGGCCCCACACGACCAAAAAACATTAAAAATATCATAACTAACTTACCTGTTATCGATAATTCAGCGGTAATCCCCATCGAATACCCAACGGTAGCAAACGCAGATACGGTCTCGAACAACAGCGGAAAAAATGGTAAATCTTCCGTTATTAAAAGCAGAAAAAACGCAGAAAAAACAATAAAAAACGACATTGTCAAAATAGCCAAGGCTTTAAAAACCAATTGAGGTTTTACGTGGCGATCAAACACATGAATCCGTTCTCGGCTCCGAATAGTGTTAAAAAGTGCAACAAATAACAATCCAAATGTGGTTGTTTTTATTCCACCACCGGTTGAACCTGGAGATGCACCAATAAACATCAGCAACAAAATAAACCAAAGCGATGCAAATGAAAATGAAGATAAGTCCAACATAGAAAACCCAGCGGTTCGGCTCGAAACGGAATGAAAAAAAGCAATGCCTAAAGCATCCAACCCCGACACCATTGATTGAAAATAAATAACCAAAGTTCCAAGTAAAATTAAAATTAAACTAATATATAACGCCATTTTTGTTTGCAGCTTTAAACGATGCCGATCACGAACTATAAACCGGTGATAAAGTTCAAAAAGAACTGGAAAACCTATGCCCCCCAAAAAAATTAACACAGCAAAAACAACTAAAATTGAACCGTTTGATGAAAAGATTCCCAAACTATCACTAAACAAAGAGAATCCAGCATTACAAAATGCTGAAACAGAATGAAATACCGACCCAAACAAGCGTGCCTTTATTGACATCGTATCGGGCAATGCAATAAATATGGCAATCGCACCCAGTAACTCTACAAAAAATGTAACAATAAAAATACCCCGAATCAATCCAAATGTTTCATGAGCATTTTCTGTTGACCACCCTTGCTGCAATTCTTGTGACTCTTTACTCATAAAGCGTTGATGCAATGATAACGTCACAAGGGCATAAAACGTCATAATCCCCAATCCACCAATTTGTATAAGAAACAATAGCACAAATTGTCCAACAGCAGAAAAATGAGTACCAACATCAACAACATTTAAGCCGGTCACACAAACGGCAGATGCCGCCGTAAATAATGCATCAATAAAAGGCAGTGTCCCATGATGCGCCATCGGGAGCGTTAAAAAAACAGCCCCCAATAAAATAAATAAGACAAATCCGCCAACAAAAGATTGCGTTGGGTTTGTGCGTAGTGGTTCAAATAAAAATGATAAGTGATTTAGTCGAGTTAAGGCCAAGCAAAACAAAAACCCTTGCTGCATCCCTAAATTAATATCAAATGGCAGCAATTGTATCCCTTGATAATTTAATATTGGAATAATGGCACAAAGCCCAATGATCAACCGGGTATACCCAAATGAGCGAGAAGGCTGAATAATTAACCGAACCATTGAATCTAAAAATATCAGCAGAAAAATATAGTAATGAATATCCTTAAATGAATGAACAGTGACCATGCTCAACATGAAAATAAGTTCAATAATTAACGTTACGTAAACAACAATCGATACAACCCCCGAAAGTGTATTCAATAATGATCGAAAAAAATGAATCATTGGGAACGAATTTTAGCGCCAAGATCTCGCAATTTTTGCGGTAAATCATGATACCCACGACGCAAGTGATTTAAACCATACACCGATGTTTCTCCATCAGCAATCAAACCCGCAATAATCAGTGCAGCACCGGCTCTAAGATCCGTAATCTTCACTTCTGCAGCATTCAATTTTGGAACCCCCTCAATAATGGCTTGCCGTTGATCAACCCGAATATTGGCCCCCAGTCGCATGAGTTCATTTACATGCATAAATCGATTCTCAAAAATGGTTTCTGTAACCACACTTGTCCCTTGTGAAACACATAACATGGACATAAACTGGGCTTGCATATCTGTAGGAAAACCAGGGAAAGGCAATGTTTCAATATCAACCGCAGATAACGGCTGATGACCAATAACACGTATACCATCATTTGAAATCTGCACATCAGCCCCGGCCTCTTTCATCTTCCGAATCAACGGCTCAATATGATCAGGGACTGCTCCT
This sequence comes from Candidatus Marinamargulisbacteria bacterium, assembly GCA_049889215.1. Lineage (GTDB taxonomy): Bacteria > Margulisbacteria > Marinamargulisbacteria > UBA817 > UBA817 > UBA817. The sequence continues at coordinate 155,347 of JBMHDV010000020.1, forward strand.
TCAATAAACACATCACCTTTAGTAACAGCAGCCGCAATCATAAGTGTTCCAACCTCAACTCGATCCGGAATAATTGCATAATCTTGTCCCTTTAATGATTGAACCCCATGAATGGTAATGGTCGATGAACCTGCCCCAGTAATTTGGGCCCCTGCAGCATTTAAAAATTGAGCCAGATCTGTAATTTCGGGTTCTTGTGCCGCATTTTCAATAATGGTTGTTCCATCAGCCAGTGTTGCAGCCATCATGATATTTTCAGTGGCTCCAACACTCGGAAAATCCAAATAAATCCGACTACCTTTTAATGACTGTGTCATCATTTGAACAAATCCGTGCTCTATTGTTACATCAACCCCCATGGCACGAAACCCTTTTAAGTGGATATCCAATGGTCGAGTCCCAATGGCACAGCCACCTGGCAATGGTACTTTTGCAAATCCAGTTCTCGCTAAAATCGGTCCTGCAACAAAAAATGACGCTCGCATCGCAGTGACCAATTCGTAAGGTGCAATGTGTCTAATTTTACGTTGGTTCCATAGCGATATATCTTGATTGGCTGACATCTCTGCACGAACGCCCAATGCATTTAACATTTTCAGCATAATAGTTACATCCATTAAGGGGGGAATATTTTTAATTGTAAAATGCCCTTCGGTTAAAATACACGCCGCTAAAATAGGCAAAGCTGAATTTTTTGCACCTGACGCCTGTATTGTTCCATTTAATGGATAACCACCCTCTATAAACAGTCTCGTATCGTTATACATATTGATCCTTTGCCATTGTTTCTAAAATATCGTCAACAGCTGCAAATAAATTTCCTAATCCTTGATTATTTTCAATGCAGCGATCACACAATGCCAAACAAGCGGCTATTTGCTGCCCCTTACTTTGACCAGACATTTCATATTCATCTTGAGCCTTAAATTCCTCAAAAGTTACAAAATCTGTCCCCTTTCCTCGGGCTTTAATTCGTTCGTAACAATCTTTAAGGTCTGCTTTGATTCCAATCAAAACCACGCCAGACTGCTTTAACAACGCAATTTCTTTGGGATGTCGAATACTATCAAACGCAACGTGACTCAACGATGCAGCTTGCGCCATAGCAGCTTCAGCAAAATACGCCAATCCGTGCTCACTTTTTAATTGGTTTGCCAATGTTGTTAATGAATCTCTATCATCAGATAATTGTTGATCAGCCGCATGACGACGTACAACATCCGATAAAGAAATAACTGTAAATCCTTTGGTCTCTAAATACTCACAAACCGAAGATTTTCCTGATCCATTTCGTCCGACAATACCAATAAATTGTTGTGCCATGATGACATTGTACCTAAAAATAGGTAAACTAGTCACTATGAGAATCATGGGCATAGATCCTGGGATTGCCATTGTGGGATTTGGGATTATCGATAGCCACAACCAAAAAGCAACAGCAGTCAGTTATGGTGCAATAACAACCCCACCTACAATGAGTGTTGGTCAGCGTCTTAAAACAATACGCGACAATTTAATTACTGTTATTTCAGAACACCAACCCGAGCAATGCGGTGTTGAGACATTATACTTTAGCAAAAATGTTAAAACCGCAATGGTTGTTAGTCAGGCAAGGGGTGTCATTCTGTGCACACTTGAAGAGTTTAACATTCCTGTTTTCAATTACTCGCCAACAGAAGTCAAAAGTGCCATTCTTGGCTACGGTGGTGCAGAAAAAAAACAAGTGCAGTTTATGACAAAAGAACTATTAAAACTAAAAACATTGCCCAAACCAGATGATGTTGCAGATGCGTTAGCAATTGCCATTTGCCACCAACACTCTTCTTCGTTAAAATTAACTCGATGATTATCTCGCTTAAAGGTTCCATTTCGGACATGCTGCCAACCAGCATAGTTCTAATGGTGAATAATATTGGATACCAAGTATTTTGCACACAGCATGCATTAGCTAAATGGCAATGCAATGAAGAACGAACAGTGATTACTTACCATCATATTCGAGAAGATGCACAAATTCTTTATGGATTTGAATCAATGACTGAACGTCATATGTTTGAAACTTTAATTTCAGTATCTGGCATTGGCCCAAAAGTAGCCATGGGGATTCTATCAAATATTAAATTAAATGACTTTGTCCAAGCCATTCAAACAGATAACGTTATGCTAATCACTCAAATCCCAGGAATTGGCAAAAAAACAGCAGAACGCATGATCATCGAATTAAAAGACAAAATTCGTGATATTATTCCAGACGCAGATCAACCCACAATTACTGCAGAGCCAACTGTTCAACAAACCAGCAATCATGACTCTGAAGATATTGTCTTAGCGCTTCGGCAGCTTGGATATCAAAAAGAGGAAATTAAACGTGCATTTATGAAACATGCCACAGAAATTGCAGCAAGCGATAATATTGAAGATCAAATTAAGGTTCTTTTAAAGTACCTTTAACCCACCATTGCAGGTGAATCAATTAATCGATTCACACGACCAACCAATTCATCCATATCAAACGGCTTTTCAACAATCGCATCCACATTGTACTTACGCAACCGTTCCGAAACATCGGGTGTAATATTGGCAGATAACATCATGATTGGAAAACGGTTTAACATATTCGCTTCTTTTAAATACTCCAGTACCCCAAATCCATCCAATACCGGCATACGAATATCCAAAATCATAATATCAATAATATCGAGCGACTCAATCAAACGAATTGCATGTTGCCCCTGCGTCGCTGTAATGGTACGAAAGCCATCACTATGAAACAATACTTCCAATGTTTGGGTATTGTACTCATCATCATCAACAATGAGCACTGTTTTTTTACGAGCATCTTCTACAGGCTGATACACATTTTGTGAATGCATTAAAATGGGTTGCTCAGGCACCCGAACCTCAAAAAATAAGCGGCATTTCCAGTCAGTCGAATTACTTAAAAACGATACATCAACACTCGTCCCAACAAATGCATACTGAAACAACAACGCCTCAAAATCCAAGCAGGGTCGCACATTTTGAGCCCCAAACGATACTTCAATCACGTGATTAGCTTCTACCAAACGTTGATTTTGCGACTCAACAATTGCAGGCTCTGTAATTTGTAATGTTAATACATCTGAATCCAACTTAAAAAAGTGAATAATATAGGGAATCAATGATAACCCCCATTGGGCGTAGGGCAAACGCACATCTTCGTTTAAATTTTTCTTTAATTTTACATGAGGAAATTGATCTGCCATCAATTGATTTAATTGCCGCCAAAAGTCAACAAATTCATAGGCTTGAGTTTGCAAACGTGGTAAACCTTTTAAATATTGAATCAAGCCACGATACGACGAAAAATCATCAATCCCTGATAATGATTGAAACAATTGATTTGAACGCAAATGCTGAGATTCCTCATATCGCTGAACCAACATTGCAGCAGCACTTCCATCGGCCACTTTTTCTTCCAACAAAATCAAAAAACCACGCCATAGCAATGGATTTAAACTAGATTGCGCAGCAATCAACTGATAATGATAATTTAAAAAAGGAAATTTAACAGAGACATTCACCTGTCCAGTTATGGTTTCAGTCTTAAATAAGTCCGTTAAATGTGTCGTTAGCTCGCTAATTAATGGAGCAACATCTTCCTTAATTTGCTGATGATGAAATTTGGATGTGGTAATTTCACAGTCTTGATCTGAATGCACAATCCACTCCAATGGCAATACTGGCAAATCATGCAACCACTCACTATCAAACCAATGAAGTTGATGATCATCAGAAGCATATGTTCGTCCATTATCACGACAAAAACCCAAAATACGGGTCAATTTCCCATTTTCATAGACAGGATCAAAAAGCATTTGAATATGTTGATGCGTCACTTGATCCAGTTGGGGGCACTTAAATTCCTCAAACACCTGATACTGCGTTCGAACAACTTTATCGATACATTCTTTAAATCGTGTTTTATTTTCAATACCGATTAAGTCGTATAAGTCTTTTATTGAATACGATGATTTAATTTGAGCATGATCAAAAAAAGCAATGAATGCATTGGAAATCTGGCATTCATTGTTATCAATGTGCCAATCCCATTCAGCAATGGAATACAACGTCTGTAATGCTGCATATTTGCGATCTGAAAACGGCTGCACTGCACTATCTTGTACCGATGATGCATTAAAGTGATCAAACCAAATTGCAACACTTTGAGCAAACGTTGATAGCGCCTTAATATCAGCAGGTAAGGGATGCTTGCTAGCAAAAAATAACCCCCAAGTCGACGATTTAAACGGAACGCCAATCACAGACAACTCTTGAAACGATCCAATATATGGCCCGTTTTCAAAGGACCAACGAAACAGTTCTTTTTCTAGGTAATTCTGAACATTTTCTTGTTCAATTTTGTCATTCTGAGCAGAAAAAAAAGTTAATTCAATCTGATGATCATCACAAATATTCAACATCATTGCAGCTTCAAAATTGTAAATTCGAGCAACCTCATCTAGCATTCGTTGCTGATAATTTTCTTTATCAAACAATTGAATTTGCGTTGTCAACTTAAACAGTTGTTGCGTAATTGTTTCGTTTGTCATCTTCCCATCAATAGAATAGCGTAGAAAGTTAAAAGCGAAAACTAAATTTTACAAATTGGCATCGAAAACAATGAATCGGCATTCGGTAATAAAACATTCACTTTTTCCCGAATCCCAGTTTGGGTAATAACCACACCTTTACACCCCAAGTCCTGTGTCATTTGATGAACATTTTGAGGATTATCATCACAGAACACCAATTGATGTTGATCAAAACCTAAGACATGCAATCGTTGCCGAACCAACTCAGAAAATATTGGGTAAGGCTTACCCATCCAAATAAAGTCAGACCGATCAAGCTGGCGCTGCATTTGCTCAGCATAAAAACCCATAACTGACAAAAAACCATTATGATTACGAACATATCGATCAGGGTTAACACAAATTACAGGAACATGCGGATTTGCCTTTAACGCCAAGAACACATCGCGATACACGCGATGATTTTGTGAACCAACAGAGGCTGACATCACAATAACCTCAGCCGACATCGGATCATCCACCAATACCCCACCCGCCTCAACCACATACTGAACTGACGATTCGTATCCATAAACAAACACATGTTCACCATCAACCATGCGCCGTAACTGTGAAATTTCGGCCAACCCACAACCAGAAGACACAATACGCTCTTCACTTAAAGGGAGCCCAAATCCCTGCATTTTTTTGCCAATAATGGTTCGGTTTTGGGTTGCATTATTGGTCATCATCACAATTGGAATCTGCTGTTGATTACAGTAATCAAACACACCATAAATCTCATCAAATGGTCCGTAATTATTGTAAATAACCCCATACGCATCCAGGCCCAGGATAGGTTGTTTTAAATCGTCAAGAAGCGCTCGCAATGAGTCTATTTTCACCATTGCAGCAACCCAATCGTATACGCATCTGCAACAAGTGCATCAATAATCTGAGGCAAAGCGGTAACGGTAGATTCTCCGTTATGCATTAAAACAATGCTACCGGGTTTTACTTTTTTTAATACACGCCGCACAATTGCTGTCGGGTCCGGCAAATTACCATTCATATCCTTATAATCTGCAGCATTAACATCCCACATCACCATGGTTAATTGCTGTGCCTTAGCGGCATGAATAACATAATTATTAAAGCGACCACCAGGTGGTCGAACGTAGGGAACCATAAAATGACCCAATCGTTCCATTGCCCGCGAGGTGGCCGTAAATTGCAATCCAATTTGATCTTGGTCCATTTCATCCAAGCGATAATGGGCCCAGGTATGATTGGCAATTTGATGACCATCAGCAATAATCTGATCAACAATATGAGGACACTTCGAAATCATATGCCCCACCAAGAAAAATGTCGCTTTAACATTTTTTTGTCGCAATATTGTAAGTAGCTGAGGGGTAACCACTTCATCCGGCCCATCATCAAAGGTTAATGCAACATGGCGTTGCTGTCGCGGCATATGCCAAACAACACGCGAAGTGGGTTGATTGTTTTGAATCAATGTTGCTTCGGTATCTTGTTGCAACGGCTGAGCGTACCCCAAAAAAGCCATCCACATTGTTATTACAAAACCTATAGAATACACGTCTAAATTGTCCCACAGTTTATGATCAGTGCCAACAAAACAAAAAAGGGCCCCGTTTGGGGCCCTTATAAATCAATAATGTAACGTTAGATTGAAATTAATCAATAATATGTAAGTTACCTTGATCATCTGCAGCAATCACAAATCGATCACCCACAGCAATCGCTTCAATTTTAATCGAAACACTACCAAAAGTTTTAGGGGCTATTGTATCAGCAGCATTCCCTACTCGAACAAATGAATTATAATTGTTTAGTTGATCAGCTGCTGCATTTGGAAAAAACGAACTAGGGTTTGCTGGATCATATTCTAAAACTGTATACTTCCAATCAGAATTAGCATCATTATCATCCGTAATCTTGTTAGTATTAACGCTAGTATCAAATAATGTTGAGTTTGTATTTTCAACAGTAAAAGAACGTGACTCCGCTGTATCAAAAACAGCAAATCGTACTGATGAATGTACTTGACTTAAAAAATGATCATTATCAACAGACACAATTGGAGTAACATCAAAAACACGGTTTGACTCGTCAAGTGATGATGTATCACCGCCAGTTACTTTAACCAACCCTTTAAGCTTAGTTGCATCATTATATGCAGTTCTTTGCGCTGGGATGCTCCCTTTCGGAGCATTAGCAGATGTTGTTCCCCAAGTTGAATAAAAACCAGGCACATAATAATCAGTATTATTAACCGCTAATGCTGAATGATCATTCGACCCAATTGCGGAATGTTTATCACCTGCTTTTTCGTTATATAGTGCACTAACCGTATTAGGATAAGCGCCATTTGAATTTGATCCACCAAAGAAGTCATATAAAGTTGTCGAAAATTTTCGTGATGTATCTGTGCCATTTCTAACATCCAATGTATACACACGAATCATAGAATAAATAATGCCATCGCCAGCACCAAACGCAGCAAGGTTACTCACTTTAAGTGCGGTTGGTTCGCTCGTTGACTCAGAAACATCAGTTAACGCTAACTTATAAATAGTATTTGGTTGAGCCACATACAAGAAGTCACCAGAAACCACCATAGGTAAAACTCGCTCAGGAGAAACGGATCCACCTGAAAAAGTTACAGCATTAAGTTCCTGACCCGAAGTAGTTGAATATTTCTTAACACCATCAGCCAATTGAACATACAAATTTTGATTGTCAACAAGCAACGCAGATACACTGTCATCAGCATTACCAAATGTTAACTGCTTAACACCAGTTGCGCTGTACTTATCAACACCATCTTTATGAGAAACATAGATGAATACATCCCCATCTTCTTTCGATAAAATCACTTGATGTGTTTTAAATTCACTGGCTGGAGTTAACGATACATTAAACGATGCATCTGCAGTCAAAGATCCTGCATTGTAAGTATACTTAACAAGCTTAGACTCACCGGATTTCGCCCATAAAGCAATCACATATGTATTGTTATCCGCACCTTTAAAAATAACAGGCGATGAATACACTTTAAATCCATTTCCTTCAGCTGCCACTTCAAAAGGATCACTAGAAATGTTCAACGGCAACTGCTCGCTAACCGTGTTATTTGATTGGTTATTTGCACCAACACTTGACCATAACAAAGTACTCGATGCTTGGGTTCCAATATTATTATTGTTATCCTGTTGATCAACAACACTATTTGCACCACGTGTACAAGCAAAGCTCAAAAGCATTAATGTTAGTAAGAAGATATTTTTTTTCATTTTTGTTCCTCCAAACGATATCAGATTATCATATTTTAGTTTCTTTACAATACTATCGACGTTTAAATTTTTATATTTCATTAATCTAGTATTTTCCATATTTATTTTAAGTGACCAGTTTCATACAACGCCCCCACTGTGATTGCCGCGGCAAATAGTGCAGAGCAAACACTCGCTAACACAACCGTTCGAGTTGAACATCCACGACTTGAAGATGAAGAATTTGTGATCAACGGTTCCCTTACTCCATCCCCATCATCTGAATATTCACCGGGTCCATTAATCGACTGTCGGGGTGGGGTATATAGTAATTGCCTATCTTGATTAATCAAGTCAAACTTACAACCTTCTTCTAAATCAATATCCCGATCATTAAATGTCTGATTTATAACGTCTAAAGTAACCGTTCCAGAAATGTCTTTCTCACGTAAACAGGTCCAGATATCAGTTATGCCCTTTGACCATTCTTGAAAAGGTATTGATTCTGGCCGAGAAAATCGTGTTTTAAATTGCACACCATTAGTACCATGCACATCAATCCATTGTAAAAATTCAGCTATTATACGCAGACTAACTTTTTTGCCCAATGAAACGTGTAATTTTTCTGATAAAGCATTAATCTGCTCTTCATTTTGATTTCGATTTAGCTGCTTTGTTGGTGATGGCTTAAATGGTGAAACCCCAATTTTACTATTTACTTTCATTTTATTCTCCTTCCCCTGATGTTGGGTTTACTTTTATTTCTCCACGAGTCTTTAAGTCAAGCAGAACATCCGCTAATAAGTCTTTTTCTACAGTAATATCATCAGGAAACTTTAAATCGTCAGATGTCATTTCACAAGCTTGTGCTCCTTCATTAGCACTACTGATAATCAAATTATTCATAAGCATTACCTGTTTCAAAGAATTAAGTTGATCAAGTGTTAAACGATAGTCAGAGTCAGAGTTAGCAAGCAACTGTTCTAACGGTTGTTCAACAACATCATCTCCCTTAGACTCAACTGTAACGTTTATTTGGTCTACACCAACTGGTTGTTGATTGTCGGAAAGTTTATGCTCAGGTTCGTAAGCGGCCATTCCATTTTCAAGGCAGTCAATCTCAACCTGATTTATTAACAAATTCAAGCAATTGTTAATCTCTACCTGATCTACTAACTCACCGACTATAGTCGCTACATCTAGCTCACCATCGTCACGTTTGCTCTCGACTGGTTCTAATTCAGCAGAACAATTTCTACCATGCTGATTTCTAAGCAACTGTTCTAACGTAGGTTCATCTCCCTTAGTCTCAACTGTAACGTCTATTTGGTCTAAACGAACTGGTGGTTGATTGTCGATATCACCATCGTCACGTTTGCTCTCGACTAGTTCTAATTGAGCAGAACGAATTCCATCATGCTCATTTTTTAATAACTGATTTCTAGAATTGCGATCTATATTATCACCTTGCTTAGATGCTGATGAACTATTTTTAGGTTCAAAGATGGTTATTAACTGATCAATACAACCGGTAACATTATTTTTAAATTGCTCAGGGTTTTGAAGTTTTTGAAGTTGCAAATGAGCAAACCATTTTTTATATGTTGTGGGTGTACCCAATTTATATGTAAACTTTTCATATAAATCATTTAATTGTTCTTTGGAAGGCCTTTCTTTAAGGTAAAACTTTAACTTACTCACCTTTCCTCTATAATCTTGGCTATTGGGATAATTTTGACTATCAAACAACTGATTTAAAATCGCCATGTACGGACTTTGTTGATAATGCTTTTTAAACTTTTTTTGATCTTTTTTGATACTTTTATCTCTTAAATCATAATATGTGTTAACATCAGCCTCAAAACTTTCTATTTGAGGTTTAGGTTTCGGCCTAGAAAAAAAACGCTTTAAAACTTGGTTACCAACCTTTGTCCTTGATCTAAATTTAAAACTTCTATCCATAATCTATCTCCATTAACCATAGTGAATTTCATCACTACTTTTATTTAACATCGTAAGAAGGGGTAACAATCTTGCAAAAATAATGTAAACTCCACCATTAAAGTGTGATAAAACCATCAAATATCTTGTTTGTTGAATTAAAAATAAAACAGAAATTGACATAGAGCCGATGAAGAATTTAGTTTAAATCATGAAGCCACGGGGGAACAGGACTGCTGCCGCATAAAAGATACGTATCGTAATGATAAGCACCTACGTTTGAATGCACAACAATCGTTAAACACCACTCTTTACAGCCTAATTACAGGTATGGTGTGTCTGTATCAGTTAAATATGGGCTACTTTTATGACTTTTTGTCTTTGATTTTTGTAAAAAAATGGCATTGCGTCATGCATGACTATTTTTTTCACAGCGTAATGGAGGAGTTTGCACGGGCCAAACTTTAGAGTTGGCCCGTATCACCAGTTAATCGAAATTCGATTAACTGATCAGAAACTTAATTTGTTTTTTCTGAGTCTCTTCCCTCACTATCCTTTTTCTTTTTCTTTTTCTCACCAATTTTAATTAAATTTTCCAACTCGGCTATTTTCACTTCAATTTGATTAATGTCTTCACTTATTTTAGCTTCATCTTCACCATCTTGGGTTTGAGCGTCTTCCAATCTTTTTCTTTCTTTCTCAGCTTCATCAAGATCTTTTTTTAGAGATTTTATTGCGCCTTTATTGAAAGTTATAATTTTTTCATCAATCATTTTAATTCTTTTATTGTAAATTAGATGTATTACTTCCATTAATTTTGCAACACCATGGCCCCAATAATCCACACTGTCTTGAATATCTTGAGCAAGTATATTCCAATGGTTTTCTCCAAAGTTTTCAGTGATAGTAATATTCACTTCATTTGCTTCATTATAATCTTTATTTTCTTCGCTCAATTGATTTTCCGGAGTGCCTTCTAAAACATATAATTTACCAGTTTCTTTACGTTCTTCAGACTCATCAAATAATTTTTTTAAATAGTCAGAAACATCACCATTGTAATTTGTTGGCAACTTGTTTAAAAACCAACCAAATGGTGACGATGATGCATCACGCGCAGCTGCAAAGCCTGATTTTGATGCATTTGCATACGTATGAAGAAGACTTTTAGCATCAAAAATATAATTTTTCTCTACATTCAACTCGTTAATGTCCTTCTTAGCTAAATAATCTTCATAATCAAAACCACCATCATCTGTTTTGTGAAAACTTTTTTTGTAATAATCACTTAAGTCCTTGCCTGTAATTGGTATCAGATCAATAATCTTTTCAAATAAATCATTTAGACGAGGTAGTGTATAATCAGTACCTAAACGTTTGTGTTTTTTAGCTTTTTGTGCAGCTTTAACTTGACCGTCAATCAAAAGGCTACCTTCAAAAGAATGATACGCAGCAACTGAAAGAAATGCACCTATTGCACCCCAGCCTGCTGCACCATCCCAAAAACCAAGCTTCTGTGTATCTTCATCTGAAGCATTTTGCCACAAGTCAAGCATAATTGTATAAAGTCCCCAAAAAACCGAAAATTCTGCCGCAGCATTTAAAAGTGTATTTACATTATGAATACGTTTATTTACAAAAGAGTCAGAACACATTGTTGCTGATTTACATGGATAACAACACGCTCGGCTGATGCCACGTGTTATAGAATTAGCAGCCGATAGAAGACCTGAAGAAAGCAACAGCAATCCTGTAAAAGTAATTTCAGCATCATCATAAAGTTGTTCCCTATCAATTGGATACTTATCGGGATTTAATGAAGCTTTTACTTCTTCTGGGATAGAAAAGTCAGTGAAATTTTCATCAATTGGGGTTCTATTAATTGAGTCAACTAAAGCTGTAGAATTATCTTCTGTAGCTTTAAAAATAGTATTATTTACGGAGATGGCGTTACTGGCATTAGAATCCTCTAAATGACGATGGTAGGGGGCCATTAATCCTCTAAGATTTCTGCGGTCTTGAGTCGCATTTGTTTGAATAACTCCAGCACCATCGGATTGGGCCACACCAGTCGCATTGGTTTGGTTAACAATTGTAAGCATAGGCTGATAAACACCTGGCGCTAACGGAAAAACTTCAACAAGATACGAAGAATTACCAAGCTGGGTTTCATTTGAACGAGAAAACACTCGATCACTATCAGATTGAATTAATGTATAGTTCACTGTTGAATTTTTTGGTGCTTTAACTATTACTGCAGAACTATCATTGGTACGTATAATCACAGATGTATCACTTATTGTTTTTACAATCGTTGCATTATGTACATGTTCATCACTAATCGAATAATTTGATAAGCTATTGTTTTCTGCATCAACGCCATTATCAGCAGCAACAAGGGCTGTTGAGTTATCTGTCACAACCTCAGTACAATTTTGCAACTTCTTTAAAATATCATTGTTTTGAACTTGGTAAGGTTGCTGCTGCTGCTGACAATTGTCCGAGGACACAGTGCCTGGTAAACCATAACTCATTTGATATAACGAAGAGACTAAACTATCCTGACAATTGCTATTAAACTCAGCTGGATCATTCCCTGGAACATCAGAAGCTAATTGAGCCGCGCGATTTCGCAAATCCCCACATGACGGAATGCTAGCTAAATAACGACCATTCATCGGCTGTGTACCAAGACTTCCTGCAGCACGTACTACACTACTTGAAATAGCTAATAAAGCAAAACCAAACTTAGCTACGGTTTTAACAAATCCGTTTCTTGGTTGACGATAAACGTTTGGAGTACGAGTACTAGTAATTGATCCTATCTGTGACATAAATTTCTCCTATAATTGAATAAATTTGTAAAAATATATCTGAATTTTTACGTTAAAATATTTAAACACTGTTTTTGATAAAAATCAAATCGACTAATTTAAATTAAAAATAGTTGAAAATAAACTCTAAAACATAAACAATGCCCCATATTAATAAAATAAAATAAAAAAAAGTGAAATAAATAATAAATTCTCAACGATAGTCATATAAATGGACATTAGGAGGATATTATGAATTTATGCAGTAATATACGAAATAACGCGGCAACATTACTTGTCCGTAATGACGACCCAAATAGTTTCGACAGCAATTGTAAACCGGACATTGAAAATTCTAAAAATGATATTAAAAATGGCGGTTCAGGAATAATCGTAACTGGCAATTGTCAACAGAAGTCCGAACAAGAAAAAATTAACTTATATGTGAACCAACTAAAAACTTGCATTCATGACAAAACATCAACCTCGCCCAGCTCATTAAACAACGAACAAACCACCACTACTACAGTAACACCCACACCAGCAAACAATGAAAATACCACACCAAGTTCATCAATAACAGACACAACCACTGGAACACCAGCACCTGCAACCACTGACGCAAACTCACCAAGTTCATCAAATACAGCCACTACCACTCAAAATCAAAACAACAAAAATACCACACCTAGTTCATCCCTCCCCGGCACAACCACACCAGCAGCTGGAACAACAACAGATTCAGCCACAACCACTGGAGCACCAGCACCTGCAACCACTGACGCCAAATCACCAAGCTCATCAATAAGCACAACCACTCAAAATCAAAACAACAAAAATACCACACCGAGTTCATCCCTCCCCGGCACAACCACACCAGCAGCTGAAACAACAACAGATTCAGCCACAACCACTGGAACACCAGCACCTACAACCACTGACGCAAACTCACCAAGTTCATCCCTCCCCGCCACAACCACACCAGCAGCTGGAACAGATTCAGCCACAACCACTGGAGCACCAGCACCTGCAACCACTGACGCCAAATCACCAAGCTCATCAATAAGCACAAGCACTCAAGATCCAAACAATGGCCAAACAACAACAAATAACCAAGAAAATACACATGCTATTACTGACATACCAAAAGCACCTAGCTCAGCAAAAACACTTCCACCTATACCACAAATTAACTGCAATAACTTAATCGCTAAAGCCGTAGAATTAAAAGATATGATTCCAGCTGATAACGGTGGATTTGATCCAAATTGCAAACCGGAAATAACGGCATCATTAAACAACATCATTAACGGAGGAAATGGATACAACATCAACCAACAAAATTGTCAGCAGCAAGACGCAAAAAATGAAAATAACCAATTAGTAACCGTGGCAACTGAATGCAATGCGAAAACCACACCAAGTTCATCTCTCCCAGCCACAACCACTGACGCGAACTCACCGAGTTCATCCCTCCCCGCCACAACTACTGACGCCAACACCCCGAGTTCATCCCTCACCGGCACAACCACTGACGCGAACTCACCGAGTTCATCCCTCCCCGGCACAACCACTGACGCTAACTCACCAAGTTCATCCCTCCCCGGCACAACCACTGACGCAAAATCACCAAGTTCATCCCTCCCCGCCACAACCACTGGAGCACAAGCACCTGCAACCACTGACGCCAAATCACCAACCTCAGCAAAAAGCACAACCACACAAAAGCAACACAACAAAAAACCCCC
>JBMHDV010000021.1:0-63036 GCA_049889215.1 Candidatus Marinamargulisbacteria bacterium
AAGCGGCAAGGCAACGGGTTTTGGTCCCGTGATCGTTGGTTCGAATCCAGCCACCCCAGCCATTCCTACTCATTTTTTCATCTAGCCAATTTTAAGATCGAGCTTGCTATTAGCATAGCGAAACTCTCCCTTAGAAATTGATTATCTATAAAAAATGAATGACGGAATGGGATTTTATCATTTGGTTTTTTCATAACAATTTTATTTGTGTTAACCGGGACTTGGCGCATTTCTGGTTGAATCAGTGCGAAACTTCTTCTTTGGGCTTTTGTCGTCTGGTCTTGGATCTTCGTCTGATCTTGGATCAACGTGAATGGATCGTTTCTGCGGAATTTGTTGATCACCCGGCGGTGGTAATGGTGGATAAAACGCCAACTGATACACATGCTCATATTTATCTGCTGGAACAACATCATTAACAACATCATTAATATGATCTACAACCCCTTGCGCACTGGCTATGTCAGCTACTTCTCCATTACGAGGATTGTAAACTTTAAAATTAAATGAGCCATTATCATTGGTCATTTTTAAAATTCCGAACGTATGGCCATCATTATTCGGCCAATACATTATAAGCGCTCGGGTATAAGTCATGAACCATTTCGCCAAATCAACTGCCATATTATTCCCTTCGTTGAACATTGGCTTTAAAACCGTTTGTTTAACACCATAACTCTCTGCTAGATTATCTGAAATTCCATTGGTAATCTTGTAATTATCCTGATGGTTTTTCGTCATTGCTTTAATACCTTCATCATACTTCTGGGGTGAACATACGTCTGGGTTAACAAGCCCAAGGATCCAAAAAAATGCCAAACCGAAACAGTGTACATTCTCTTTCGCCAACTTAATTTGTGTACTTTGAAATTCGATATACACCTGATTAATAACGTCTTTTTTTAACTCCTCTAAACAATGTTTTACACTAGCAAGTATTTGATTCTCTGGAAATGTAGATTGAATTGAAATTGTCTTCTTGAGACTATGGCACTCAAAAAATGAAATCATAAAAATATCATGACGATATATAATTGAAAAAGCTACTTTTTTTATTTTTTTTAATAAATTTGTATTTCACTTTCGTTTTATTTATTATAATTAGTAAAAATAACTATTTTATATAAAAATTTGATGAGATAAAGGAAAAAAAACATGCCCACTCCCAGCCATAGCATAAAAGTTTCTGCAAACATGAAAGTTTCTGAAAGACCTCTTAAACGTCGCACAGATTCGAAATCAGGTAATAACCAAAGAAAAATAAGAAAACTAAAATATACTGGTAGATTAGATTACGATGGCCACATTTCTTTTGCCTTATCACCCGTTCACAGAAGAAAGCCGAGGGGATTATATTCTCTCCCCCATTCCCCAATTCTTCCTTTTACAGCTACTTCATTTGTTGCTAGCAGTAGTTCAGCTCAAGTCATGCGCGACTGTAAACGATCTTCAATATCACAATCTCCCGAACCATTTGGAGTCGCGTCTGAAAGTGGCAGTCCAAAACATATCTTCCATAGCCCAATAAGAGCAAAAATCAAGATACACAACGATGTCGAACCTATGCCTGGACGTAGTGCCTGTTCCGTTCGCATTCCAGCATCATCCTTCGATAGCCCACCAAGATCACCAAAAGAAACAACTCAGGGAACACCACCTCGTTCAAATCAAGGCGGTTTGACAACAAATGGCAAAAATAAAACCGTATATATTGATCAAATCAATAAAACGGTTACTAAAATTCCTTATTCACTTGAAAACCCAAAAAGCATACATGATTTAAAAGAAATTATTTATGATATTTATAGAGAATTTGAAGAGGGTAAAATCCTTGCTCACGATCTTAATCGATTAGGAGTTAACGTAACATTAAACAAAAAAACACAACAAATTCCGGTTACCGTTCTACCCTTGAGATTAATCAAAAATTTGGAATTTACTCAAACACTTGTTGAAATGAATATTCCAGGTACGACACCTGAGGAAAATAAAGCACTAAAATTAGATTTATGTCAGAAAATTGTTATGCAATTATATAATGGATCCAAAGGCTGCTACATACCATTTGACATCAAACCGGATAATATTGGATTCGATATTGATGGAGAGAATAAAATAACCGCTGTTCAGATTTTTGATTGGTCTTTCCCTACAAAAATGTTAGATGAAACTGTTGAGGGCATTGCCTTTGAGTTAAAAAATCACTGCAGAAAAGTATTAGGCATATCAGACACTAATGCAGATAAAATATTAAATAATTACATCAAAGCAATTCAGCATCAAACCAAATTGTTAAAACCAACCTCTGGAGCATCTTCATCTACAGCATTAAGGCGCTCGGAAACCACGCACAAATCAGACAGTTTTGCTGCCTTCTTCAAGAATAATAAGACATTAATTGAAAGCTTTTTTGATAGAGTCAATGAAATGGAATATCCTTTTTTAAACACTGAATTCGGTTACAAAGTTCTTAAAAAAGATATAATTGACAAACCAAGCGTGGCTCAATTTGTACTTAAAAATAAAAGGTAATTTTATTTATGGTTTTAAAATTAGCAAATGTCATCCTGGTGCATTAATGGAGCAACTATATATTACGTTATATCCAAGGACTTGGAACATTAGAGGATAAACCTTGACACGTTTAACCACCTACAAAAGACCAACACTCCATACAAATCACGAATGATGTGGTATGATCAGCGTATACATTAATTAAAGGAGCAACTCAACATGTCTCAACATATTGAAACCATCAGTTTGCATGCCGGCCAAAGCCCTGAAGCAAGCACTGGGTCACGTGCAGTACCCATTTATCAAACAACCAGTTATGTATTTAAGGATACTGACCATGCTGCAAATTTATTTGCGTTAAAAGAATTTGGCAATATTTATACCCGAATAATGAACCCAACAACCGATGTTCTTGAACAACGCGTTGCAACATTGGAAGGTGGCACAGCCGCATTATGTACTGCAAGTGGGATGTCTGCAATTTTATTGGCCATTCATACCATTTGTAGTGCTGGTGACCATATTATCTCATCCGCATCATTATATGGTGGTACAGACACGTTTTTTCGTTACACGCTACCTCGAATGGGCGTAACCGTTGACTTTGTCGAAGATTTAACCGCTGATAAGATCAAAGATTACGTTAAGCCAAACACAAAGTTGGTTTATTTTGAAACTGTTGGCAACCCAAAAGGTGATGTATTGGACTTTAAATCAATTAGTGATGAAGCCCATGCGCATGGTTTACCTGTCATGGTTGATAATACATTTGCACCTGGTTTATGCAAACCAATTGAGCATGGCGTTGATGTTGTTATTCATTCATTAACAAAGTGGATTGGTGGGCATGGCACATCCATTGGTGGCATTTTAGTTGACGGCGGAAAATTTGATTGGTCACAAGGTCGTTTTAATGACTTCACCGAACCAGATGCCAGTTACCATGGCCTAAAATATTGGGATGTGTTTGGTAACTTCCCTGGCTTAGGCAATATTGCATTTGCCATTAAAGCACGCGTTCAGGGCTTACGTAATATGGGTATGGCCATTAGTCCGTCCAATGCATTTCAGTTCTTGCAAGGTCTTGAAACCTTACCACTGCGAATGGAAAAGCATGTGAGCAATGCAAAAGCCTTGGCAACGTACCTTAAAAACCACCCGAATATTGCTTGGGTCAATTACACTGGGTTTGAAGACCATGACAGTTATGCTCGTTCACAGCAGTACTTAAGTGGCAAGTTCCCTTCTGTATTCACGTTTGGTGTTAAAGGTGGTTATGAATCGGCAAAGAAGTTTATCAATAAAGTAAAACTTGCCAGCCACTTGGCCAATGTTGGTGATGCAAAAACATTGGTGATTCACCCATCATCAACCACGCATCAGCAATTAACACAAGATGACCAAATGGCGGCTGGTGTATTGCCTGACATGGTTCGTGTTTCAGTTGGACTTGAACATATTGAAGATATTCAAGCTGACTTTGATCAAGCGTTACGTCAATAATTTCTTAAAGGGGGGGAACAAAAAACCTTTTCACTTCTACTCAAATCCAGTATGATATAACTAACCTAATCATTTGGAGATCGATGTTTGCCAGTTTTTACGCTTAAAAAACCTGCGTCAACGCCACCTGTAAGTCCACGTGTCACATCACCACGTATGGGAGGTAAACGCCCCCATACTACACCACAGCGCCTACATGAAAACGACACAACCCGCCAAAAAAGGATTAAAGTTGATGAATGCATTACAAATCTTGATCACCACCCCAACGCAACTCAAATAAAGCTCTTGTCAACATGGGACCCACACCAAGACATAACGTTTAATGATGTCAAACAGGCTGCAACGGATACAGAGACTCACAAAGATTTAATTGAACTTTTAACTGCAGATGATTTTTCCGTTGAAAAGATCACGGATCTTTTTTCTACTAATATTAAATGGCAAACTACGACATCTAGCACACCATCATGGATGATAAAAGACAGCAATGGCAACAATCATATGCATATCATCGCGCTGCATGCACAAAATGAAGCCGCATTTATTGAAATCATTGATCAACTAAAGGAATTGGACGTTGAGGGCACCAAGTTTTTTCATAATCAAAATATAAAAAATAATCAGACTTTTACGGCCTATGATATAGCTAAAATACGATTTCAGTCGCCATCATCCAACTTAAAAAACGCCATTTTATACTTGGCAAATTGGTGGAAGACGGGGCAGCCAGAATCCATACTCCCCACCCTTATCTCAATGCGTGCTTTACAACCAATTCTTGATGCCTATGCAACGACGAAGGCATCTGATGATCGATCTGCAAAAATCCCTCAAACATCGGTTGCGATACCATGCGTTACAACATTTAAGCAAAGTGGCTTGGGGCAAACAACCGCCGGGTTATTTGGCATGGAATCAAAAGGCCGCCTAAAACAAAACCTAAATCATTGGCGAGTGCCAACTCACATCGTCAATCACTTAAAGCATGCCTTAACGCCAAATGATGAACCGTTACCTAGCCAACGAATTTTAGATAAAAGAATCCAAAAAGTTATTCCATCATTAGCAAGAATCATAACGGCCATGACCAATCAAGGAATTTCGGTTAATGAAAGTGAAACATACTTTTGCTTATCCTTAGCCATATTCCAAAACAAAGACGCAACCCCGTTATCGCCAACAACTCAATTCATTATGGATTGCTTTGCTCGACTAACATCGAGAAGTAAAAAGCCAATCGGTTTTTCACATCCTAATCCGATCATTGACACCACGCATGATTATGAACCAGTTTTAACCGAATTAAACATTAACACCATTCGAACGGATGAAACCGAATTTGGATCACCCGATGCTGATGCAAAAACAATACGCTACATAGCCCCTTCTGCTCCTATCACCCCCCGACCCAAATTAACTGGAACGGCGGCTGATTTTTTACGTCCCACCTACATTCACAAAAAAGCAACACAAGACACCCCCGTCCACACCCCGATAAAAAAAGTTTTGGCCTTCAGATCGGATGGTGTTATTGCGGGGCTACTTAATTTTAAAGAGCTTCGAAAAGACAATAAAGAATTTTATCAAGCCTTGCAACACCTCACGCAAGCCATGTTGGTGTTTGATGACTTTGCTGAAGAGGCCCTCAAAGCCGACCATCCGATGCACCCTTTCATTGAGCAGCACTTTAAATATTTAGCTGATATCTTTGATGAAAATAGTGATGATGCCGAATTATTAAAAGCTCATGAAAACTACCCATATCGATTGGACCCAAGCTATTGGATCTTACGAGATGCTATCCAAACATTATCCCGATTGATTCCATCCAATACCTGGAAAAACCGCTTACTTGATCACATTCGCTCAACTCGAACAGAGCACCAATTTGTTGAATACGTTCAAACATGTGAATCATTAATTGCTCTGGGTGAGTCTTCATCCAATGATATTAGCTTTGATCAAAAGATGCTGTCTCGTTATTTTATCTTACGCTTTGACACCATTGGAATAGCGAGTTTATTTGATGCAACTCTAAGCCATTTTGGTCTTGATACAACCAATGAACACATCGACACTCTCGTCATATTGCTAACCTTACTTTCTGGCTTAAATAATGATTTGTTTTCAGCATTAAAAGAATACCATGAACAACTTCATGCAACATTAGCTGAAACCGATTTCAATCAATTATGGCAAGAAACATTTTTAAGTAAGACATTCGATGAACTGGCAACATTGAATGCAAAGTTGGCCATCAATTACCCATGGCTCTTTACCATGCAATTAAAAAGCACTGTTGAGCAGGGGTTCTTTGGGGCATCCCTGGCATATTCACGACTCATCGAAATGTTATTTCAACAAGTGAACGAAATAGAAAATGAACCATCCATTGCATTAACTCAAACTCAAAAAAAGGCCATCATCAGCATGATTAATTTTGTCACAACCAAAATTGGGCTTATTCAATGGCATAACCAGCCC
The DNA here is from genome assembly GCA_049889215.1 of Candidatus Marinamargulisbacteria bacterium. Classification (GTDB taxonomy): domain Bacteria; phylum Margulisbacteria; class Marinamargulisbacteria; order UBA817; family UBA817; genus UBA817. The sequence goes on from JBMHDV010000021.1 coordinate 6,505, forward strand.
CGCTATATTTGCCCTTGGGTAACCAATTCAGCACATTCAAGTGCTTCATCGGAATAAATCAATGTTAAAAAGGAGCACTCAAAATGGACAAATTAAATAACCTTAAAAAAGAATCTACTGCGGCAGGGCAAAAACGACATTCTCCAGTACCTGATCGGTGTAAATCTCCTGCAAAACGAAGAAGAACAGGGGTATCTAGCCCGGCAGGGGTATCTAGCCCAGCAACGGAAGTCAAAGCGTCTCATACTCGCCAACCATCCTCAAATCAGGATGTTAAGCTTAGCCTTCAATTTCAATCCCTTGCCGTCAATGCAATTCCTCGACTATCAACATTAACTTACGAACAAGATGAAGCATCGTTTCATGCTTATAATATCTGGTTAGCTTGTGCGAAGCGTGATTTTCAAAATGCCCAAAAGTTTCTTGCGCATTTGCCATTTAATTTTGACGTACCCAATCTTCTTATGACCCCTCCGGCTGAATTAAAGGATCCGCTTCACATTGAATTTGGGATGCAAACATCCATTTTAGACTTACCGGGCATGCAGTCCGCTGACGCTTTTCGACAGGCATTGGGGAGCAAGCTTTACAATTACCTATATACGCATCGCGAACCTGGACAAACAAGTATGCCGGAAGAACTAAAGACAATTTGCGGAGGACCATCGCCAGACAGTGATCATGTGTTATATTTGGATCACCCACCGGTAAACGAAGATTTTATGATGTACTCGGCTGATGACAACTTTGGTTTATCGCCATTAAAGTTATGTGTTGAACTTAAAAAAATTGATTATTATATGGACATTCTTCATGATTCTTATAATGCAAGTTTGCAGAACCGGCGATCTCATGATTCGTATTTGATCCAGAAGTTCAAACCTAATTCTAATTCTTATTCTAAAGAGGATTATTGGCTAGCCCCTCATGACCTTCAACTTTTGTGCTGCAAGCTTGAAGTGGAAACTGCCACTCAAATTTTAAGGCGTCTTCAAAATAGAGATGAAATGCTCGACACACGTCACGTGGTTGACCAAATCACAGACATACTCAATGGCTTTACCCCATTTGAAATTCTATATTCAAGATGCACAACACTTGAGGAGCGCGCAATGGCGCTTACCCATGCATTGCCATCGCGACTCACTTTAACGGCTGAGCAGGTAACGGAACTCTCAAAAATCAAACGATTAAATCACGATGACATTGAAAAAATTTGTCACTCTGGCGGCCGAGTGCTTGCTATTCTGGGCACTTACGTTTTGCTTCCACCGGCGATTGCACAAGAAGCAACCATAGAGGACCCAAGAGAAATTCTGTCTTTATCGTTTAATTCTCGCGTATTTATAAACGATAAAGCCGTTATAGGACTATTACAGTCCTGCAAGGCATACTCACGAAACAAGCCAATTGCAATTCAAGTTGCGATTAACCACAGCTTACTCACTAAGGTCTTTAATACGAGTAAAGCCGATATTTTTAAAGAGATTGAACGTAAGAAAGGCACTGAAATAATGCGCAAGCTTAACCGACTCAAATTAAGTTTTTTAAGTCAGCATTTTTTACCGTTTGAGCAAAATGACATTGAACCCTACATCTTTTATTTATTAATGGAAATGGTCATTATTGATGATTTTAATGAAGATTCTGGAGTCGACTTATTCCCAAATCATTTTTCAGAGCTAGCAACCATGTTGCAAACCATTGAGCAAGGAACTTCAGTCAAAAATGAGGACCCCCAATTGGAGCTCTTGCGCATTCAGTTGAAAGGAATTATTGAACAATTACCACAAAATGAAGTGGCAAAATGGCAAAGCTCGCCTGAAAAAAGTGTGTTTACAGCTTTAATCAGCCATTGGGAGTCATCCAAGCTCGAAAAAACGTTTTTTAAGACCCATTCAACAACGCCGGATATCATTCGCCCGTATTTAGACCTTGGTGTTGAAACCATTGGCCTCATGCCTTTTATTCGTATCATTTTCAATAAATACAACGTTGGTGATTATTTAAGCCGGCCCGAGGTCATCAAATTTGCCACACGATTGTGCAGAATTGGGCGCTTGGTTAACGATACCCTTACATTAGAAAAAGAAATGTATGCGTCAGTTGAAAAAGATGATGAACTTTACAGAACAGGCATTTACACTGCACCAATATCAAAAGTTCAAGAGTACTTTCATGAGATTGGTAAAGCATTACCATTAAATATTGTGACCGTTATTGCACAACAGCAACTGGCCAATGGGCATGACATGTCCATTCAAGCAGCATTTGAACATATTTCTAGTATTCTAAAAGATGAACTTACCGAATTACACAAAGAAAGCGTTGATTTAACCGCTGTTGCGCCAAAGAATATCAATTACCTTGCAGCCATTCAACTATGCGAAGAGTTTGTTGTTAATACAGCCACCGAATGGACCTTACTACTACGAGAAAAGAAGTTTCGTTATGCGCCACCAGCGCTCAATGAAAATGGATTTCAGGAAATTTTGGATAATCGCCAAGACCGTGCCGGCGCTGCAGCTTCAAAATCTTTGGATACCAACTGACGACTAAGCTCGTTTACTTGAATGCTTAGTCCATCAATCGCTTTATCCATATTAAAGCGACGGTAATTGGTGCTAAAAAATAACCATCCTGTAGGTTTAAGCGCTTTTAAACACCCTTTAATTATGGTATTTGCATCATCTTGAATTTGAAATAATTTTGCACCTTTTCGTTTAGAATGACTAAAGGATGGCGGATCACAAATAACAATATCGTATTTGCTTTTATTGTTGGTTAAAAACTGCATAACATCCGCCGTAATAATGGAGTACTGATTGGGTTTGAAGTGATTTAATTTATAATTTTCTTCTTGCCACTCACTGTATCTTGGGTTTAAATCAACAGATGTTACAAAATTTGCCCCACCAGCCAGTGCATAACAGCCAAAACTACCCGTGTAAGCAAATAAATTCAACACCCGTTTACCGGTGGCTTCTTTTCGAATCAGCTGCCTGGCATTTCGGTGATCAATAAACAGACCAACATCCAAATAGCGTGTTAAATTCAGCTTAAATGTTAACCCACCCTCTTGCACCTCAATGATGGTATCTTCTTGAAAATAATGCTGCTTAATATTATTCTTCTTTTTTCTATGTTTGATGATGACCTCACCATCATTTAACTCACACAATGTTTGCTTAACATGCACTAACAAGTCAGTCTCATCTGAAGCGACATGCTCAGTTACCCAGACCACCCAATGATTGGGTAGTGCATCAATCACCAATGGTGCCTCTGGTAGATCGCGATCATACAGACGAAAATAATCAATCCGCTGCCCTTTTGCCCATTTGGCTAAATGGCGATATCTTTTTTTAAAACGATTGGATATGGCATCAAAGTTTGTCGTGGTTTTCATTGCAAATATAAATTTGATTAAAGTAGAATTATCCTGTTGTGTCAAAAGCAAATTCCACTCACCAATCCCTACCGCCATCTACCATTTTATGGTCATGCATCATTTTCAACTCATTTCTAATGAAATTGATCTTTGAATCAGAATTATCTGCCGCTCTGCAACCATTTCTATTCTTCCATTTTTTAATCGGAGCAATCATCACCATGCTGATTTTTCGAGCTGAATGCTGGCGGAAATCAACAATTCGCATTATAAATGCTCAGCTTTGTGCCGCCCCATCGTTCTTGTTGCTGTTGGTTTATAACACCATATCGTTCTTTAATTTAATTGCATACATATTATTTACTTGTGCTGTCCAAGTATCTTTGTGTCTATGCATGGTTGTGCTTTTTAAAAATAATCAAAATTACCGACCATTAACTTTTTTTTATTTCATTCTAATTTGGGGTTCAAATGTAGTCATCGAAACCATCCCCCGACTCTATAATTCATTCGCTCCGTTTACCATTTCATACCATTTCAATTTGATAACGGATGGTATTTTGCATGTATCTACACCATTATATTCATTGTTATTAATAGGCATTCCACTTTTTTTGATCAATGAAAAATAAACCGTTCAGTATCATTGCATTAATCTTAATTTTTACCATCGCATTTTTAGTACGATTTTCACAAAACTACCCTCTTTATGTTGAACTAACGCCACTGGCGAATGTTAAAGCCTCAAAACAACTAAAATCACATTTCGATTCTGTAAAATCCGAAATAAGCATTACATTATTTGCAACGCAAACGTTAATAAATGAACTACAACTATCATCACTTAAACGATGGATTCAATCATTATCAAAATCAATCCATGTGTTACAAAAAGATCCCTTTAAACACCCTGGGGTTGCCGACCACTATGATATTACTTCCGACGGGATCATTGTCATTGAATATAACAATAAACGCCTGGATATTGATTTAATTGAACTCGTCCTCGTTAATGAAGCGTTCTCAGCAACCTCAGTACAAAACCACCTTTTAAAATCTTTGGTTCAACTGGTCCGCCCAATTTTAGCGCCGATTATTTTGATTCACAATCACCCAACATCACTATTTGAAGATCAGCAGCCTCTTGGTCTATCATCTCTTGCTACCATGGTTAACGATTTTCATATTCCAATTGAAGAACGCCAATTAAACGAATATATTAGCATGCCAGCAGACCATAGCATGCTTATACTTTATAATTTAGGGCCAAGCATTCAATTATTTAGCAATGAGCTTCAGGGCATTATTGCAAATACCAACCATTTTATTATCTTCTCTCACCCAAAACATGCGAGTTTTATGAACCATCTAGTTAAAAACATTCAATTTTATGATGAGATTATTGAAGACCCTTCGATGCATATCTTAAACCAACCCAATCAATTACTCGTGGAATATTTAACTCAGACCAATGACCAACTTTTTGGAGTTTTTCCATTTTCAAGTTATGTTCAATCAACATTACCAGAATTTTATGAACCATTTATTTTGACAAGCGATAGTGCCAAGCTAGTTAATCCAATCAATAAAGAATCCCCCCCCCCTTACGCATTGTCATTTAAATCAAAAAATCATCAACAAATCTTCATTAATAATCATTTAATGCCCACCAACCATTGGATCAAGCAAGGAGGAAATGCCCAAATAATTATGGATATGATTAATAGAAGCCTTCATCAATTCCCGCTGGTGGCACCTCCGAACTCAACATCTAAAAGCATTCCACTTACCCAAGGAAACCTCATTAAATTCTTTCTTTTTCTAATTGTACTCCCGTTGCTTTTTATTGGACTAACTCGGTACTTTTTTAAACGATCAAATAGGAACTTAACCAGATCTCTTTGAATCAAATGTTAAGGGTGGTATGATTGAACCGATATGGTGAATGTTGATCGATTAGTTGAAAGTGTAAAAAAAGAATTTCAATCAAATGTTATTCTGCAAAAGTTTACAGATATTATGTGCCAACAAATGTCTGAACGAACGTTACTTAGTTTAAAAAAAACAGAACTTATCGACTTCATCTCGTTACTCTATAACTTCTTCATTGTTGATCATCATTCAGATTCACATATTTATTTTGGCAAACCAAAACTTCAGTCACCAGCACTCACTAATAGCTTAATTTTAAAAATGAGCCAACCAGACGCATCTCATCTTTTTATTACTATTGAGGAAATTTTTCGTAAACATCAACTACGTTCAACACGTCGACTTCATCCAATTATTGGTATCAAACGCGATAAAAATGGAAAGATTGTTGATATTTTGCCACCCAATGAAAGTTTCGAGCGGCGCTCCCTTGTATTTATTGCATTTGAACATGTGCCTGATAAAGACCTCTTAAAAAAAATACAAGACGATATCGACTTTCACATGAACTGTGTTCAACAAGCACAAAATGACGCGGATCTAATATTACAACAAGTGAATTTTGTATCAAAACAACTTCAGCTTTTAAAACCAGTGATTTCTGCAGAGTGGATACGATTACTTACTTGGCTAACTGACCAAAACTTCTCATTTTTTGGCTGCCAAGTTTTAGATCGAACAAGTTCTGACTTTACCATCAAAGAAAGCTTTGGCATTTGTAAAAAGGACGTTGGCATAGATTCCTTGACGCAACCGTCAAAACAAACACTGTACCATCCAAAAAACACCCCCTTTATTGTGGACCGAACAACAATCCAGAGCCCAATCCAACGATTTGAATCATTAATGCGAATCTCTTTTAAGTTTAATACCACTCAATACATTTTTTATGGGATATTAAAGCGAAGTTCAATGTATGCAAAAAACATGGATACACCACTAATCAATAAGAAAATGGAATATATTTTTAATGAACGTCATTTTCTTCCAGGAAGTTACGACTACAACGAAGTCATCAGAATATTCAACGACATCCCCAAGTTTGAGCTTTTTCGAACCAGTGAAGAGCACTTATTACAAATGGTTGATTTTATTATGTCTATTACAAATATCAACCACATCCAATGCTTTAAACTTAAACCCGAAAAAAAACGTTTATCATTATATTTTGTTATTCCTTATTATTTTTTCAACACTCAGACTGTCCGAATTATTTGTGATACCATTTGCAAGCAACTCCATTACTCTCATCATGAAATTCTGCCAATCACAGCACCTGAAAAGTGTCGACTTCATATGCACTTTCACCTTACAGAAGAGGAAACATTACCTAACGAAGAGATTATTGAGCGAGAGTTAACACAAGAAATTCAACCTTGGTCTGACCAAGTGTATCAACTTTTACAAGAGCAATCTCCCCAAATCATTGAATCTGACCCCGCAATTGTTGAAAAAATCCCGTCGCATTACCGTGTCCGTACAAAACCAGCATCTGCCGTTCGAGACATTCAATACTTAACGTCGTTTAAATCAAGCAAAGATATTCACTTTGAGTTCTTTTCATTTGACTTCCCTAAAACATCTGACTTAGCGGGAAAAGCGTCCATGCTATTGGTCTATCATCAAACAAAAATTGATCTTACCAATATCCTCCCTATTCTAGATAATCTGGGGATTCATGTCATTGATCAAATCACATCAAGATTTGGCGATACAGCATCAACCATTGGGTATATTTTAGCGTTTCGATTGCTAAATAAAAACAAGGAAAAAATTAATGAACTTGTTACTCGTGACCGATTAATTTCAGCGCTACAAGCCATCTTTTCTGGCCAACTCCCAAATGATCCTCTGAATGAGCTATTATTAAATTCAGAGTTAGGGGCTTCTGAGATTTTTATATTGCAAGCATTTCGTAATTATTTTTACCAACTATATTCGGGGACCTACTCACTCACAGTCGTAAATAAAACGCTAACGTCTCATGCGCCATTCATGGCGTTAATTCATCAACTCTTTGATACAAAATTCAATCCAAAAATCAAAAAAAATGACCGATTAACCCGGTTAATTACGATTAAAAATGAACTTAACCATTATATTAAAAATGTACAAAGCCTTACAGACGATCAGGTTTTAAGACGATTTCGCTCAATTTGTCAGGCATGTACACGATCAAATGCTTACATTAAGTCTGAAGAAGATGCGCTAAGTTTCAAATTTAAATGTGACGAAATTTTTGCAATGCAAACGCCCATCCCTTATCGTGAAACATTTGTTTTTGATGCAAATCTTGAGGGCGTTCATATTCGATTTGGAGCGGTTGCTCGTGGTGGCTTACGTTGGTCGAATCGTTTGGATGACTACCGAACTGAAGTTCTTGGCCTAGTAAAAACCCAACAAACAAAAAATGCCGTAATCATCCCAGTTGGTTCAAAAGGTGGTTTTGTCATAAAAACCTCACAATCACCAACATTTGACGATGGGATCGCCCAATACAAGCGCTTTATATCAGCAATGCTTCAATTGGCCGACAATATTGAATCAGGCAAGAAAAAGCTAACAAAAAATTTAGTCACTTATGACGATTTTGATCCTTACTTTGTTGTTGCGGCTGATAAAGGAACGGCAACATTTTCAGACTTTGCAAATAAAGTATCGATGACCAATAACTTTTGGCTGGGTGATGGCTTTGCATCTGGTGGTGAACATGGTTACGATCATAAAAAAGTTGGGATTACAGCCAAGGGTGCTTGGGAGTGTACAAAACTGCACTTTAAAGCCATGGATAAGGATCCTGAAAAGGATGTCATTTCAGTGGTAGGTATTGGTGATATGTCTGGTGATGTCTTTGGAAATGGCATGTTATTAAGCAAATCAATATCATTGGTTGCAGCATTCAATCATATTCACATTTTTATTGACCCAACCCCATCTCCAGCAAAAAGCTGGAAAGAACGTCAACGACTATTTAAATCTCCAGGTTCATCTTGGAAAGATTATAAAGGCATATCAGCTGGTGGCGGTGTTTTTGACCGTTCCGCAAAAGAAATAAAATGCACACCTGAAATGAAAGCACTATTTGGATTAACTGAAGCAACCATTAGTGGAGAAGCTTTAATCCAGGCGATTTTACAAGCCGATGTTGACCTTTTATGGTTTGGTGGAATTGGAACATATATTAAAAGTTCGACAGAATCCCACATTGATGTTGGTGACCCTGCAAACAATTCTGTTCGAGTAAATGCAGACACTGTAAAAGCAAAAGTAATCGGTGAAGGTGCAAACCTGGGCATTACGCAGAAAGCACGTATTGATTATGAAGCACTCGGCGGCCGAATTAACACTGATGCTATTGATAATTCAGCTGGGGTTAACATGTCTGATTACGAAGTGAATATTAAGATATTGCTATCTGAATTTCAACAACGTAAAACAATCAAATCATTCCAACACCGAAACCAAATTCTTGAAGATGCAACAGCTGAAGTAACGGATCTTGTATTAACCAATAATCGATCCCAACACAACCTAATTTCAATTGATCAATATCGATCAATATCTCAACCATTTTTAATTGACCACACCATTAGCTCACTCATAAGAATTGGCCGTTTAAATCATATTGATGAACAAATTCCAACATCCAAAGAACGTCAAGAACTTTACCGTTTAAATCAACCGCTTCCTCGTTGTGTTTTAGCAAAAGTCCAAGCCTATACAAAAATGCAAATTAAAGATGCATTATCTCAATCATCACTATTTAAAGGTGACTTATTTGATGCAATGTACATCAACTACTTCCCGAAGTTCATTCAATCTCTTGGTTCAACCAAGACATTTCCAAATCATCGCTTAAAAAATGACATTATTATTACTGAACTAACCAATTATTTTGTTGGCACGTTTGGTTGCGCAACCTTCGAAACACTCACATTTTCAAATCAAATCCCAATTGATCAAGCCATTCATGACATTACAATATTAGAGCGCATATTCAATACTAGAGAAACTCGAGACGCGCTTTTAAATTCAAACATTCAAAACTATTCTGATATTTTCAAGCTAAATCGAAATATTCTTTTAGCTCTTCTCACATGTCATTTAAGCCAGATTGAATTATCTGAGAAACAAATTCAATCCCATCAAAAATCACAATCAAAGAATGAGTTTTCTAATATTCCTATTCCGCTCCAGTGTTTACTATTTAAATTCAAACCAGCAACTTTCACTAAACGTATCCATGAACTTGAGTCTAAATTTGGGTTTATTTCAAACTTTAATCAACTCTGTGAATTATCCATTGAATCACACGTCATGCATTCCCAAAAACTTGCTAATTTATCTGACATGATTTCAAGTTTAATTGACTTATTATCCATGCCACAAAAACAATTTGACTCCTTTATTTCCGAACCAAATCAACATTTATTTTCGCTTACCCAACAATCTGATTTATTACCAAGTCTTTACTTGTATGTTTTTCATCTAAGAAAAAAAATTGACTTACTGTAAACTTTTTATCCTACTCCCTCTTTGATATAATAAGTCAGTGAATTCAAAATCAACTCTAAATTTATCTAAGTATCGCCCGATTCACCCAATTGAATTGAGTGATCGAACATGGCCATCGAAACGTCTTGATATGGCCCCAATTTGGTGCAGCGTTGACTTAAGAGATGGAAACCAAGCGTTAGTTAACCCAATGAACTTGCAACAAAAAATTGATTTTTTTAATTATCTCGTCGAAGTTGGCTTTAAACACATTGAAGTAGGTTTTCCGTCTGCTTCAGACATTGAATTCAAATTTGTGCGACACATCATCGAAAACAATTTGATTCCAAGTGATGTATCCATTCAAGTTTTGACTCAAGCGCGCGAACATCTTGTTGAAAAAACGATGAATGCCATTGAGGGTGCCAATTCAGTGATTGTTCACTTATACAACTCTACATCTGTGGCACAACGTAAATATGTTTTCAAAAAAAGCAAAGACGAAATCATTCAAGTCGCATTGGATGGTATTGATATGGTAAAACGACATATTAATAATAACCACCACTCAATAACGTTAGAATATTCACCTGAAAGTTTTACTGGCACTGAAATAGATTTCTCGATTGATATTTGCAATCAAGTGATTGATGGTTGGGGGGATCCAAAAAACACCATTATCAACTTACCCGCTACTGTTGAGCTTTTTATGCCAAATGTTTATGCAGATATGATTGAATATGCATCTCGACATTTAAAGCATCGTAAAGAGATTACGTTAAGTGTTCACACACATAACGATCGTGGCACATGCACTGCTGCAACAGAGCTGGCCTTACTTGCTGGAGCAGACCGTGTTGAAGGCACTTTATTTGGGAATGGTGAACGAACAGGTAATCTTGATATCACAACAGTTGCACTAAATTTAGTCATGCATGGAATTGACCCAAAACTGGATGTTTATAATTTGAACCGTATGGAGGAGATTTATAAGTCATGCACGGGTATGGGCATTCCAGAACGGCATCCCTATGCTGGCGAACTTGTTTTTACTGCATTTTCAGGATCTCACCAAGATGCAATTAAAAAAGGAATGGATACGTATTCGACAAATGATACATGGGACATCCCTTACCTTACGATTGATCCTGAAGATATTGGTAAACAATATCAGGCTATAATTCGAATAAATAGCCAATCTGGAAAAGGTGGAGTTGCTTATATTTTAGAAAACAACTTTCAATGTGTGGTCCCTAAAAATATGCAATCAACAGTTTCATCTTTTATTCAAAAAATCACCGAAAAAACCGGAAAGGAGATTTCTCCAAACACCATATGGACAATCTTTGATGAAGAATTCATAAACCGTAACTCTCCGATCGATTTAATTAAAGTTCATACAGAATTATTTGAGAATGGGCTTGTAAAAAGTCATTTAGAAGTTGACTTTGAGGGTCAAAACCACGCCTTATCATCCACTGGAAACGGGCCAATTGACGCATCAAAAAAAGCATTAAATACAATCATTCCAAATATGGTCATTGAGTCATATTCAGAGCACTCACTTAGCCAAGGATCTGATTCAAAGGCAATTTGTTATTTGACAGTATCTTATGAGCAAGAAATCTTCCATGGTGTGGGTATTGATAGTAATATCACATTGGCATCAATTAAAGCCTTAATTTCATCGATGAACAGAAAGCTGACAAACTCATGAATATATTTACCCAAGTTTCGATTTTTTTAATATTCCCACTCACTATTTTCTCTTCACCTTATACCGTGACAAATTATTTGGATGATATTACTCGTCAACATCACCAAAAAGATATTCTAAATCAACAACGTGCCATTGCAACTGAAGCATACACTCAGTCGATGGCAGTTACGGATTGGAAAATAAATACAAGTTTAACGAACTCTCGAGTTGAACCTACCGCAAGCTCATCATTTGTTGCCAATTATATTCAATCAAATACTGTGCAGTTTGGTATCGATCGATCATTACTAGCCACTGGTGGCCGTTTTGGATTTAATTTTAGCCACCAACGTGTGCAACAACCCGAGGTAAATTTTAACGGTATACAATTTAACCAGCCACTGTTTCACACAGCCAGTTTCGGCATTCAGTTTACACAACCATTACTCTTTGGCTTTGGTGGAGAGATTCCAAAACAAGCCATTCGAATTGCATCTGCCAATGCCCATCAAGCAAACCTACAAACTAAGGATCAATTCGAAACCTTTATCTATCAAGAATTGGTGAATTTTGTTGATTGGACATTAGCAAATGAAGTGACAGAACTCAGTTTCTCTCGGTTTCAATTGGCACGTGAAGCTTATAAGCAGACAAAAGACCGTGTTCAAGTAAATTTATCAGAAAAAATTGATTTATTAAGAGCAGAGTATGCCCTTGAAAATGCGCAACAATTTTGGCAGTCACAAAATGCACGCCTTAAGGCAATTCAGTCCAAGAATGCTTCTCGCTTAAATCAACAAAGCATTCGACAAGTTACTCCACAATTTAATTTATATGAAACCGCCTATTTAAAAAGACCTGACTACATTGTAGTTAAAAACTTACGCATCATTTCCAGTACAAGTAAGCAAAAAGATGTTTTAAAACATCAATTAAGCCTCAATCAATCCCAACGGAATGGAAATTTAACATTTACTGGTAGTTATGACTTTTTAAATGGTAGCAACCAATTTATTGATTCACAAAAACTGCATAACAACAATGTCGCTTTCTCGCTTAACTATCAGCGTTCATTATCTGATACATTTACACAATCAAAGGTATCTGAAGCAACCTTATTATTACAGCAATTCGAACTTCAAGAATCGCAGCGTATTCGTGATGTAACTGCTGAAATTATATCCCTTTATACACTTATTGAAGAATATAAAACTCAATTGGACTCGACGCTTAACCAAATCATTATTTCGCAACGTAAAGCCGCGGCAGAAAATGATTTATATAAACAAGGTCGATCATCACTTGATATGTTGATACAAGCTCAAGACAATGTATTATCTTCTAAGTTAAATTATGCTCGACTTTCTGCAGATTATCAGAAATCTGTCCTACTATATCAATCAATAACCGATGTGTTAATTAAAGAATATGGAGTTGAAATATGAAGAACTTTTTTCGATTTTTTGTAGAGCGCCATATGTTTGCAAACATTCTTACGATTACCATTATTCTAATTGGCCTTGCTGTTTTACCCAACATTAATCGAAATACATTCCCAGATGTTGATCTTGATCAGGTGGTGATTACCAGTCGTTACGAGGGATCATCCCCAGCTGATATTGAATTAAAAGTAACAAACAAAATTGAAGACAAGCTAAAATCAATTGACGGTATTAAAAAGTATGTATCACTTTCAATCGAAAATGTATCATTAATTGATTTAGAAATAGAATCTGATGTTGATGATACAGATGAAGTAAAAGATAAGATTAGAGAACAAATTGATTCCATTGTTGACTTCCCACAAGACATGAAAAATCGCCCAACAATCACAGCCATAAATTCAGCGACATTTCCTATTCTAGAGGTTGGCATATCTTCAGATGAACTCCCCTATAAAGAATTAAGGGGCATTGCAAAACGATTTAAAACAGATCTTGAAAACATCAAAGGCATAAGTAAAATTGACGGTTATGGTTACCTCTCTGAAGAAGTAAAAATAACACCTGACCCGCAAAAAATGAGTGAGTTTCAAGTATCACTCATTAATTTAATTGGTGTCATATCCAATCGAAATGTTCGAGCCTCAATGGGTAATATAAAACAAGACAATAAAGATGCCACTATTGTTAATGATAGCCGCTTATTTTCTGAAGACGATGTAAAAAATGCTATTGTTCGCTCAAATTTTAATGGTCAATCCGTTAAACTATCTGATGTGGCTCTAGTAAAACTCGGCTACGAAACACCTAAAATTTTATCTCGTGTATCCGGTTCTAATGGAATATCATTTAATCTTATAAAAAGTGAAAGTGCAGATATTATTACCGTATCAAATAAAATACTAACTCTTGTTGATGACTATAAAAAACAATACCCAAATTTAAACTTTATAACGGCGAATGACTCATCTAAGTTTTTAAAGAACAGGCTTAATGTAATGATTTCCAATGGAATATTGGGTCTTGTTTTAGTCATTTTTGTATTAACTTTTTTCTTAAATAAAGAAATGGCCTTTTGGGTATCGTTAGGTATTCCAGTGGCTGTAATGGGGGTTTTCTTTTTAATGCCCTTATTTAATATGACCATCAATATAATTTCACTATTGGCACTCATTATTGTCATAGGAATTATTGTTGATGATGGAATTATTGTTGCTGAAAACATCGCTAAATTTAGGGAAAAAGGGCTGTCTGCAACTGAAGCGTCTATTGAAGGAATTTACAGTGTATTCAAACCTGTTATTACGACCATTTTAACAACCATCGTTGCTTTTTCGCCAATGTTCTTTATGTCAGGGATAATGGGTAAATTCATATTTCAGATTCCAATGGTCATTACATTTGCACTTCTAATCTCATTGATAGAGGTTGTTATTGCCCTGCCTTCACATTTATCATCTCGAAAATCTGCCCCAAAAGTTATCATGAAAAAACGACACCACATAATAACTCAGTTACGAAAAAAATATGAACATGTATTAACGCTATTCCTAAAAAGAAAATACACGGTTGTCATTGGTTTTGCAGGGGTGTTTGTTTTAAGTATGGCCTATGCAATCACATTTATGGACTTTGTTTTATTTCCAAAATCAAATGCTGTAAATTTTTATGTTCGCACTGAGGCACCCGCTGGAACTCCGCTTGAAAAAACATCGGAACTGATGCAACCCATTGAAGACGCATTAATGCAACTTCCAACTAATGAACTACAAGCATTTACAACACGGGTTGGTGTTACTGGTGATGCTTATTTTTTAACGGAACAGGAAAACCAGGGATTTATTATGGTTGATTTGGTTCCGTTTACAGGCCGTGATCGTTCTGCAGACGAGATTATGCAAGAAATAAAATTAAAAACAGAGAATACGCCGGGCTTTACAAATATAACGTATCAGGTTGAAGCTGGCGGGCCACCTGTGGGGAAAGCCATTAATGTAAAGGTAATCACCGATAATAATGAGCGACGTACAGCGGTAGCTGATGAAGTTTACGAATATATCGTGAATATAGACGGTGTTAGATCATTAGAAAGAAACGATAAAAAACAAAAATCTCAAATAAATTTAAATTTTAACTACGATACAATATCTAGATTGGGGTTAACCATTTCATCAATTCAACAAACGATACGAACAGCATTCTCTGGGTTCAATGCAAGTACCATGCGATTGGGAGATGAAGATATCGACTTTAAAATAGAATTTTCCGATGAAGATAAGACATCTTTAGAAACGTTAAATCAATTACTTATTCCAAATAATAGAGGACGTTTAATTCGATTAAGTGATATTACTGATATTGAACTAACCGATGGAAGCCCAAACTATACCCATTATGATGGTAAGCGCTCAATTAGTATTACAGGTGACCTTAATACCAAAGTAATTACAAGTACCAAACTAACACAACTTGTTAAAGAACGTTTTAAAGGACCTGAGTTCGCTGATATTAATTTTGTTTATGGTGGCGAATCAGAAGAAACAAATAAATCCGTCCAAGACCTAATTAGATCTTTTATTTTAGCGATTTTAGGCATCTTCTTTTTATTAATATTGTTGTTTAACTCATTGGTTCAACCATTCTTGGTCATCTTAACAATTCCATTTGGTTTGATTGGTGTCATTATTGCATTTGCTCTTCATGGTGAAGATTTAGGCTTTATATCAATGATTGGAACCGTTGGCTTAACAGGCGTTGTTGTGAATGGGTCATTAGTCTTAGTGAACCATTTAAACGAAAAACTAACACAGATTCCAAAAGGCTCAGACCTTATTCCTCATGTTGTTGTGGGTTCTGGTGATCGATTTCGTCCAATTGTCATAACATCAATATCAACTGTTGCAGGTTTATTACCTTTAGCATATGGTTTGGGCGGCTCAGATCCATTTATCGCGCCAATGGCACTTGCAATTGGTTATGGATTATTATTTTCAACACCACTTACCCTATTTTTATTACCTGCCCTTTACCTAATTTTAATTGATATTACCCAATTCATTCAAAGGCTCCGATCTAAAAAGAGTACTATTCCTCAGCAGGACTCGATACTATCTAATCACCATTCCTTATCACAGGATGCAACTACTTAATCTCACTTACCAAACACCGGTAGAAAACTTAGCTATTGATGAACAATTGCTTAAAGCAGTGGATCAAGGTGATTTTCCAAATGGAATTTGCCGTATTTGGGAATCCTCAACTTACTTTGTTGTTTTAGGATTATCAAAAAAGATTGAGGATGATGTCCACGATGATGCTTGTAAAAATGATGGTATACCTATCTTAAAGCGTTGTAGCGGTGGCGGCACTGTATTACAAGGACCAGGATGCTTTAACTATGGTTTTGTGTTACCCATGAAGAACAATAAAAATTTATCATCAATAACCTCTACTACATCATACATTTTAAGCTTGGTGCAAGAGGCTTTATCACCATACGTTTCAGGAACGGAACAAAAAGGTATTTCAGACTTAGTCATCAATGATATTAAATTCTCAGGAAATGCCCAACGTCGATTAAAACATGCCATTTTATTTCATGGCACTATTTTATATGATTTTAATTTAAGTTTAGTAACAAAATATTTAAAAGAACCACCGGTTCAACCAGAATACAGACAAAAAAGGTCACATAACCAATTCATTCAAAATATCAAGGTATCAAAAGATAACCTAATTCAATCATTTGCCACAATTCTACCCAATCACGTTATTCTTCCATCAGATTACATCTCTGATGAATTATTAAGAAAATATCGTTAAGCAGTAATAATCAAATATGAATTGGTCGATTGCCTGTGGCACCTAATGCAGCCTCTTTAATGGCTTCTGTAAATGTTGGATGTGGATGCACCAACATACCAATATCTTCAGCGGATGCGCGATATTCCATTGCAACTACCGCCTCTGCAATCATATCTGCAGCACGTGGACCAATCATATGAACACCTAAGATCTCGTCGGTTAACTTATCCGAAATCACTTTAATAAAGCCATCGCTTTCTTCAGATGCGCGTGCTCTTCCACTTGCCTTAAATGGAAATTTACCAGCTTTATAGGCGATGCCAGCATCTTTTAACTCTTGTTCAGTTTTACCAACTGCAGCAACTTCTGGCCATGTGTAAACGACACCTGGAATGGTATTGTAATTAAGGTGAGCCGGATGCCCAGCTAGCTTTTCGACACATACAACGCCCTCTTCCGAAGCTTTATGCGCCAACATTGCACCTTTAACAACATCGCCAATGGCGTAAACACCTGGTACATTGGTTTCAAAGTTTTCATTAATTTCAATGCGACCGTGCTGATCCAAGACCAGACCAATATTTTCAACACCCAACCCATCAGTATTCGGTCGACGACCAATGGAAACTAAGGTGTAATCGGCAGTTAATTTAATTTCTTTACCTGTTTTATCTTCGGCTGTTACGTGAACGACGTTTTTCTTAACTTCAGCCTTGGTTACTTTGGTATTAAAATGGAATGTCATGTTTAATGACTTTAATGCCTTTTGAAGTCCTTTACCTAAATCCTTGTCCATGGTTGGAAGCAAACGATCAAAAAATTCAATTACGGTTACTTTTGTTCCAAGCCGCGCATATACAGAGCCCAACTCTACACCAATAACACCGCCACCAATAACAATCATCTCTTTTGGAATTTCTGGCAATGAAATGGCTTCATTAGAACCAATGATTCGTTTACCATCCATTGGGGCACATGGCAATTCTGTAACAGATGAACCTGTTGCAATTATCCATTTATTCGCATGCACGGATGATTTTTTCTTACCATTGGATACTTCCACTTCAGTCGCAGATTTAAAAGATCCCAATCCTTTTTCAACAGTGATCTTATTTTTATTCATTAAATAGTCAATGCCTTGTGTTGTGTTGTCAACAACATCATTTTTACGCTTTTGCATCTGTTTCCAATCAATAGAAACCTTCCCGGTCTTAATGCCATGAACGTCAAACTTATGTATGGCTTGGTGGTAATGTTCAGATGAATCCAATAAAGCTTTTGATGGAATACATCCCCAGTTTAGACAGGTACCCCCTAGGGTTCCCTGAGCCTCAATTATAACAACTTTTAAACCAAGTTGTGCGCCACGAATAGCCGCAACATAGCCACCGGGACCAGCACCAATTACACCTAAATCAAACTGTTCAGCCATTTATAATCTCCTTATAATCCTATTAATAATCGTGATGGGTCTTCTAATCTATCTTTAATCGCAACCAAGAATCGAACAGCATCAGAACCATCAATGATTCTATGATCGTAAGATACTGCTAAATACATCATCGGACGAACCTTAATGTCATCACCAACAACCATTGGGCGCTTAACAATGTTATGCATTCCTAAAATGGCACTTTGCGGATAGTTAACAATGGGTGTCGATAACATTGATCCAAATGTTCCACCATTGGTAATGGTAAATGTTCCACCGTCCATATCATCCAATGAAATCTGTCCATCTCTTGCTTTTTTAGCGTAACCAACAATCGATGATTCAATTTGTTTAAATGACATTTGATCTGCAGATCGAATCACTGGAACCACCAATCCTTTTGGTGAAGCAACCGCAATTCCGATGTCGCAATAATCATGATAAACAATATGATCACCATCAACTGATGCATTCATAATTGGAAACTCTTGTAGGGCTTCGCAAGCAGCCTTTGTAAAAAATGACATAAAGCCAAGATTTACATTGTACTTCTCTTTAAATGATTCTTTGTATTTTTTTCTAATATTCATTACTTCAGTAAGGTCAACTTCATTAAACGTGGTTAATAATGCTTGGGTGTGTTGCGCATTAACTAAGCGTTGGGCAACTGTTCGTCGTAATCGAGACATTTTTTCCCGTCGCTCGGATCGCTCGGCAGTATTAACTAAAGGACTAACTTCTACTGGGGCATCTTGTTTTGGAGCTGAGGTAGCCGCAGGAACTGTGGCTTTTGCTGCTTCAGCATCCGCTTTGGTAATTCGGCCATTTTTGCCGGTACCGGCAACAGAATCAACTGAAATATTTGCACTTGCCAAAACATTTGCAGCGGCTGGTGATGGATGCCCTTTGGCATAATGGTTATTATTTGATTCTTGCACAGGTGCAGGTGACGATGGTGTAGCAGGTGCTGCGGTTTCTTTTGCTGCAGGTTTAGGTGCTGCACTTCCTTCGCCAGGTGTAATGAAACCAATCACTTCACCAACTTGAACAGTTTCACCTTCTTCTTTAACAATGGTTAATGTTCCACTGGTTTCCGCATTTAATTCCATGGATGCTTTATCAGTTTCTAACTCTAATAGAACATCATCCATTTCTACAAATTCGCCAGAGGTTTTCGACCAAGACGCAATATCCGCCTCAGTAACAGATTCTCCAGCAGCAGGTACTATAATATCAACTTTCATCGGGTACTCCTTACTTTAATTTCCCAAACGCTTGCTCTACAAGCTGGTTTTGTTGTTTTGCATGAATTTTTGAACTTCCAACGGCTGGCGATGCACTTTCTTGGCGACCAACATAGTGCCAATCAATATCGTTCGTATGACGCATAATATGTGCCCATGGCCCCATATTTTCAGGCTCTTCTTGCGCCCATACCCATTCTGATTTCGCATATTTCTTTTGCAAATCAGCCACTTGTTTTTTAGGTAATGGATACAGCTGTTCAAAACGTACAATGGCAACATCTTTAATCTTCTTTTCTTCACGATATGCCAACAAGTCATAATATACTTTTCCAGTACAACAAATAACACGCTTAGCATTCTTTATTGAATCATCGATGATCTCTTGAAACTTGCCGTTTACTAGTTCTGAGACATCGGACACAACCAATGGATGACGAAGTAAACTCTTAGGCGACATTACAACCAATGGAATTCTAAACTTATTCTTTATTTGACGACGCAATGCGTGGAAAAAGTTGGCCGGTGATGTAATGTTTGCAACATACATATTATTCTCAGCACATAATTGTAAATAACGTTCAAAACGTGCCGATGAATGTTCAGGACCTTGGCCTTCATACCCGTGGGGAAGTAATAATGTTAGCCCACTCATTCGCTGCCATTTTTTTTCGGATGAAGATAAATATTGGTCTATCATGATTTGAGCGCCATTAGAAAAATCGCCAAATTGAGCTTCCCAAATGGTTAAATCATTGGGAGATGCTAAAGAATACCCATATTCAAACCCCATCACACAATATTCTGATAAATGTGAGTTTAATACTTCATAACCTGTATTTTTTGATAATTGATTCAACGGTGTATAGTGGGTTTCATTGGATTCGTCCTTTAATACAGAATGTCGATGAGAAAATGTTCCTCTTTGGCAATCTTGTCCTGATAGACGGACATTATTACCATCTAAAATTAATGAACCAAAGGCCAATTGTTCAGCTAAGCCCCAATCCACCTTTTTTTGATTAAAGTACATATCTTCACGTTGCTTTAAAAGTTTTTCCGTTTTTTTGAATACATTGTAATTTTCTGGCGGCGTACTTAATGCCTTTGCAACTTGGTCCAATGATTTTTTGGTTGCACCTGTTTTGACTGATGACTCAAAATCTTTATCTTCCGATGTTCGAAACCCTTCCCATTTACGCTTAAACATATCCAACTCAGCTTTAGGCTTTTTATCGCGAGTGTAATCCAGCTTTTCTTGCAATGACTGCTTAAAGTTGGTCACCATATTGGTTGCTTCATCTTCTGAAATAACACCCGATGCCAATAACTGATCTTTAAAGATTTTAAATACATTCTCATGCTTTGCAATTGTTTTATATAACATTGGCTGTGTAAATCGAGGCTCGTCACCTTCGTTGTGACCATATCGACGATATCCTAAAATATCGACAAACACATCAATGCCAAATAATTGGCGAATTTGAACAGCCATCTCAACAGCGTGAACCACCGCAATTGGGTCATCAGCATTCACATGGAATACAGGCGATTCAGTGACTTTTGCCAAATCTGTACAATACATACTTGATCGGCATTCTTTATAGTTTGCTGTAAATCCAATTTGATTGTTTAAAACAATGTGAATGGCACCACCAACTTTGTACCCATCCAATTGAGACATGTTTGATAATTCATAATTCACACCTTGGCCTGAAAACGCAGCGTCACCATGAATCATAATCGGCAACACACTTTTCAAATCATCTTCATACAAATGCTTAATTTTAGAATAGCTTATTCCTGTTACCACCGGATTAACTGTTTCTAAATGGGATGGGTTGGGCACCAATGATAAATGAACATCTTTTCCATTGGGTGTTTTTATATCTGCAGATCGTCCAAGGTGATATTTAACATCGCCACTCCATTTATCATCGTGAAAATTAGATTCCTCAAATTCTGAGAATACATTTTCTACTGTTTTTTGAAATACGTTAACCAATACGTTTAATCGGCCACGATGTGCCATACCTAACACACATTCTTTAACACCCAAGTCAGCACCTAAAGTAATCGCCGAGTCTAGCGATGGAATTAATGCCTCGATACCTTCTAACGAAAACCGTTTTTTACCGACAAACTTCGTCTGTAAAAAGTTCTCAAAATTTACAGCTCGATTGATCATTTCTAGAATGTGAATTTGTTTATCTTTATTGTAAGCAGGGCGATTTGAAATTGGCTCCATCTGCTGAATTAACCATTCACGGAGTTTTTCATTTTGACAATGCATAAACTCAACTCCAATGGACCCACAATACGTGGATTTCAAATGATCAACAATGTGACTTAAAGATGCATTTTTAAGCCCAATTTCTTTACCCGCATCGAAGGTCGTGTTTAAATCTTGCTGGTTTAATTTAAAATAATCCAATTGCAAATCATTTTTATGTTGACGACGATCGCGAACTGGGTTGGTTGTTGAAATTAAATGTCCTCGAGTTCTGTAAGCGTCAATCAATTTTGACACTGCTATTTCTTTAAGTGACTTTGGGTTTCCCTCACTAAACGGATCAGCTTGATTCACTTCACTGAAGAAGTCAAAACCATCAAAAAATGCCTGCCATTTTGGCTCAACACTGGTTGGGTCAGTTTTATATTGCTGATAGAGATCCTCAATCAAGGCTGGATTTGCGTTTGAAATGTATGTGTATTTTTCCATGTCTTTATTTTATTTAAAAGTTGAGCAATTGAGAAGGGCTGAATTTAAAGTAATTCTTCCGATGCTTGATATTTTGCTTTTGACTTCCGTTTACGTCGTTGTTTTTGCTTCATTGCCTTATGAATTTTTTCTTGATCTCTGGTTGGCATGCCAAGCTCTTCTGCGATAAGTTCGCATAATTGACGTCTTGCAAAGTAACGA
The DNA here is from genome assembly GCA_049889215.1 of Candidatus Marinamargulisbacteria bacterium. Lineage (GTDB taxonomy): Bacteria > Margulisbacteria > Marinamargulisbacteria > UBA817 > UBA817 > UBA817. The sequence continues at coordinate 28,866 of JBMHDV010000021.1, forward strand.
TTCCCGTCGCGGTTTCGAGACTTCTTACATCGAACTTGATGGGATTTATATGTTAAGACAACGGTTGAACTGGTTTTATTAATTTTTTGTCCACCACTGCCGCCACCTTGAATAAATGATTCTTGCAGTTCAGACTCTTTGATCCCCAACATCTGCATGCGTTCATTTAATAACTTCCATTTTTCATTTGAAATATGACTCATAATTCTATAATAATACTTTACAATTGATAGAATGTCGCATGATAATAAAGTTAAATGAAGTTTATTTTATTTATTGCATTTTCTTTTTCTTTATTTGCAGAACCTCTACCGCTTGTTGTAAATCAAACGTTTATGACGCATGATATTTACAATGATGGGGTAACATATAACATCTCTACCTTTAGCTATACACAAAACACTTCATCAGAGAATGTAGAGTTGTTGTTTGAGGATGGTTCAGATAATGGGTCCATCAAATTAGGTGTCGTCTCATCTGCTAATGCATTAGTGGATTTATTATGGGAGTACCAAAGCATTCATTCAACAACCCCACCCAACCTAATTCAATCTGTTGAGTTAAATGACCTTAATAATGATCAAGCACTCGACATCATTATTAACTACAGTGACCCTGATAGTGAATTTCCCGACCAAACCATCAGCTCGTTTTTAATTAATAATAAAAATAAGTTTGAGGAAATTTCGGAAACATTTATTAAAAGTCGTTATGAATTATTGTCGAACTCTCACATCAAGTATGAGTCCCCGCTGGCGCTGTTTGGGCGACCTTACGTGGATGAAGACACCCCGAATGAATCTAAATACTGGATTGATTACTATGAGTTTCAGGGTTTAAAGCTGGTAAATATCAATCAAAAATACCGAACGTTTTATGAGTCTCTTAAATCTAGTGCATCCAATGAACTAAAATCCACGCTTAACAAAGTAAGTACGTATCGCATGTCGGATGAGATTACTAATAATCAGTTGCAACTTGAAGAATATTTCAATCAAATTACTGAGCTTAAAACCATCATTCACCGCAGCAATAAAGTATTATATTAACTGCTTAGCGGCTGGCTAGTTGTTGATTAAGTCGAATAATTTGATAAGGATTTTTAACTAACTGCGTCGCCATTCCAACCACAACCACATTGTGTTCTTGCAACGCTTGAATATCATGGATGGTTGAAACACCGCCAGTTGCAATTAATGGCAATTTAAATTGGGATAAAAGTTTTGCCATCGCCAATGTTCGCTTAAATAATTGGGGCCCACTAAAGCCGCCACCACCTATGGATATTGCCGATTTAGGTAACCCTAAGTCTTCGCATTGTTTAAATTGAGTATTGCCAGCATTCAGCGTCACCTCAGTAAATCCTTGTGCAATACTCGCAATATCACATAAATTATCATCCTGAGCATCGGGCGATACTTTGATGACAATGACCTTTGATGTTTTTTGTCGCATATACATTAATAAAGCCTCAATATCTGATATTTGGTCATGCAATGAACGGCCTGTGCTTGTATTTGGGCATGAAATATTGATTTCATAATACATTTGATCAAATAAGACTGATTCTTCTTGGTGTACTCGATCGAACACCGCTTTGTAGTCTGCCATGCAATGCCCGCCAAGGCTAACGCCAATGGGTGCTGCTGTCTTAATTATGGCATGGTGATTTAACTGTTCAAGCAAACCATCAACGCCCGGCCCAGGTAATCCTAAGGCATTCAGTAAGTGCTCTTCTTGATTAATTGTTAGCTGTTGGAGCCTGGGTTTTGGGTTTCCAGTTTCTGGTAAGACCTTAATGGTTTTTAAACAACCACCACCACAGCCAAGGTTTAACCAGTATTGTAAAGAATCCAAATGCCCTTCAAAAGCAGCGAATGTAATTGGGGATGCATAATTTAAGGAAAATAGCCTTGTATTTATGTTTAAGTCAGATAAATATTGGGAATAATTACGGTAAAGTGAAGGGATTTTAAACCAGCTTAATAATGCTTGGCCAACAGATACAACGGGTTCATACCCCTGACGATTTGATGTTAATGCCTTAGCGGTTAGTTTACGGATGGTTTTATACCCCTGCTCATGCAAATAAATAAAAAACATTATGTTAAGAGAATAAATGATTATGCCTTCAATATTCAATACTGATAAACTAAAAATTATGGGGTTTTTAAGCGCTATTGTTAAATATTGCATTTTAAGTTTGATTTTTATCACCCTAATGATTGATATTGTTCAATCGCGCCCTCCAGGTGGAACAGGGTTTCAACTTTATTTAAAGGGGGATTCAAATGTTACCGGGAGCGATCCTAATCATCAACAAGTTAGTACAAACTCTGGTCGCGTGTTTGTTACAGTAATGGGTGCAGATATGTATAACGGAGGTGGCGCAAAAGAAGCTGTCCCAGAAAAGGACAAAAGAGGTTGGGAACATGAAAATGGCCTTAACGAAGCAGCCTGGTCCGAAGTGGTTATGTATACCAATAAAAAGTTAGATAACGAGACCAACAATTACGAAGAACTTGAAGAAGGGCCATTTGTATTTGGAAAGTGTTGTAAAAAATGGGCTTGGGAAGACGATGATACTAATAAAAGCTCTATACCAAATTATGATCAACAGCGCCAATTGGATCATGATGGTATTGTTAGCCACAGAGTTCCAGCCAATGGATCAGTGCAGGATTTTAAATATGGTTTTGTTGGTAACCCTGAACATAAATCTTTTTGGGATCAAGGAAATGAATTAAGTTTTAAATGGCTGGCTGCAAATAATCGGTATGTTGGTATTGGGGCAATTGTCGTCATTTGGCCTTATGATGGACATATAATTAAACGGATTCAAATTTCGAATATTACCCAGTCACTCACATCAGATGGTGGCTATATAACATACGAGCACCCTCAAGCTGAGCCTAATTGTACTGAGGATGTTTGCACGTTGGGATTTGATAATGATTTTTTAGCGGAGGCTTGCCTTCGCCCTGATGCAAGGGATACAGACCTATACACTTATGCTAGCGCTGAAGGGACAAAAGATAAACGACAATCTGTTGGTAATGGTGTAGAGCTCCACGATACGCAGGAAAACTATCAAGGTTGGTTTTACCATGAATGGGGAACTTTAAGTGGGCAATCGGGTGAGCGTAGCCATTTGGGGTTTGGTAAAGATAAAGATGATGGTAGTAAACGGGTGTGCCATAAATTCAAACATAAAGGAAACAACTTTATTGCAGATGGATTTGGCTTACACGTCAATTGGGATAATTCGTTGCCCATGGTGCCAATCTCTATTGTTACAACAAAATCCATCTTTATTCGGGAACCATGGGACCATGGTCGAACTGAGAGTAAATGGGCATGCACAAATGGGGAAGACTACTACAAACCGGGTGTTGATTGCATAAATGGACAAACAATTAAAAGCAATGATGATAACACTGAACTGATACCTAGAGAAGAACTCGTCTATGATGGGGTCACAGGCGATTACAAAATCAACGTCTGGAAGGACCGTATTTGGAATGATGATCATAAATTTTTGGTGGTTGGTGGAACTAAAAAAAGCCTGTACGAAGTAGTAAGTGAAAACGTTAATAGTGAGGAAACGGTAGCAGCGTCTGAATTCGATAAAAAAATAACAGGAGACAATAGAGAATTAAGTAGTGATTTTTTTAGAGATCAGCTGCCTGTTGTTTTAGCTTTATTCTTCGCCTATAATGGGGGCGATGCTTGGTGGTTTAATACAGCTGATGCGAAAGATCATTTGGATGTCTATGACAACTTCAAATCTTACTTTCAACTAAAAGTTTTTTTTGAGGAAGAGGGATTTGGTATCGATTCAAAACATAAGGAGGACGGAACTCAAGGCGATTTTGTTGTGGATAATGACCAAAAATATGCACAAATTATTGACCCGGTGACAAAACCGTTAAATACTGACACAAATAACTATGGCGATCGTCAACCGGTTAAAGTAAGATTTGGTAGTAGTGTTCTCGACAAATGCATTAAACAGGTTGAGCGAGAAAACTGGAAGCTAGAGGACCCTTCAAATAAAGAGAATCAAGGACAGATCGTTCGAGAAGCTAAGACAGATGTTCTCGATAATCCTATATTTATGAAAGAGTCCACCATTATTGAAACAACAGTTAATGCAAATATAGACTTTTACATAACGTGGTATGAACCTGAATTTAAAATGTCATTTGCTCCGCAAACTGAAAATAATGGAAACTTTACAATTGATGGATATGTTAGAAAAGATGACTTTACTACGGATTACAATTCCATCATTTCTAAATTGCAAGCTCAGACACCAAATATGGATAATGGATCAATCAAAACTTGTACGGCTAAAAATTATTATAGAAAAGCCACAATTTCACCCCTATTTGATGATTCCAACTTTTTTTATTTTGATGCATTTACCGACAAGAAAAATATTTCAGAGATTTATGTTCGCAACGGAGCCGGACTAGTATTAGAATCAACAAACAGTAAACAATTCTCCACAGACCCTTTTGATGCATTCATCAAAACGAGTGCTACTGATGCAGAGCTAAAAGTTGACTTTAAACCATTCCCCCAAATATTTTTCAAAACAATTTCATCCGCATCATATGTTGATCGGGTTACCCCAAATCGTACTGTAATAACTAATAATTTCGACCTAAATGACGACCAAAAAGACCTATTCTTTAAAGAACAAACATTTGGGCACTATGTGATTGGGCCACGGACTTATAACGCAAATAAGAACGCACTGACGCTTGAATTATCTGAAAAGTTAAATAAGCTTTATTTACGTTACAATGACGAGTCAAAGGTTATTTTTTCTAGGGATACGTCAAGCAGTGTACTTGACGGTATACCAGACACGGCCATTGATGACGCCTTTGAAGCGAATCCTAATCCAAAAGATATAGAAACGTTAACTAACAATAATTCCCTCTCATTTTCTGAAGGAACCCCCATCCCCACATTTAAAGCTGAGCTATCTAAAAAAAGCCGTGCTGTTGGAAGTAATCAAGAGACTTACTATGAACTTGATCTAGCGATTATTAATTATAATGTAGAGATTTACATGCACTGGGTCCCGTTTCAAATTACACCAATTGGGGTAAATGAATCCGTTACAGAAAACCTAAACGAAAATATTGCATCAACTGTAATACAGGCAAAAAGAGGCGCTGAAACTGGTAGTTATGATGACAACAATGAAATTATTGGTGGTAAAAAAGTACCATCAAATGTGGGCGAAATACCAAGCTTTAATATTCGAGTCAAAGAGACTAAAGCAACTGAATATTATTTGTATGACCTCTTGGTGCACCAAGATTGGAAAAATACCACCGCACCGGATTGGCCGAGCACCTCAACGGTATTTAATAAACTTAAACCAGGTCAATTCAAGGAAATTAGGCAATATTTATTACCACAAACAATTGAGGATACTAAGCTTTTCATTAAATATTTACCATTTAAAAATATTCACTTTGAACAAACGGCAAATGGAAGTACGGTATTTAATACTGATGGGATTCAAATCGATTCACCAACATTTGATGCTTTATTAACTAAACAGACAAAAAATGGGGTTTTTCAAGGTCTAAATACAGCAACCGTTATTTCGCCACAAAAAATTACTGATAGTAACGGAGCAGAGTCCTCAGTTGGTTACCGAATTTGGGATAATGCAAATATAGATATTAAGCCTGATCCAGGATATTACGTGAGCAGTGTAAAGTGGGTGGCAAAAGACGTACTTCCAGCTGATGCGGATTACATCGAAGTTGTGGATACATTAATGCCTATGCCAGATTATCTTGGCGGGAAAGAACTCGAAATCCAAGGTGTTTCAGAAAATATTTGGCTCAAGGTTGAATTTAAAGAGAAACCTTCCGTTAAAAACTTTTGGTTAGGAACAGACTTTTAAGTCGCTAAGCGCAGACATCATTACTTGTCCTACAGGAAAGTTTTTTCCGCGATACGTTAGATGAATATCGGGTTCTTTTGATCCAAATAAAGTCACGCAATAGTCTATGGCAAACTCTGTTTGAAATGGCTTGCATGAAAATACATCAATAAATGCATACGATTTTTTGGGAAACGTATGTACCGACAAATGACTTTCAGCAATAATTACAGTCCCAGTAATCCCCTCATCTTCTGGAACAAGGCCATGATATGGGAATACATGGGGCATGGTTATTTTTGTCATCCCAATGTGGTCAGGTAATTCGTTTAATAATTTAAAACATGTATCGATGCAATTTAAACGATTGATATCACATAAATTTAAATCTAACATTAAATGTGGGCCAAAGCCTTTTTGATGTGACAAATCATGCTCCTTTAGTTTAAAGTAAGATAAATATAATATGAAAAACTTATTTTGCACACTCTTTTTAATCATATTTTTTTCAGCCTCAGTTTTAGCTGAAGGTATTTCCCCTGGAAAAATGATCATCACAGGGTTTTCTGGCCAACTCCCATCAGATCCTCGTGTAATCAAATTAAAAAAAATGATTGACCAAGGTGACATTGGTGGAATCATCCTTTTTAAGCGAAATATTTCAACAAAAAAACAATTAACGTCATTGGTGTCCTATTTAACAAAAGACACCCCCATTTTTGTTGCTATTGACCACGAGGGTGGCATTGTAAATCGTCTTACTCACCCATCTTTCGATTTAAAAACCCCCTCCCCTAAGCGATTTTGCACACTGGATAAAACCACACAAACCAATTACGCAAACTCGATTGCAAAAACTCTCAAAGAAATTGGTATTAATATGAATTTAGGCGGCGTGGTTGATATTGCTCCACTGGTTCAGCCATCCAGTATTTGTCGTTACAGACGATGCTTTGGTGATAATAATGCATCAGTAACACAATGCAATCAGGTATTATTTGACGCACACAATGATGCAGCTATTTATTTTGCCTTAAAACATTTTCCAGGACATGGTTCAACACCCATTGATTCACATTATTATCTGCCCGACATTACAAAACACCATTCCAACTATGATTACATGCCTTACCATGGGTTAATTAAGGACAATGATTCTCCGTATATTATTGTTATGGTTGGTCATTTAATGGATAAATCTGTTGATGATAAATTACCTGCCAGCTTATCGAATCAGCACCTTCGCGTATTGAAAGAGTCCCTTAATTTTAAAGGTTTGATTATTACAGATGATCTTAATATGGGAGCGCTCTATAAAGTATCAAAAGATAAGGTTGAAATTGCTAAAAAAGCTGTTTTGGCTGGAAATGACTTATTACTTTATGAGTTTTTATCATTTGATGATATTAATGCAATAAATCAAGCACTTCAGCAAGATGCGACCATATCCCAACAAATTCAAGACAACATTCAACATAGCCTCTTAAAAATTCAAGACAATTTATCTTTGAATGTTCGTTAATTACGCAGCATTAATTCGATTAAATGCTCCTTTTTTTTTATTTTCAGTTGGTGGCGTATTTTTTTCCGCTCCTGGCCAAACATTTTTAATTTCACTCGCAATTCCTGCTATTTGCGAATCGCTTCAGATTAGTGAAATGAGTTTTGCGACCTGTTATTCTATTGCCACACTAGCTGCATCGTTAATTTTACCAAAAATCGGGCACCTCATTGATTCGTGGCCAGGGCAACGAATGATTGTATTTAACGGGGTATTTTTTGGTGGTGCATTGGCAATGTTTGCAGCTAGTTCATCGTTAGCAATGTTACTTATTTGCTTATTTTTTATGCGCTTATTTGGGCAAGGAGCACTAACATTAACGGCCAGTTCACATACAATAAAGCGATTTACAAAACAACGGGCACTTGCTCTAAGTGTTACACAATTGGGCTACCCTTTGTCGGAATTTATTTTCCCATCCTTATTTTTTTTATTGCTCGGCTGGGTCGAATGGCGAGGTGCATTTCTAATCTTTGCGATCATGATTATTATTGGATATTGTGCCTTCTCACTGTTTGGTTTTTTGCATCCAAGGCCAGACCAACCCAGGACAAAACTTACTCAAAGTCCCAACCAGTCAAAATCGTTACGCTATGTTTTAAACGATCGTTTCTTTCCTTTTTATGTGGCTTTATCCTCAATTCCACCAATAATGATGACCGCAGCTTTTTACTTTCAGGTCATTATTTTTGAATCAAATCAATGGGATATCATGAGTATTTCCATCGGGATTCTTTGCTATGCCCTAACAAAATTTATTGCAACTATTTTTGTTGGGCCAATCATTGAGCGAAATGGAGTTGTTCTACCCCTTTTCTTGTTAACTCTATTTATTGGCATAGCAACATGCATGATTGCCTTTGGAGGACCGTTATTTATTGGATTTATTTACTATGCTTTTTATGGCATTGGTATTGGCGCTTCTGCGACAACGATGAACTATCTCTGGAGCCTACTTTATGGTGCAAATCACATTGGTGAAATAAAAGGGTTTATTGCAATTCTAAGAAACGGTGGAACAGCTATCTCACCTGTGCTATTTTCATTCTTCTTATATCAGCTTGGGATATCGCAACCTCATTTATTTTTAGTATCAGGACTTTTAATTATTGGACTAAGCTTTGCACCATTTATTTTGCAATATTTTGATGTTCGGATCCGGTCATCAGTTGATTTAGCAACCAAATAATTCCAAACCAATAAAGGATGGGATGCATTATAAATGCAGCCGCTAAATTTAGCCCTGGATTAAGTAAGAATTGACTAACAATTACCATTGCAACGGTTCCTGTAATAACGCCTTTCATTGCACTTGATTGAGATGAATAATCACGCTGTTGAAGATAAGTACCCCCAATAATAACCAAACACATTCCCAACACACCGTGAACCAGGGGTGTTAGGTAAGCAATTGGCATTGAAAATATTAAACCCTGCCCTATTAATTGCATACCAACCATAATTAATGTAGCACTCCCAAAAGCAACCCATTGTTTTCTGCGAGACCAGTGACTCATAAATGCAATACCAACGGGATGAAGCATACTAAAAATGACACCTATTTTTGAGTGTGCTTTTTGACGAAAAAAGTAGATTATTGCCCCGCCAACGCATGCACCGATAAGTGAAACTATTGCAGCAAGATATAAACAATACGCACCTAGTATCAGACGTTGGGTATCTGATATTTTAGATGGCGCCCCCCGTTTAATTATCATGAGTCCAGTTAGAAACCAGTGCAGTGGTAATCCAATGGCTACAACTTGTGTATAACTACTTATTACTAACAGAATAGCAAGTACAGCAGTATTAAGCATTGTTTTAATGATAGAGCGATTTGAGATTAACCATAAAAAAATAACGATTGCAAATAATCCCATTAAAAAAAATTGTGTATTGTAGGTTCCGTATTTTATATTAAGTTTACTTTCAATTGCAGTTTGATATAACGATAACCACTGCTTTTGTTTATTTAAGTAATCTTGATTTAAATCATCTTTTTTAAAATTTCGACGTTTTGCAAAAAAGTAAGCTCGCCTTACCCGCACTTCTGTCGCATCTCTATTTTGAATAACACTGTTAAATTGATTATTAGCATTTGATATTGTTCCCTGGTTTATAACCATTTCCTTTGGACTATTTGACCATTGCCTTACCGGATAAAAAATATCTTCAAGCAGAGAATAAATTGGTGATAATCGCCAATGATAGGTCAATTGCTCTTGATTTTTTAAAACATCGGGTGATGGGTACGTAGAATGATGTGATTTATGAGACTTTAAAATATTTAAATTGTTTGATACGGACTTTAAGGGCGTATCCAATGACCATAATAAGATGCCCGAAAGCAACATGGTCATTGCCACCAAAGATATTACTTTAGTATTACTCATATTTCTATTTTACATAAAAGTCGCTAAACATTTAAAAAGCTTTACCGATAATTTTGTTGTAAAGGAAAAAACCATGTTCGTAATATCATTTTCAACATTATTTGGAATTTTCATAGGATTGGCATTATTTGTGTATGCAATTGTGTCATCCACAGACAACTACGTGATGTTTATTAGTATTTCATCATTTCTTCTTGTTATTGGTGGCACATTAGCCGCAACAATGATTTCTTATCAGGGACGATACGTTGTCAAAACTCTAATTTCTTTATTAAGTATTGTTGGGCCATTTAATTTAAATGCAAAGTCAATTTTTGGTGATGTTGGTCGAATCATTGAGTTCTCATCAATTGCTAAAAAACAAGGCCCTTTAGGAATTGAAAAAGTATTAACAGAAAAAGAAAAAAAGGATCCGCTCATCTTCTTTGGGATTAGCTTATTAACATCTGGTTACAATGGTAAAGACGTACGAATGATGCTTGAAGATGCTGTTGAATCAAATTTTCAACGAAAAATGGTTCAAGCTAATATTCTAAATAGTATGGCTACTTTTTGCCCGGCATTTGGGATGATTGGTACCCTAGTTGGTCTGGTAATTATGTTTGAGAAAATGGGAAGTGATATCGGGGCTATTGGTAAAGGTATGGCACTGGCACTTCTTACTACGTTATATGGTGTTTTAATAACCAACTTATTTTTTAAGCCGGCATCGGAAAAGGTACGGCAACGTGAAGAAATTTATCGCTTTAGAAATTTATTAATAATGGAGGGGATCGCGATGATTGCCGAGGGTAAAGATAGCCTTACCATCCAAGACCGTCTAAATAGCTTTATGGACCCTGCTGTTCATTTTAAAGTAGCAAAGAGCTAAGCCATGCCAAAGCCACCACCAGAAGTCAAACAAGCTGAAGATACCACTATGGCATCATTTGCCGACCTTGTAACGTCATTAATGGCGTTTTTCGTATTAATTGTTGCCATTTCAACGATCGATCAAAAAAAAGTGGAATATATTCAAGAAAGCATTCAAGAAGAAGTTTTAAAACAAGAGTATGAAAAACCATTTGTGACTTTAGAAGAAAAAATAAAAGAAATTGTCGAAAATAAAAATCTTCAGGAAGATGTATTTGTTGAAGCGGATAATACAGGCATCAACATTACCTTTTCAAGTGGGATTTTATATAAAAGTGGCTCGGCAGATTTACAAAAAAGCATGACCCCATTTCTTACTGAAATGTCGACCATGATCAAAGAAATGAAATATGAGGATATTCTTATCGAAGTTGAAGGACATACAGACGATGTTCCTATTCGAACGTATAAATTCCCATCCAACTGGGAGCTTTCTGCATCCAGAGCCACCAATGTTGTCCGATTTTTTATGCGACAAGGCATTAAAAAGAACAAGCTAAAAGCCAGTGGATTTGCTGATGCACGACCAAAGGTACCGAATATTGTTGATGGCAAACCCAATCGAAAAAATAGAGCCGCCAATCGACGAGTTAAAGTTTCCGTCCGGCGAAATGACTTTCGAAATATGCCAAAATCAACATAAGCACTATTGGCCATTTCAGTGCTGGCTGTCATAATGAGCTCATGAATTGCCGAATATCACTGAGTTGTGCCATGGGCTTGGAATCCGTATTAAAGTTTGAGCTTTACGACTTGGGTCATAAACAATTGGCTATCGAAAACGGTTCAATTTCATTGGATGGCACATTAAATGATGTGATTCAGTTTAATTTATGGTGCAGAACGGCTGGTCGAGTATTTATTGAATTACCAACCTTTAGGGCGCATACATTTGATGAACTATTTGACGCTGTAACTGCCATTAGTTGGGCCGAATGGTTACCCAAGAATGCCAAATGCACCATTGACTCTGTGAGTAGTAAAAACTCTGACTTATTTAGCAAATCAGATATTCAATCCATTACAAAAAAAGCCATCATTACCAAGCTTCAAAAAACCCATCAAACACGTACAATTATTGAATCTGGCCCGCATATACCAATACGAGTATCGATTCAAAATAACCAGGTCACATTAAAATTAGACACATCTGGACATGGGCTAAATAAGCGCGGTTACCGAACACGTTTTGATGCCCCATTGCGAGAAACCCTAGCTGCAGCAATGATTAAACTTAGCCGTTGGGACCCCGAAAATGATGCATTAATTGACCCATGTTGTGGATCTGGAACCATTTTAATTGAAGCTGGCATGATTGCAAATAATATTGCACCAGGCCTAAATCAAACGTTTTGTTCAGAAGAATGGCCCGTTTTTAAGGCGAACGAATGGCAGAACGCCCGTGAAGAAGCGCTATCAAAACGACGCCGTATTCCATTTCGAATTTACGGGTCGGATGTTAACCCAGACATTTTAAAAACAGCACGGTACAATATTGAAAAGGCAGGACTATCCAAAATATTTGTTGAAACAAAAGATGTTGCAGACCTTCGCTCTCGGTTTGATAAAGGAAAAATCATTTGCAATCCACCGTATGGCATTCGATTGGAAGATCAAGGGGATACTCATAAGCTTTATGCCAACATGGGACGCCAATTTAAACAACAGTTTAGTGATTGGCATTACTATATATTGTCTGGAGACGAAGACTTTGAAGAGTATTTCAATCAAAAAGCCACCAAAAAACGAAAACTATTTAATGGTAAGATCCGCTGTGATTTGTACCAATATTTCAATTAATTGGAATTCAATTTAGATTGTAAGAATTCTTCCATTCGATAATAGATATTGGCTGAAATACCCATTAATCCAGCCCGAGCACCAGCGACTCGTCCAAATGTTGCCAGGGATGTCTTTGTTAGCGATCCAGCTGCATTTAAGAACGAGGTGCCTTTTATGGAAGCTGTAACCATGTGATTTGCAAAAATATCAAACGGTGCTGTTCCTGCACCAAATGCCATTGCCTTTACGGTTTTAACTGATTGTGATGAATTTGGATCTTGGCTATATGCCTTAAAATTTACGGCATCTCGCCCAAAAACAGAACAAAATGCAGGGATTAACGTTGTTTTTGTTAATGGGCATTTTACAATTTTATTTAAATGGACTGAGGGATCCGTTGTTTTTAGTTTTAATGGTATTTCAGCGGTTGCTGAAACGAAAGCCGCCATCCAAATGGATGGCTCTACGGCAACGCCATTGGCTTGTAAAATTTTAGACAATGATACTGGAATTGGATATGTGAGTGACGCTCGCCCTAACATGCCAGGTGTATATGCCCGTTTTACTGTACGAACAACATTCCCTGTATTTGAATTTTTAAGCGCGATGCAGCCTGCCTGAGCAAGGAAATCAGGGCCTGTTGCCAAACACCCTGGGAGCCAGGATGGCATACGATTCTGACTTAAATCATAGCGCTCCTTAATAATTTTTACTGATGAGAATGAATGCTGACTAATTCCTTCTTTAAAACCCATCATCTGATACGTTGAATCACGTTTTGTCAAAGTTGAACTTTCACGTCCACTTAATGAGTGACAAGATGCAGTCGTTTGAATTTTAGACAAATTATTTACCTCCTAGGCCTTATTGAATAAGTGATTTAAATTAAACACTTCAAATGTACCAACAACACCTGCGATTACAGCTGCTCTCAGCATTAAATTTTTTACCATAAGATTTTTTACCCCATCAGCAGTTACAAGCTCATTTATCGCCGATAGCATTCCAATCGTTCGGCCTGATTTTTCCTGTTGGCTAATGTAGAACGCCGTATTATGTAACCACTGCGTCATTGCGGCACACGCCACACCGCCAGAAAACGCTATGCCAGTTGAAATTAACTTATTATCTGTATTAATACCGATTTGCCGAGCTCTTGATTTCAAGCGAGGCGTTAGCGCAAACCCCATGCCTGTTGCACCAAACTCTCGTATTGCTGATGGAACAACAGCTACTCGGCTTTGTTTTAATACGCCGGATATACTGACATTTGATAATGCCTTACCTGAAACAAATTCGTTGGTTGTGCCAATGGTATTATTATATAACCAGGTTTGAAACGGGATTGCAGGAATAACAAAACTTATTGGTTTTGCCACGTCTTCTTCAATGCCAGCATTAACCAGTCCTTTGTAGGCCAATAACCAGCAAGATAATTGAACTGTCTTTGCAACGGTTTGGTTGGGCAAACACCTTAACAGAATATTTGAGTAAGAAATCGGTGTCGAAATCTTAGCAAGATTTACGGTTTGCCTTACAGTTAATGGAATTGTAAAGGCTGAAATTGCTGTACTTATTACAGCTAAATGCCCAAGGGATTTAACCTGTGAGATATTGGGATTTTGATCGCCATCAGTAACAGGGTACAGAAACCGTTTTAGATTGCTAAACGATACTCCTGTCCCACCTTGATCAATCATAATTGATGTGCGAACTGGCGGCTTTAAAAATAATGGACGTTGATTACTTACATCGTCTGGATAACGCTTAATTAAACGAAATGGTTGCTGTGAACCATTTTTTTGAACATCTGGCAAATATCCCACTCCTAACTAAGATGAATACCTAATTTTAACGATATTTATTAAATCCGGCTAGTTTTGACAATTGCAAATGATTTATTGAATTTATGCTCGTGGTTTAAATTGAACTTTACCCTCATCAGTTAACTGAAGTGATGCGGTAAAAGGATCACCGGCCCTACTTTTAAACCCTTCTAGGTTATCCAGTTCTTTTTTTTCGATTAGCGTTAAGGCCTCGGCTTTCACAATTTTACGAGAGGCGATTTCTTTCCAAATGGCAAACTTGCACCCTTTTTCGCGCCATTGATCACAAGAAAATGCCTTTGCGGTTTCGATTACGTTCCCCTCATTGCATAATGGGCAAGTGGCTAACGTTTCCTTTTGAAAATCAAACTTCACTTCGTTATTGACCAGCTTTAATGCAGCATCAAATGGGTTCCCTTCTCTATTTTTAAACCCTTTAATGACATTGGTTTTTCCTGATTTCAGGAGTGCTTTAACATGCGTTTCAGTAATCTTCTTCTGCGCCATTTCTTTCCAAACAGCAAATGAACAACCGTCTGATTTCCACTGGCTGCAACTGAATGCTTTTGGTGATTCAATAACCTTACCTTTTTCACATTTTGGGCAGGCACCATAAATCTTTTGATCTGCACCAATGGTGTAGGACTTATCATCCGCTACCTTTTTAATAACATCTTCTGTAAATTCTTTTATTTTATCCATATATTCCCCTCGATTTCCTTTGTTTTGTGCAATTTCATTGAGTTCTTTTTCCCAATTTCCAGTTAATTCAGGCGATACTAACGAATCACTTAAAATACAATCAATTAGGTATTCACCCTTTGGTGTTGGCACTAATTTATTCTTTTCTCTTTCAATATACTTCACACCGATTAACTTTTCCAAGATTTGTGCACGCGTGGCCGGTGTCCCAAGCCCACAATCTTTCATCGCTTGCCGGAGTTCTTCATCATCAATTTTTTTTCCGGCCGTTTCCATTGCGGCTAAAATTGAGGCTTCTGTAAATAACGGCGGGGCCTTGGTTTGGCCTTTTTTAAGATTTACTTTCTTTATTTTTGCAGCATCACCTTTGGCAACTGTTGGTAACAGTGCATCTTTTTTATCATCGGCCTGCGGGACCAATTGGCGCCATCCTTGGACAATGATCATGGTACCCGTGGCCTTGAATGATTCATTGGAACAAGAGGCAATAATTTCGGTATGGCTTTTTTCGCACTCTGGCAAAAAAGCCGTAAGAAACCGACGAATAACCATTAAGTAAATATTCTTATGATCTGTTGGCAACTCTCCTAAATTTGGGGTCTTATCTGTGGGGATGATGGCGTGGTGATCAGTCACCTTTTTATCATCAATCATTCGCTTTGCAATGCTGTAGTTATTTTCCTTGATGGTGGTAATCGCGTCTTTAAAATCGGCAATGCCACTTACTTTATTTAATAAATCAGGGCACTTTGGCGCAATATCAGAACTTAAATAACGTGATGAGGTTCGAGGATATGATAAGATTTTGTATTTTTCGTATAAATCTTGCATGACCTTCAGTGTATGATCAGCTGAATATTTAAACTGTTTATTTGCATCTTTTTGAAGCTCTGTTAAATCATACAGCAACGGCTGTTTTTCCATCACCTTCTTTTGTGTGAGTGACTCTATGGTTGCAGTGGGCTCTTTTTTTATCTTTTCTTCAATGGCTTTGGCTGCGGCTTGATCGGTAAAGCGATCGGTGTCTTTACTGAACCACTTGACCTGGAAATCACCGTTATCATGGGTTAAATCCAAAAAGATTTCATAAAATGGTTTCGAATCAAAATTGATGTGCTCACGGTATCTATCCACAATCATTTTTAGGACTGGGGTTTGCACGCGCCCAACACTCATAACACCACGCCCTCGCGAAAATTTAATTGAATAAGCACGAGTAGCATTAATTCCAACGATCCAATCAGCTTCTGCACGACTACGTGCTGAATCATACAAGGGGTCATAGCCTTTACCATCCTTTAAACCATTAAAGCCATCTTTAATGGCCGAATCGGTTTGTGATGAAATCCATAACCGCTTAATTGGCGCCTTACACTTGGCGTCTTCATATACCAATCTAAAAATTAACTCACCCTCACGCCCCGCGTCTGTTGCACAAACCACCTCTGTAATATCGTCGCGTTGCAATTGGGCTTTAACGATATCATATTGTGACTTAGAGCGTTCAATTGGCTTGGTTTTGAATTCTTTGGGCATAATCGGCAAATGAGATAATTCCCATTTTTCATACTGAGGCCCATACTCATCTGGTTGAGAAAACTCAATTAAATGGCCCAATGCCCAAGTAATGACCATACCATTGCCTTCGATTAATCCCTCTTTTTTAGTTGAGGCTTTTAAAACCCTCGCAATGTCCCTAGCAACCGACGGTTTTTCTGTAATTATTAATTTCACGAGGTCAGTGTAACACACTCAACTTTATTTGAATACACCCTCATTTTTTAAGTATCAGTCTATTGTAAAACACATCACTTTCAGTGCTAAAATAAAACATACTACTTAGTTAATCAAACAAATCGAAAGAGGTCACTCACATGCATTATCTTCATACCATGGTCCGCATCCGCGACATTGATGAATCACTAACATTTTATTGCAAAGGATTGGGCTTGCAAGAGGTTCGTCGGAAAGATGTTCCTGCTGGCAAATTTACACTTATCTTTTTGGCAACCCCAGCTGATATTCAGAATTACGATTCCCCACCAACCATCGAACTAACCTACAATTGGGATGCTGAAGACTACACATCCGGCAGAAACTTTGGCCATTTGGCATTTTCTGTCCCAAATATCTATGATACTTGCAATCATCTTCAATCCAACGGCATCACAATTTTACGGCCACCAAAAGATGGTCGCATGGCGTTTATTAAGTCGCCCGATGGAATTTCGGTTGAATTGCTACAACAGGGCGATGCTTTACCTATTCAAGAGCCTTGGGCATCACAACCAAACGTTGGCAGTTGGTAACTAAAAATATACAAATAACCGGCCAAAGTTTTTACTATCTTTGTCCAGGCGATGGTATTTTTTTCGGATGTGTTTTTGATTTAAAAAACGCAATACTTTCTTTTTAAGTTGACCTGATCCTTTGCCAGGAATAATTTCAACAGTTTTAATTTTTTTTTCAATGGCTTCATCAATGATGCGATTGAGCTCTTTATCAATTAAGTGGCCTTTATTGTAAATATCATGCAAATCCAAGACTAATTTGGCCATGAACTTATACGCGTTTAATCAATTGTGACGCAAAATCCTTTAAACTGTCATCATTCAAGGGCTTTTTATAGGTGACTTGTAAAGAACGGCCCAACACTGTCATACCGATGTATGCCAATTGAATTCGTAAACCTGAAATTAAGCTAGTGCCACCGCCACCACTAAAGGATGCCAAGCCAACCACTTTTGCATTAAACGCATCACGCCACTGCTCCCCCTTCACACTTAACCATGCAATCGCATTGGTTAATACTGGTGGGATGCCACCATTATACTCTGGAGCAACAATTACAAACCCATCAGCAGAATGACAAGCATCAAATAAAGCATCCAATTGGGACGGCATGCCCTGTTCAGCTTGCACTTTTGATGAGTAGAGTGGCAAATCAACATCCACCAAGTCAATGATCGAAACACTTGCATTATGATTCTCAAGTTCAGTTGCAATGGTTTGCGCCAATGATAAGTTTTGCTTTTGGCTAGCAAGTAATACTGTAATTTTTTTCATACCTTTATCATATCGAATAATACGATACTTACGCTAGTTTGGCATGATTAAAAAATTGGCTATTAATAAGTGGAGTATCTTCAAAAAACCACCTTCTTGGGTATACATAACGCCTAATAATGAATCCGCTAAATAAATCTTATTTAGTTTACTAATGCATTCTGAATTTTCGATGTATTTCTTTGCAAGATTGCCATTATCAATTACGATAATTGGCATAAGGCTCATGGTTAGCCTTCCCCTTCGAAGGGCCAATATCTGGTAAGAGAGTCTCCCCCCCTTATCTCATACCAGTGGCCCTTCCCACGAAAATCATTCGTAAAAGCTCTTTAAAAAAACCAAATAATTGATAGGGATTTTGATGGTTTTATCCCGATCCCATGCTTAACCAGGTTAATGCTTGAGCTTCCCATTTTGAGTTTAATTGAATATTTACCCATTCGCCATTCCAGTAAAACCGTAAATGGTTGGCAATTAAGCCAATGGTTTGGTGTCGGTTACGACTTCGCTTGCCATAGAGTTCATCATTCACCAATGCGCCAATGGATGTTGCCGCATGGGCACGTACCTGATGACGTCGACCTGTTTTAGTAATGGCCTGATAAATGTGTACATCATGATGGTTTGCTGACTTTAAAATAAATCGTGTTTTTGCGGGTTTACCCGCTTCAGATACCACTGCTTTATGATGATAATGTAACGGATCATTATTCGTGCATCGCATTGTTGGTGGATGATTGGACGAAACCACCGCTAAATAGCGCTTCTTAATTCGTCTTTGTTGCATTTGCATAAATAGTCGTCGTTCTGCTGATTTATGCTTAGAAAACAGACAAAGGCCACTCACACGATAATCCAACCGAGTGATGGGTTGTACGCCGGTTTGCATGTTCTCATAACCATAATAATGATTTAGACCGGCCATTAAATTAAAATGCATATTCGAACGATCCATCCCAATCGTAACCAATGGCTCTTTCACGACAACCACCCAATCATCTGTTTCTTTGATGATGGATTCTTTTGAAAAATAATAAGTATACCCTTGCGTAGGACACAGGTAACATTTTAATGTTTGCTTTGCCTTAACTTGTATATTTTCTGAACATAATCGCTGTTGGTTTAGCCATACCCCACCCGATTGTATTAATGTATGTGCATTCACATGCTTGGGAAGATGCCCCTTTAAAATATTAATTAAGGCATTGGTGGCTTTTGTTGTTACAAAAACCACCTTTGCATCTGGCCGTTTTGGCGTTGTTCCCCCCCTACCGTTATCAGAGTTCAATTTACTGATTTAAGGTAACTTCTTTAAAGGCTTCGCGGAGTTCTTTGGCGGATGATACCATGTTCACTAACGCGTCTTTCACTTCTGGCCACCCCCGTGTTTTCAGTCCACAGTCTGGGTTTACCCAAATATTTCTGATTGGTAGTAACTCTGTTGCTTTTTTAATTAAGTCAGACATATTCTCTTTTGTAGGAACACGAGGAGAGTGAATATCATAAACTCCTGGGCCAACTTCATTTGGATAATTAAAGTTAACAAACGCATCCAATAACTCCATATTTGACCGCGATGTTTCGATTGAAATCACATCTGCATCCATACGTGCAATGGCTTCGATAATGTCGTTAAATTCTGAATAGCACATGTGTGTATGAATTTGAGTTTGATCGTTAACCCCAGCCGTTGATAAACGAAATGCATCAACTGACCATGTTAAATATTCATCCCAGTCCGCTTTTCGGATTGGCAAACCTTCACGTAAGGCGGCCTCATCGATTTGAATCATTTCTATACCGGCAGCTTCTAAATCAACAACTTCATCCCGGATTGCTAATGCAATTTGAAATGTTGTATCTTTGCGTGGCTGATCATCTCGAACAAAACTCCACTGCAAAATGGTTACTGGACCTGTTAACATGCCTTTCATTGGTAAAGATGTTAATTCTTGTGCGTATGCCGACCAATTTACTGTCATTGGCTTAGGTCGAGATACATCTCCAAAAATAATTGGTGGCTTAACACATCGTGAGCCATAACTTTGAACCCAGCCATACTCCGTAAATGTAAAGCCTTCTAGTTGTTCACCAAAATATTCAACCATGTCGTTTCGTTCAAATTCACCATGAACCAATACATCAATTCCAATTTCTTCTTGAAATTGAACAGATGTTTTTACCTGTTCTTTTAAAAATGTATTGTAAGCGTCATCTGTTAACTGACCTTTTTTATGCTTTGCCCGAGCTTGTCTAACGTCCTTTGTTTGAGGAAAAGATCCGATGGTTGTTGTTGGAAATAATGGTAAGTTAAAGTGCTTCTGTTGAAGACGTTGCCGCTCTTCGAATGATACCTTTCGGGAATAATCACTCTCTTTCACTTCTGCTACGCGAGTTTTTACAGCGTCATTATGAATTAAATCAGATGTTTTACGAGCATTTATAGCCGCTACATTTTGCTCAAACCGTTCCGTTTGATTGCCTGTTGCTAAATCATTAATCTCAACAACTTTTTGATCAGCAAATGCTAACCATGTTTTGATTTCAGTGTTTAAATTATTTTCATTCTCTAGCGTTAAAGGTGAATGTAATAATGAACATGAAGAAGCTACAATCACGTTCTCAGCACCTAACTTGGATACTGCTGACTCAATTAGTTTAAATGAAGCTTCATAATCATTAATCCAAATATTACGGCCATTAACTAACCCCAATGATAACTGTTTATCAACAGGAAATGAATTAAGGACATCTTCAACAGATTCGCCACCACGTGTAAAATCTATATGAATAGATTTCACTGGCAAGTTAAATATAGTTGATTTATTCTCTCTTAGATCACCAAAGTATGTCGCTAAATGAATGTTTAATGATGATGCTGCGCTTAATGCCTCAAAACTTGATTTGAGTGCATCTGTTTGTTCACGGGTTAAATCTAATGCAGCAATGGGCTCATCGATTTGAATATCAGTTGCCCCTAAAGCTTCTAATTTTTTTAATATTTCTTGATAAACTGGAAGTAAACTATTGAGTAATGAAAACTTATTAATGTTTCCACCCGTAACTTTACCAACACTTAAGTAAGTGACTGGCCCAACCAATACTGGTCGAGTCTCAATACCTAATTGTTTTGCTTCAACATACTCGTCAAAGATTTTATTACTTGATAATTTAAAGGCGGTCGATTCATTAAATTCAGGAACAATATAATGGTAGTTGGTATCGAACCATTTGGTCATTTCACCCGCACATTGATTGTTATTTGAATCCGATGTGTTACCTCTAGCAACCATAAAGTAGGTATCAAGATCAACCTGATCTTCTTTAAAATTAAAACGACGAGGCACATTTCCAAGAGTGCACGACAAATCTAGAATTTGATCATAATATGAAAAATCGTTTGAAGGAATAAACGTAATCCCTTTGGATTTTTGATATTCCCAATTTCTCTTCTTTATTTCTTTGGCAACTGTTGTTAAGTCTTCTTGTGAAATTTCTTTTTTCCAATATGCTTCAACAGCTTTTTTTAATTCCCTAAATTCACCCATTCTTGGATAACCTAGAGTTGCAGATAATAAACTCATGCTGATCTCCTATTTAAAACTTTCGTTTATATTAACGTAAATAACAAAATGCTTAAAGTCATCCGACTAAGATAATAAGCTCTTTATCAATTGATCAATCAAAGCTAAAATGACCATTATGTCTATTGTAACTATTGAACGTCATTTTTTAGAACATGCATCTCATCAAAAAGAGATTGCTGAAGTGCTTTACGATATCAATGTCGTAGCGAAACTTATCCGACAGAAGGTGATTCGAGCTGGCTTAAATGATGATATTATTGGTGCAACATCACAAACAAATGCATCTGGTGAAACTGTTCAAGCGTTGGATATTTATTCAAATAATGTTGTCAAAGAAATACTCTCATCCCATAAACGTTTTTCTTATATGGGATCAGAAGAAGAATCTACAGTGGTGAAAACAGACACCTATGAAACAAGTGAATATGTTATTCTTTTTGATCCACTGGATGGATCTTCAAACATTGATGTGAATGTAAGTGTTGGCACCATTTTTTCAATTTTCAAAAAAAATAAAAACGCTTCATCATTAGATGATCACTGTTTACAAAAAGGTACTGAACAAATTGCAGCCGGTTATGTCATTTATGGATCATCAGTTGTTATGGTTTACACGGCTGGGAATGGGGTTCATGGGTTCACTTATGACCCAACCATTGGAGAGTTCATCCTCTCACATGAAAATATTCGTATTCCAGAAACAAATAAATATTATTCGATTAATGAATCTTTAATTCCAAAATGTTCTGAAGCAAATAAGGCATACGTTGACCAATTAAAATCATCATTATCTGCTCGTTATGTTGGATCTTTGGTTGCTGATTTTCATCGAAATCTACTTAAGGGTGGTGTTTATATTTACCCAAGTACTTCATCATCTCCAAATGGAAAACTACGTCTTTTATATGAAGCCAATCCATTAGCATTTATTTGTGAACAAGCTGGCGGTTATGCAACTAACGGGACTCAGCGAATTATGGATATCACTCCAACAGAACTTCATCAACGTGTACCACTTTACATTGGGTCAAAAGATTTAATTAAACAATTTATAGATATCCAACAAACAACAACTAAATCAACGATTTAAATGCATAATTGTATTTTTTCGCGTTAGACTCAACCAGGGTTTTATACTCTAGTCTTGAAATCAAACTTTCAGGCGCATGGGTAATTCCACGAGAAATTGGAACCCAAACACCATTTCCATTTGGAAGCATAACAGTTTTCACTGAATCCATGTTACCCCCCTGGGCACCAATTCCAGGCATCAGAAACAATGAATTTGGCAATTTTTTTCTCCAATGACCAGTATTTGAATTGGTAGCACCTATTACACAACCAAGTGGGCCTATTTCGCCATCATTAAGATCCATATTTGAATGAATGTCTTGGATAAAATCAGCAATTTTTTCATTTATTTGGCTACCTGTTTCTAGTTTAGATTTAAGTATCATTTCAGCGCCGGGATTCGATGTTTCTAACAAAATAAATAGACCACAATTATTTTCAACGGCAGCCTCTATAAAAGGGAGCAAACAATCTTCCCCCATTAATGGATTGATCGTTAAAAAGTCTGAAAAAAAAGGATTGTCACCAACATAGTTTTTTGGATTTAAATAAGCTTTTGCATAAGCGGCTGAGGTAGACCCAATATCTCCGCGCTTACCATCCATTACTATTTTTAAACCCATCGACCTTCCAGCATCAACTAACGCAGCTAATGTTTCTAAACCATAGATACCATAAGCTTCAAAATAAGCCATTTGGAATTTGATACCATGAATATCTGCTGATGTTGCATGAATAACATCTTTTCCCCAGTTAACCACATCAACAGAACCATCCGTTGATTTGTATGCATCCGGTATTTTATTTATATCAGGATCTAATCCAAGAATTATCGCCACAACTTACGGTAAAAAACTAAATCCAAAAAATATGGATTTAGACTCCTTGTTAAATTCATTGAAACCTGTCATAAATTTAAAGTCACTGCTATATAGATAACTTAATGAGAAATCCAAATAAGGATCTTCTAAATTATAAAAGTCGAATGAATAAGAAAATGGTACTGACTTAAATATCTGTGAATACCCTAAACCAGGCGTTGATTTAATGACACCATACTTTACTAAGAAAGAATCCCCCATGTAAGAATTTATTGTCGCATTGATTAAACGGTCATATTTAAAGTAGTTCCCAAAACCAATATTTAAATATGATTTATTCAAATAAAAATCCATATTTAATAAGTATGTTAAATAGCTTTCACTATCCAACATTTTGTAATTAAAATCTGCAGACGTTAGTAATTTAATTTTAGAAATTGTTGAAATTACAGTATTGGATTTTTCGAATGTGTAACGAGTTTCATCAAGGGTTGAAATAATCGAACTTTTTAACTTACCATCCCCAGTAATCTCTTTAAGATCGTTAGAAAAAGATTCAAAATTAACTAAGATTTGATTTAAACGATCAAAATCTTCTTCTGACAATGCTGCGTTGACCGATTTTAAAAATGTTTCAGACTCTTTTAAAATACTTGAAATTCGATTTGAATTTGAAATTTTTGACAATTCTTTAATTACACGCTCCATATTATTAGCCGCATCTTTCATGCTGTATAAGATTTCTTTTAATGCATTCGACGTTTCTTCTGTTCCGAAAACATTGGCCATGGTTTTTAGAATTTGCTGGAGCTCTTTTAAGTTATCTGTACCAACTTCGATAAAATCAGATAATCCAGAGGATGAATACCCAGTAATTCTAGCTCCATTCGCTAGCATTTGTGTTTCATGCTTATTAGGAATTATTTCCATGTATTTTTCGCCTACTAAACCATCAAAAATTATCTTTACTGTTGATCCAAATGGAATATCAAACTTTGAATCTACAAAAAAGTAAACTTCAATATGTTTTGTTTTTGGTGTGATTTTTGTCACTCGCCCAACAGGGTAACCACGATATTTAACAACTGCATTTTCTAATAGCCCGTTAATTGATTCAAATTCACCGATAATTTCATAACTTTGAATTTGCTTGAAAAAACTCTTTTTCCACAGTATTAGAGAAACGATACTGCTGAACAATAGCATTGAAATTAAACCAATCAAAAAATAATTCTTTTTATGCACTAGGCTTCCCTCATAAAGTCTTTAATTGCTTGTTGTGATGATGTTTTTATTGTATCTGGAGTTTCAAAATCTAGTAAAGTTTTATTATCAATTAAGTATATTTTTTTTGCGGTTCGTAGAATTGTTGATTTTTCATGAGAAACAACTACTGTGGTTGATTTTAATGTTTCGTTAAGTCGTATAATTACATTTTCAATATTTGTGGTTGTAATTGGATCTAAACCAGCTGTAGGCTCGTCAAAAAAAAGATATTTAGGTTCGGTAATAATTGCTCTTGCTAAACCAACGCGTTTTTGCTGACCACCAGATAATTGATATGGCATTTTCAGATTAAACCCAGATAACCCCACTAAATCCAATACATAATCAACTTTTTTTCGTGCATCTTTTAATACATACCCATAATTTTCTATGAGAGGGAACGCAATGTTCTCTTCAACAGTAAACGAATCAAAAAGAGCACTAGACTGAAATAACATGCCTAAATTTAATCGAAGTTGCAATAGTTCTCTTTCATCCAACCCGTTGATATTTTTACCGTCAATAAAAACATCCCCACTATCTGGAAACTTTAACCCAAGTATGTAGCGTAATATGGTACTTTTACCACACCCTGACGGGCCTATTATTGCAACATTCTCTCCATCATTAATTGTCAAATCTAAATTTCGAAACAAAACCTGATTATTTGAATATGTTTTATTTAATCCTCTTATATTGATCATGACCCAAAAAATAAAACAGACAATACATAATTCAGCCCAAAAATAATAACAATGCTTATCACAACACTGTTCCTTGTTTTTTTGCCCACATCTTGAGCCCCATTTTTCACCTTTAAACCTAAGTATGTTCCATTTAATGCAATAACAACAGCAAATACAACAGCCTTAATTAAACCAGAGTAAATATCAAA
The DNA here is from genome assembly GCA_049889215.1 of Candidatus Marinamargulisbacteria bacterium. Classification (GTDB taxonomy): domain Bacteria; phylum Margulisbacteria; class Marinamargulisbacteria; order UBA817; family UBA817; genus UBA817. The sequence continues at coordinate 54,662 of JBMHDV010000021.1, forward strand.
TGGCGTTAACATTGTATTCGCGGATGTAAAAAAACTAACATAGTTAATCATTGATGTTGCTGATGCAACAATTAAACCACCTAAAAAACCAACAATGTCAGCAAAACCAACCAATAAAGGTAAAAATAAAACCAATGCAATAAAACGAGGGACAACTAAATAATCAAATGAATCTTGCCCCATAACATTCAGCGCCTCGACTTGCTCATTTACTTTCATAGCACCAATTTCAGCTGTAATTGCAGCACCAACCCTCCCAGCAACAACAACTGCTGTTAATAATGGTGCAAGTTCACGCCAAACGGCTATTGCAACAACCCCACCAACCAAATCAGGAGCTCCGAATCGTAGTAATTCTTTAACAACTTGAACTGAAAATGCCATACCTACAAATAATGCTGTGAAACAGACAATCGGGAGAGAATAAATACCTAGATAAACAATTTGGTCCATAATTAATCGCTGTTTGGTTCTTAATCTAACGATTGAAATCAGAATCTTAAGAAAAAAATCAATAATTTTTCCAAACTCATTTATTTTATGAAAGATTAGCTGACCAAGGGACGATAACATAATGTAATAACATTATATCTTTTATTTAATTAAATTTCATAATAAATAAATACCTTGAAATTACCAGAAAGATTGTTATTATAATATATTCAATAAAGAATGAGGGTTAGCATCATGGGTTTTCAAACAAATACAGAAAATGAAATTTCGGGGGAGTCAAAAACAGATAATGTATCTTCTATTCCTAGTGAAGGAAACTATATCACAGCAGAAGACATATTAAAAAACTGTGCAAACCCTGAAGATGCAATTAATGACATCGAAGATATGCTCGATGAAAACAATTTAGAAATTACGTCTAAAAGAAAACAAGCAAAAAAGAAAGAAACTACCCCAGCAGTTGAAACAGATGAACTAGATAAGGGTGATATTGATGACTCTGTAAAAATGTATTTACGCGAAATCGGAATGATTAAACTTCTTAAACCAGATGAAGAAATCACGCTTGCAAAAAAAGTTGCTGAAGGCTGTCCAAGAGCAAAGAAGCAACTCATCAATGCGAACCTAAGACTTGTTGTATCAATTGCAAAAAAATACACCGGTCAAGGCTTATTATTTTTAGACCTAATACAAGAAGGCAATACCGGCTTGATTCGGGCAGCAGAAAAATTTGATTATACAAAAGGATTCAAATTTTCAACTTATGCAACATGGTGGATTAAACAAGGAATCACACGGGCGATCGCTGATCAATCTCGAACAATTCGTGTTCCTGTCCACATGGTTGAAACCATCTATAAAGTTAAAAAAGTCTCACGCGTATTAATGCAAGAGCTTGGTAGGCGACCAACAGAAGAAGAGGTAGCAGAGCGTTCTGAAATCTCACTTGAAAACATTATTGCAATACGAAAATATTCACAGGTACCATTATCTCTTGAAATGCCTATAGGTGATGAAGAGTCATCACAGCTTGGTGATTTTCTAGAAGATAAAAACATGGAATCTCCAGAAAACTTCTCGTCACGTACAATTTTAAGGAATGAGTTGATGAAGCTAATGAAAGTGCTAACAGAACGTGAGCAAATGATTCTTAAGTTACGCTTTGGATTTGATGATGGCCGACCAAGAACACTTGAAGAGGTTGGTAAAGTGTATAACGTTACAAGGGAACGAATTCGACAGATTGAAGAAAAGGCTTTAAGAAAATTAAAGCACCCAAACCGCAAAGGTAGTTTGGATCAATATAAAGACTTTTTACTATCTAACTAATGAGTTAAGACTGGTTTCAACCATCGCCCTCTAAGGTGCCTCAATTTTAAATCTAAACGAGGTTTTGGTGCATTATTTTGTGCTTTAAACCAAATGCACCGCTATATCCCCCCCCTATTTTATTTAAGTGATTACTCTGCTGGTGCGTCTGCACCTTCAGCTGCTCCAGCAGATGCAGTACCATCACCCGCGTCTTCTGCTGACGAAGCCAATTTAGATATTTTAGTAGATTCAACTTTAACTAAAATATCTTTCGGATTAGAAGTAATTTGCTGAGACTTTTCTACATTCAAGTTTTCAGTTCTTATATTCTCACCTATCTTTAACGGAGTCACGTCAACTGTTAAATATTTTGGAATATCGGTTGGCAAGCACTTAACCTTTACTGAAGATTTTGGTTTAACCAAAACACCTCCAACTTTTTGTCCCGCAGAAATACCTTCTACGTTTATTGGAACATTAATCTCAATAGAATTCTTATCATTCACTCTTAAAAAGTCAACATGAATGAATTGGTTATTGATAGGATTAACCTTTATCTCTTTAGTTATAACCCTTTCAGTTTTTGATTCATCAATTTTTACTTCAAAAATTTGATTTTGTTTAAACTCACTACGATGAATCTGCTTCACAAAATCAACCGGATCAAATGAAATCGCTAATGGGTCTTGTTTCTCGCCATAAATGACACCTGGAACCCAGCCATTGTTTCGAATCTGTTTTGCAAATTTTTTGCCAGATTCTTCTTTTGATTTTTCTTTCGCGTTAATCGTTGCCATAATGCCCTCTTTATCTATGTATATACTCATTAAATTTTGAGCTAATTAAAACAAGATTATAAGAAATTCTGCTTCAAAAGTAAATACTAACGTCTTTTTTTTCAGAATAATGTTTAAAGATTCCTAGATTTGGGAATATTAATATTAGTTAATAAAATAAGGAGCAACAATGCACTCAGAATCAGAAAAAGATATTTCAATAAAATTCCCAGAAAACTTCAATAATGTGATTATTAAAAAAGAAGTTAAAGTTATGGAGTTTCTAAACAAGAAGGTACAAATCAGTTATCACTTAAATTAGCCATTGGTTTAATATATAAAAATAAACGATAAATAAACACAAAATAGATCGCTCGTTCCATACCAGTTATTGCATGTAAAAACAGCATACTTAACGTTTGAGGTAAAATTGGTAGCAATAAATTCAATAAAATGATCTTTAACGAAAAGAAAGTTAAAAAATATGTAATCAACACACCTAATGCGACCCATTTAAATCTTAAAAACAACTGAATAGATTCAATAATTTGTGATATCAATGGCTGACGCTTCTTTTTTTCATCAATAATACTAGGAACAACAAAGGTTGTTGCTACAGCTATAACCAAACCAATTAATACTGTTACAACAATTTCTGATACTTGGTCATTTGGCAAACTTTCAATGGTCTCTAATTGATCGATATTTAACAGGGATATTTTTATTGCACCAAAAATATAGAGCGGCTGATGCAATGCCGTTATTAAAAACGTCGGAATTAATAACTGAGATAGCCGTGCAAAAACCTGATTGAATTTAAGCTTCCTATTCTTGATCAATTGAGCGGCTGATAACATAATAAACGGCTGAATAAGCACAAGTGGAATCAACCATTGGGCAATCCCCATTATTATGACATTCTCATTTAAGAAACCAGCAATGGGGTTAAATGATAAAACCATGTAGAAAACAATACTTGGAACAAATAAAATAGGATCAAGCTTCAATATTGAAAATGTTTTTTTAAGAATATGTGAATATAATCGTATCATTAGGATGCGTCCTTAATTAACTTAATCATTGTATCAACATCAGGATATTTTCCAAAAAACAACTGGAACGCTGCAGCAGCCTGTGCGGCTAACATTGGAGCACCATTGATAACCTCAGCACCATTACTTTGAGCGACTCTCATCATATTTGTTTCCCACGGTGTGTAAATTAAATCATAAAAAATACACTCATGATTTAACCAATAGACAATATTGAACACAGGATCATCATCATCCATCCCCATATTAGTGGTATTAACAACAAGTGTATTGCGCATTAATTCTGATTCATTTAGATCTGTAAAAGTTAATTGCTTAATTGGATATTTTAAAATCTTGTTCAAATCATTCACCAACAATGCTGACTTTTCATGGTTTCTAGCAACCAATACAATTTCTCCCCAATCTTGCTTAGAGGATTGATGCAATACTGCTCGAGCAGCTCCACCGTTCCCTAAGATGATTACTTTATTAAACTGGCGTTGCCGAATCGGCCATAAAAATCCGATTGAATCAGTATTGTAACCAAACAACTTGCCTGACTTATTTACTACAGTGTTGCACGCCCCGATAATCTGAACAGATTCATCAATTTCATCCAACAATGGAATTATGGCTTGCTTGTGAGGAATGGTTATATTTATGCCGCCCCAATAGGAACTACGAATTTCATTGACAAATACTGCTAACTGATCATGATTTTCAATTAACTTCTTATGGTATTCGGCTAAAAAGTTGAATTGAGAAATAAAATGATTATGGATTAATGGTGATTTGGAATGATGAATAGGATTTCCAATTACTGCAAATTGTTTTATCTCATTCATATTTTGGCTTGTATGGTTTGTCATTTATGGATACCATTATTACTATAAAGTGAGGATAACACAACCATGACAAAAGACGCATTTCCAAATTCAAAAAAAACATATAAGGCTTCTCAGCTTCACGGACTTCAAGTTCCTTTTCGAACAATTGATCTTGATGATCCAAACACAACACAATTTACTGTATATGATACATCTGGCCAACACGGTGATACCAACCAAACGGTTGATTACAAGAAAGGCATGGGATCTGTAAGAACAGACTGGATTAAACAACGAAATACCACGCAATTAAATGAACGAAGTATTCCTTATGAAACACCATATAAGTTAGAAAAAGATGGCTTAATATTTAAAGATAAACCATCCCCTTTTAAAGGAAATGCACCTGTTACTCAACTTTATTATGCCAAACAAGGAATCATCACAGAAGAAATGGATTACATCGCAACACGAGAAAATGTTTCTCCTGAGTTTGTTCTTCAAGAAGTTAAATCTGGTCGCGCAATTATTCCAGCAAACATAAATCACACAGAACTTGAACCCATGATTATTGGCCGCAATTTTTTAGTAAAAATCAATGCAAACATCGGAAATTCAGCCGTTGTTTCATCCATCGATGAAGAAGTCGAGAAAATGGTTTGGGCAACGCATTGGGGCGCAGATACGCTAATGGATTTATCCACTGGTAAAAATATTCACGAAACCAGAGAATGGATCATTCGAAATTGCCCAGTTCCAGTTGGAACGGTTCCAATCTACCAAGCACTCGAAAAAGTGAATGGCATTGTTGAGGACTTAAATTGGGAAATTTACCGCGATACGCTTATTGAACAAGCAGAACAGGGCGTTGATTACTTTACGATCCACGCTGGCGTATTACTTCGCTACATCCAATTAACTGCGAATCGACGCACCGGCATCGTTTCACGAGGTGGCTCTATTTTAGCCAAGTGGTGTTTAGCTCACCATAAAGAAAACTTTTTATACACAAATTATCAAGAGATTTGTGACATTATGAAGCATTACGATGTTAGTTTTAGTCTTGGTGATGGGCTCCGTCCTGGATCTATTGAAGATGCAAATGATGCTGCACAATTTGCTGAACTTGAAACATTGGGTGAGTTAACAAAAATTGCTTGGGAAAATGATGTTCAAGTTATGATTGAAGGTCCTGGACACGTTCCTATGCACCTAATCAAAGAAAATATGGATAAGCAACTAGAAATGTGTCATGAAGCGCCATTTTACACCCTAGGGCCACTAACAACGGATATTGCTCCTGGGTATGACCATATTACGTCAGCAATTGGTGCAGCAATGATTGGGTGGTTTGGAACAGCGATGTTATGCTACGTAACACCGAAGGAACACTTAGGTTTACCAGATAAACACGATGTTAGAGAAGGTATTATTGCGTATAAAATCGCGGCCCATGCGGCTGATTTAGCCAAAGGGCACCCTGGTGCACAATTGAGAGACAACTTGCTATCGAAGGCACGCTTTGAGTTTCGTTGGAATGACCAATTCAATTTAAGCTTAGACCCTATGAGAGCACGTGAATATCACGATGAAACATTGCCAAGTGATAGTGCAAAAGTCGCCCATTTTTGTTCAATGTGTGGCCCTAAGTTTTGTTCAATGAAGATTTCTCATGAGCTAAAAGAATACGCTGCCAATAAAGACTTATCAATTGATGATGCTCAGGCAACTGGTTTGGCTGAAAAAGCAAATGAGTTTAAAGCAGCAACAAAACATTGATTTAGCTCACTTATTTTCTGACCATTTAATGCTATTCTTGAACAATGCGTTTCGCAGCCCACTACCAGAAACGCACAAACGCATTATTCAAAATTACATGGAGATCTGGCAGCAAGTTTATATAAATGGTGTTTTTGTCCGCAAGGAACTGCAATATCAGTTTTTTCAGATGAATTTATGAATGGACTTTCTCCGATTAGCTCTGGTGTATTCTCCCGACATGATCAAGGTATTCGCCAAATGCCAAATAAAACAGTTACGAATGCTAGAAAATTCGAATATGGCAACCTCAATATTCTAGGCATTATGTTGGGTCACGAGACATTTCGATGGTTTAATGAACTTGGATCATCAACAATATCCCCAAAATCAAGCCAAATAGTTTTTTCAATGTTCGGATTAGCCACCTGTTTTTTAAAAGTCATCTCATCACCTCAATGCAATTCTGCTTATAACTTATTAATTATAAATACAAAAGAATCGGGTTCACACACCATATTAAACTGATACGTAAAGAAAGAAACCGTAATTTTAATCTATCGTTGAAAAGCTATTACGCAGCTGTTAATAAGCTTGCAAAAACAGCTGTGTTCTTTTCAATTAATGCTTCTAAATTGGCTTTTGCAACGTTAAAATCAGATAGCATTCTTTGTTTATAGCTCTCGGACTCTGTATATTTTTCTTTGGTTAAGTTGATGTAGTAATCAATGCCTTCTCGTAAATTTTTAGCGAATCCAGACAAGCGTTTAATTTCAATTTGAGTCACTTTTTCAGAAATATTTTTTAAATCATTAGATAAATACTTAATGTACATGTTCAGTTCTGCAACAAAAAAGCTTGGCCGATTCGCGTCTTTAATTAAATTAATGCGCCCATAGATATGATCGATCATTTCTTTCATGGTTACAATTTTATTGTAATAGGCAATATTTGGACCAGCACACACTGTTGATTTTAATGGACGATTATTCTCGATCCCATACTCAATTAATGCTGGGGCAGCCAAATCCTCACATAAACAAGCTTTATCAATAATTTTAGTAAACTCATCCTCATAATCAGCCGACACAAGGTCTAGCTTTTTCAACTGTTCAATTTTTCGCTTTTGATAAAGCACAGATGCTTTACAAATTGGCTTTTTCGTAAACTCAGTATCGAAAATCAGATGGCCTTTTGGACATGGACTACCAGGTCGACCGGATTCAACACGCTCAAGCTTTTGCTTTTCACTTTCAGTATTTTTTACCGTATTAAAAGGGACACCCAGTGGCGATACGCCGCTCAAATAGCAATCTTCCTTACCAGCTTTTTCAAGTAAAAGCCTTGTTGCATTATCCAGTGTGGTTACTTCAGGCACTAGCAAAAACGGGGTTGCCCAGCCAGTGCTCGCAATGTTGTAATAATCCATCAAAAAGTGCTGTTCTGCATCAGTACCAATGCCGCCTTGATACGTTATTTTTGATGAAACAGAATGAGGGATGGTTGCCTTATCTTTTTTTGAAAGAACATCGTTACAAATATTGCGACATTCATCATCCAATGCTTGCTTATTCTTCTTAAATTCTTCCATAATTGGTCCACACATCAAACCATCCGTTGCAAACGCATGTCCGCCACAGTTTAAACCAGACTCAATTCGGTATTCGGATACCCAAATGCCCTTTTTTGCTAAAAAACGACCTTGAATTAGGCTTGAACGATAATCTGACACCTTTAAGATCAGTCGCTTTTTAAACTCACCATTCACATTGTAAAAGTCAGCCACATTTTCACAATGAGCAAATAACCGGCGATTAAAGCCTGCAGAAAAAACAATTCCTGCATTAATTTTTGAATTTGAAAATCCTCGCAATGCAGACACTGCATCTGAATACTCATCAGGCAATGGTTGGTTGTCAGAATCATAATTAGTACGATCCAATTTGGTCATAATATTTACATCAATTGCTCCAGGGGAAATGTAATCTTTGCATTGAGCTTCCAATTTATCTTTTTCAGTTCCCGTTGCTTGAAGCATTTGGTTATAAACAGCTTTCATCGGGTGATCATTTTTAAGTAATTCAAAAAACTTAGTATTATCAGAATCTTGCGTAAATGATGTGTTTTTCATATCTTCAACTTGCTGATTAATCAAATCATTTAATAAATCCAAGTAAGCTGTAATTCTTTTAGCACGATAATCAACATCATTTTTT
>JBMHDV010000022.1:0-41139 GCA_049889215.1 Candidatus Marinamargulisbacteria bacterium
CCAGTTGTTTATGCTTGGATTGAGGAGAAAGCATTGCTAAAGACAGGTGGTTAATCTGGAAATATTAATTTGTACCTAGGAGTTTGGTAAAATTCTAAAGATATGACCAATGCGGCATCTTTTTTTGATAAAGTTGAATTGCTTCAAAACACGTTAATTGCAAGAGCAACAAATGACGAATATGAAGTAGGTGATTATGTTGCTTTGAGGGCAGAGCTGCTGAATATGCCATCTATAGCCCCCTTCATTCCTGAGTATGTTAGCAAAAATAGAACTTTAGACCAGTTCTGGCTATTTATAAAACCAAAGTTTCCTACTTATGCAGAAAGGCGAAAATTTATATGGGATTCATTTTCTGATTTGTTGGATAAGCTTGAGACAAAAGATACAGTGACCTGTGATATCGATATTTCCCTTACTATTAATGACTCAGAAGAAGAATATATTAAACATGAATGGGATAAGGCGCTGCAGCGTCGGAGTATTGACCCTGAAGGTGCAATTACCTCTTCGCGTGCTTTATTGGAAACGGTATGCAAGCACATTTTAGATAAGCTTGATGTTAGCTATTCAGATGGCATCGATATTCAGAAGCTATATAAGCTCGTAGCAGATCAAATACAGTTATCTCCTGATCAACATAACGAACAAGTTTTTAAGCAAATTTTGGGTGGCTGTCAATCGGTTGTAAATGGTTTGGGGAGTTTGAGAAATAAATTTAGTGATGCTCACGGAAAAAGTATCAAACAAGTAAAACCATCAAAACGACATGCATCATTGGCTGTAAACCTCTCAGGCACGATGGCTTCTTTTTTGATTGAGACCTACAAAAATAAGATAAACACTTCAACTGCTTAAAAATCGGTTAGATTTTCACAAATGCCCTAGTTGAATTCACCGACTTTTCCTCCAAATACCTCAACCCCTGACAAAGAGCATCCACCTGATCATCATGGGTTCCATTTGGAAAGGACACCAACTCTTCAATCAAATCATCCACCCAATTAAACGTCCCAGGATCCGGAAAATAAACATTGCCTGCTTCAAACAGAAACGACACCGCATGAGCACGTGATGCCTTTGAGTCAGTCCCCGGGTTAACAGCAATCAGTCCCGAAATCTTATCCTTTAACGATGCGATAATGGCCGGACCATTGGCTTTGTCTTCTACGAGTTTGGTCTTGGCTTTTGGGAACCGCCGTGTCATTGAGTTTACGGCCTCCAAAGTGGTTGGAAAATCCATTTTTTCTTTGATGCGGTGAACAACATAGAATGAGGCGCCTTTTCTGGCTAAAACAAATCCGGCAACAAAGTCGCTTTCATTATTGCCCTTGAAAGCCATGTCCCAAGACTGAATGACTTGATCCATTTTGTCCGGTAGTACCTTGTAATAATTGATCCAAGCCCTCTGAAAAATATTGCCTTCCGGGGGTGTGGGATGCTGCTGGTACAAGCTTTGAAAATGTCGCTCTGATTTTGCACGGCGGGTTAACAAAGACTCCAAAGAGTGCCGTTCTTCCCATAAAGCTTCTCCAATTTTTCTTGGATCATTTGTGTCATCATCATTTTCCTTGATTGCGGGGAAAATAACCGTCTCCCATTCTTCTTTGATATCGCCGGCGTCAATCAGTTTCAACAATCGGCCTACCAAATCATCCTCATGCCAACGAGTCATGGTAATCAGTATCCGACTGTTATTATGAAGCCGCGTTTCCAGTACCGTAGTGTACCAATTCCAGACTTTCTCCCGAATCACATCGGAGTAGGCTTCTTCATGGTCTTTAAATGGGTCGTCAATAATCGCAACATCCACCTGGTTACCTGTAAGCCCGCCACCTACACCGACAGACATGTAGGATCCTTCATGATTTACAACTTCAACCATATCCGTGTTTCTTACCCAATTACCCTTTGCAGATGTTTGTTGAAACTTACCGCTGATCGTTGTGTCCGGAAACAGGCTCCGGTAAGTGGTGTCATCAATGATGCGCTGAGTATCTCGATTGAATTTAGCAGCAAAGGTGTGGTTATAACTTGCTCCCGCTATTTTGATGTTGGGGTTTTGGCCCAATAAAAAAGCAGGGAACCTCCTGGATACCAACTCAGATTTGCCATGCTGGGGCGGCATAGCGACAATTAAGCGTTTGATTTCTCCCTTGGCTAACCGATCAAGCTTTTCACAGAGTACTTGATGGTACCATTGAACAGTGTAATTGGGCTTGGTATAGAGGGTGAAGTGAAGCAGCTTCCTTCTCGCTCTTTCTTTGATAACCGCATGTTTTGAAGGATGGTTTCCAGAAGATTTCATTCATTCTTTTGATGTTTAGATTCAATCTTTTCCAATAACGCAATATACGCGTCCACATCTTCATCGGACCAATGTGAAAAATCAAAAGATTCTGTTTGCTCCAGCTTGAGTTCCCCAGAATGCGCCTGTTCTACTTTTTCGACATATCCCCGATCCTTGGCCTTTGTTTTGAGAAAAAACATAATAGCCGTCATATTGCCTTTGGTAATATTTCGAGAGAGTTCATGTTCAGCAATATCTTTGAGGTTTTCCAGCGCTTCGTTTAAGGCTTCTTTGAGCGACGGGTTGTTTCGGATGCGTTTGTATACAGAGTTTCTGGAAATATCGATGCCGTAGTCTTTTTTTAAAACCCGGATTGCGGGCAGCACATGCCCATAGGTTTTAATGAGGGTTGCCTTTAAGAGCTTTGTTGTGACCTTCATCGAAAACTGTAACCCTTTGTAACCTTTTGAGCGAGAAAAAGCAGTGATTCCCAGACCTGTTTTTCATCAAATGTTACCGTAAATGTTAGTATTGCTGCTGAAAACCAGTAAATGCCCTTGAAAAACTTCCCATTAACAAAATAAATACTCCCGCTCAATAGGTTGAGTGCAATCAGGCAGCTTGGAAATGCCCACATCGGTATTTGGTTCATGTATCGAAATCTGTACATTTTTTGCCGTTTCTTAAGACACTGTAAGGCCGTTTATTGGCCATACAAAACTGAATGTAGCGCTTCACAATGACGTCACAATATACGGGATCAATCTCCATCATGCGGCACACCCGTCCCAGTTTCTCTGATGCAATTAATGTCGAGCCTGATCCACCGAACACATCCAAGATCATCTGTTCTTTTTTAGAATTGTTGAGAATGGGATAACATAGCAAGTCCAAGGGTTTCATGGTGGGGTGTTCTTTGTTTTGCTGGGGCCGATTGAAGTTCCAAACGGTAGTTTGTTTTCTATCGCTGTTCCAGAGATGTGCAGCGCCTTTTTTCCAGCCGTATAAAACAGGCTCATGCTGCCAATGGTAATCTTGGCGGCCCATAACCATGGTGTTTTTGACCCAAATACAGCACTGCTTAAGCTCAAAACCGCTGTCTACAAAGGCTTTTCTGAAATTCAGTCCTTCAGAGTCTGCATGGAAAACGTAGGCGGCACCGCCGTCTTTGGTAAAGGTGCAGCAGTTGGAAAACGTATCGGTTAAAAACTGAAGAAACTGCTCATTTTGCATTGCATCGTTTTGGATTTTGAGTTTGTTTTTGGTCTTTCCTTCGTAATTTACATTGTACGGCGGGTCGGTAATCAGAAGATCAGCCTGTTCATCGCCCATCAGCTTTTCAACATCGTTGATCATGGATGCATCCCCGCAATAAAGGGTGTGTGGTCCTAACTGATAAAAATCACCAGGAACAGTGATGGGATCCTCAACATCCGGAATTACATCATCACCCACCGTTGATTCAGGTTCTTCAGGATCAAGTTCTGCATTAAAGTCGATTTCCTCAAACCCCCAATTCAGAAGTTCGTCTTTTTCAAATTCTTCCAGTAACAGGTCCCAATCCCAATCACCCAGATTTCGGTTAAGCCGAATATTCAGCTCTCGTTCCTTTTCAAGCGGCAGTGAAACAAAGACAGCTGGAATAGTGCTGTTGCCCAGCTCTTTCCAGATACGGACCCTCTGATGCCCACCGATGATGGTGTTTCTTCGGTCAGGATTAGAATTGATGATGACAGGGTCCACTAATCCGAATTCCTGAAGCGAGGTTTTGATGCTTTGATGCTGTGCATCTGACAGTTTTCTCGGATTATAATCTGCGAATTTGAGTGTTGAGATGTTAACGTTTTGTATTTCCATGATTTTTCCTTATAAAACAAAAAAAAACGAGCTTACTCCAAAATGGAACGTGCTCGCCTCCGGTGTGATTTTTTATTTGATCGGTCAGCTGAATAAATTTTTAAAATTGCTATTGGGCGCAGAACCCCTGAGCATATTTATTATACAGTAAACCCAAGAGTCTGTATAAAATTTGTATAAAAGTTATGGTGCCGAGAACAGGACTTGAACCTGCACGGGCGTAAATGCCCACTAGCCCCTCAAGCTAGCGTGTCTACCAATTCCACCACCTCGGCAATTGCTGACAATAGTAGCATAAATAAAATGCGAAAAGAATAGATTCTAAAAACAACGTGGAAAATTAATTCATTTTTTGACACTATTAAATCATGTTCTCAAAATACGTTACCATTATCGTTTGTTTGTTTTTTTTGACGCTGCATACGTTTGGGTTCCCTGATCCGACAGTGGTTCGTTTAGATAATGGGGTCACGTTAGTAACAGTCGAGGATCCAAGCGCAACAATTGCATCATCATTTGTATTTGTTCGCACAGGATCTTTGTTCGAGTCCCCATGGATTGGTGCCGGGGTTTCTCATTTTCTCGAGCACTTGGTTGCTGGTGGAACAACAAAGGTGCGATCGGAAGACCAGTATCGGCAGTTAATCGATCAGCTAGGTGGTGTGAGTAATGCCTATACTACATTTGACCATACTGCATATTTTATTAAATCTTCTACAGAAAATGCGCCAAAAGCAATTCGTGCATTATTTGAATGGGTGTCTGCTGCGGATTGGACAATGGATGAGTTTGTTCGCGAACAAGGGGTCGTATTAAAAGAAATGGCACGATCAGATAGTAATGTGCGTCGTCAAATTTATTACAATATTCAATCCCGTTATTACAAAGATAGCCCGTACCGTTATCCAGTGATTGGTTATCGAGATCGGTTTCTTCAAATTTCATCCACAGATTTGATGGACTATTATAAATCCACGTATAAGCCTGAAAATTTTATTGTTGTTGTTGGGGGGAATATTCATCATGATGAAATTTTAAAGCAAGTTCAAGACACATTTGGCTTACTACCAAAATTAGCAGCTCCATTACGTTATCATGCAAATCAAAATCGGATTTTATCGCCAGCTGTTGAAACAATTCTTCTGCCAGAAGTATCCAGTAACCGGGTAGTGATCCGGTATCCAATTCCATCGTTTTTTCATCAAGATGTGTACCCGTTGGATTTGTTTGCATATATTTTAGGTACCGGCCAGCAGTCCTTAATGTATAAAGAGTTCGTGACATCAAAAAAAATAGCAACAGCAATTGCTGTCAATTCAATTACCCCATCTCATGATTTTGGGTATTTCGAGGTATCGTTAGAAACAAACAAAGATCCCGCAACCATCGTTAATCATGTGCAGCAGTTTATTGATCGCTATCAATGGGCACGACTTGCTAATCAACAGTTAGATAAGGCCCGTCGGCAAAAACAAAATGAATACATTTTATCAAAATCAAATTTGCATGATCATATGCGAGAAATTGGTCAGGCCATGATCATGGGGCAAGATCCATTATTTTTCCAGTATTATTCGAAAAACTTTAGTGATGTTAGCGCCAATGATATCAATCAGGTAACCCGAAAGTATTTATCACCAACTAAACGTCAAGTATATCTGATAACAAATAAAGTGGCCTCGTCAAAGGTGGTCAAAAAATCTCAAGCTTTAACACCAGTAATAGAGGTGGAAAACGGTATTACTTATATTCAGAGTCCAGAATCCAATCAAGATATCGTGCGAGTAACAATTAATTTAGATGGCGGAATCGATTTGAATCCTTCAGGAAAAGAAGGGTTAGGGTACCTTTCAGCTCGTTTGATTGGTAAGCAAACAAGCCAGCTGTCTCGCGCTGAGTTTCAAATGGCATTTGAGTCTAAAGGTGCTCAGGTGTCAGCCGCAGCCAATCATAATTCATTATCTTATTCATTATTAACAACCAATGATGATGTAGCTAAGTTGTTGCCATTATTTCTGAGTGGGTTGACTCAAATGACGTTAGATGATGCGTTATTTGCTGAGGCAAAAGATCAATTATTAAAATCAATTAGTAAAAAACAAGAATCGTGGTTTGAAGAGGCCTTTGATGCCTTAAAGTCACAATTATTTCAAACAGAGTCTCCGTTTTATCATCCGCTTAAAGGAACCACGGAGTCTATTTCAGGGCTCACTAAATCAGATGTTCAGGCGTATATAGATAATCGACTAGCTGAATCAAAAATAACGGTGATTATTCAGTCAAAAAATCCAAGTGATATTAAAAGAAAGTTGACACAGTCGTTAGCATCCAAAGTGAATAATCCCAACAATGTTACCCCCGTATTTAGCAAAATGAAATTGAAAAAGCATGCATTAAAGCAGCCAGTTGGGGTTGTCTTAAGAGTGGACCAATTAAAGCAACCCATTCAAACAACAAAGAAGTGGTTGGAAATTAAGTTGGTTGATGCGCTGTTATCAGGCATGAGGTATCCGTCAGGTTTATTGCATAGCCGCTTGCGAGGGAGTCAATTGGTTTATGTTGTTCATACATTGCCAATTCAGTTTGGTAATGAAGATATGTTGTTTACGTATGCTTTAACCGAACCTCACCAAGTTCAATCTGTTTGGCAAATTATTGATCAGTCATTTAAGGAAATTCGAACTCAGATTACGGAAGACCAGTTATCCTTAGCAAAGGCCCAAGTCTTATTTGACTTGCAAATGTCACTTCAAGATCCTTCATCAAAAAGTCGATTACTTGTGGAGTTGCGTGACCGATTTAATCGATTTCCAACAGAGGCTGAAATCACAAATGAAATAAATGGGATTTCCATTCAAGATATTAAAGAAGTCGTCAATGAATCATTTAATAAGCCATATATCGCCCTTTTTAATAAAGATAAGACAAAGACTGATGACAATATCTCCCACGTTCGCTAGAATATTATTATGCCGTTTTTAATTACAATTCTTGCATTGGGTTTTGTTATTTTTATTCATGAGTTAGGACATCTATTAGCAGCAAAAAGAGCCAAGGTTGGTGTGTCAGAATTTGCCGTGGGCATGGGGCCGAAGGTGTTTTCTTTTAATTATGGTGGAACAATGTATGCGTTAAGAGCACTTCCATTTGGTGGATTCATTAAAGCTAAGGGGTTTTTGGATGATGGTGAAGAGTGCGCAATTGAAGAAGATTATCGACAAAAAAGTGTGTTCGATCGAGTAACAATCATTTCGGCAGGTTCAGTAATGAATTTGTTGCTTGGTTTCATTATTTTTTTCATTTCCGCCCTTGTTGTTGGCAATGTCGAGTTAACATCAACAGTTCAAAAAGTGCTTCCCAATTATCCAGCTGAAGCTTCTGGTTTATTGCCTGGGGATCAAATAATTAAAGTCAATGATACGCCAGTTATTGATATCCAAGAAGATATTATTAAATTTATTCAGACATCTGATGCTGTTCCATTTCAGTTAACATTTATTCGAAACGGTGTCTCACAAACAGTGACAACTTCCGCTAAAGAAGTGGATAATGGCCCTTCAATCATTGGTGTAGAGTTTGAAAGTAAAAAGACCCCGCTAAGTTTTTTTACTGCGTTTGGAAAAGCTGTAAATCAAACTGGTGTTACAATTGGGCAGTCTGTTGCAGGACTGGGAATGCTTTTAACTGGTAAAGCTAATATTAAAGAGTTGGCTGGCCCAGTTGGTATTGTGCAGATTGCGTCAAGTCAGGTTCAGCAAAATATGATGAAGTTTTTAAATATAATGGCATTTATTAGTATCAGTTTAGGTGTTATTAATATGTTGCCATTTCCTGTTTTGGATGGTGGTCATCTAACATTTTTAATTATTGAAGCCTTTAGAGGTAAGCCATTAAGTAAAAAGGTCGAAGTTTTTGTTAACAACACAGCTGCGGCAATGTTAATTGGACTAATGATATTTATTGTATTCAATGATGTTATTAGTTGGAATGAACGGGTGAATATTATTCAGGAGATGAATCAATGAAAATGAACGAGAAAATTCTATCAGAAATAGCAACAACCATTCGAGGATTATCTATTGATGCGATTGATAAGGCAAACTCTGGGCACCCAGGTTTACCCTTAGGATGTGCTGAACTATTTGCATATTTATATGGTCATGAGCTACGTTATGATGTTTCTGATCCAAACTGGTTAAATCGAGATCGATTTATTTTATCTGCAGGCCATGGATCAATGGGGTTATATGCATCTTTGCATTTAGCTGGTTATGATACATCAATTGACGATTTAAAGAATTTTCGTCAGTTACATGCAAAAACAGCCGGCCATCCAGAATATGGGGAAGCTGAAGGTGTAGAAACCACAACTGGGCCTTTGGGCCAAGGTATTGCATCAGCTGTAGGGATGGCACTCGGTATGAAAATGCTTAATAAAAAGTATAGTCAATCAAATAGAGAATTATTTGATTCTAATGTATTTGTTCTTGCTGGTGATGGTTGTATGATGGAAGGGGTGTCTGCAGAGGCTTCATCATTTGCTGGACATTTGAATTTAGATAATTTAATTTTAATCTTTGATTCCAATGATATTTGCTTAGATGGCCCAACGTCGGAATGTGTTTCAGAAAACACTCAGCGTCGTTACGAGGCATATGGCTGGTTTGTTCAAACCATTGATGGTCATTCTTTTAAGTTAATTGAAAAGGCAATTAGCTTGGCTAAAGAATCTGATCGACCATCTCTAATTATTGCAAAAACCACGATTGGAAAGGGGTCTCCAACCTATCAAGGGACCTCTGAGGTTCATGGTAAACCTCTAGGTAATGAAGAATCACTTAAAGTCAAAAAGGCCTTGGGTATTCCAGAATCACCGGACTTCTTTATTCCAAATGAGGTTAAGTATCATTTTGAAGCATTAAGAATCGCGCATAAAAAAGCAAATCTTAATTGGCAAGATGATTTTTTCTCATGGAAGCAAAATAACCCAGAAGTTGCAGCTGAATTTGATGAATGTAACCAACCCCTAAACGAGCAAAAAATACGTGAGTCTTTAGAAAGTTTAGAAATTGCAAAAAATAAAGCAACCCGTTCTCAATCTGCACAATGTCTTCAACATTTGGCGCAAGCTGTTCCTAGTCTTATTGGTGGTTCAGCAGACCTATCTTGTTCAGATAATACGTTTCTTAAAGGGTTTTCAGCGATTACAGCTGAGGACTACCTGGGCCGTAACATTAAATATGGAGTTCGTGAATTTGCGATGGCCTGTATTGCATCCGGTCTGGTATTAACCAAAATGTTTCGTCCGTATATCGGTACCTTCTTAATGTTTTCCGACTATATGAGAAATGGCATTCGCTTAAGTGCTTTAATGAATTTGCCCGTGATATATCAATTTACTCATGATTCTGTTTTTTTGGGAGAAGATGGCCCAACTCATCAGCCCGTTGAGCATTTAGCTTCATTGCGAGCGATGCCAAACTTAAATGTTTGTCGTCCAGCGGATGAAAATGAGGTTAAAGCTGCCTGGCATACCGGATTGTTTTCAAGTGCGCCAACCGCAATCATATTATCTCGTCAAAACATAAAGTCTCTTGATGAATCAAGTTTCACCGATGCTCTTAAGGGTGGTTATGTTTTAAAAGATGCATCGAATGCAGAAGTGACAATTTTTACCTCAGGCTCAGAATGCGAGTTGTCATTGAATGTAGCTAGTGATCTAACAAGTCAGGGGATTTCAACTAGAGTCGTTTCGCTAATGTCATGGGAATTATTTGATGCTCAGTCTGAAGAGTACAAATCTCAAGTCATTGGGACATCCTCCTTAAATGTTTCAATTGAAGCTGCAACTCGCTTTGGTTGGGATCGTTATGTGGGGCGAAATGGTGTTTCGATTAGCGTTGATACTTTTGGTATGAGCGGTAAATTAGCAGATCTTAAAGAATATTTTGGGTTTACAGAAGCCCAGGTAATTAAAAGAATTAAGGCGGCTATAGCGACAGTTGCAGTTGGATGATCTCTTTTAAAAAAGTTACAAAAAAGTACGGCAACGGTTTTACTGCTTTGGATGGGATAAACTTAGTTATTCCAGAAAATGAATTCGTCTATTTGATAGGGCCTTCTGGTGCTGGGAAATCAACTTTGCTTCGCTTAATATTTATGGAAGAACAGGTAACCTCTGGTGAAATTGTCATTGATAAATTTATTCTTGGTCAGCTTGGTGAAGATCAAATCCCTTACTATCGACGTAACATTGGCATGATTTTTCAAGATTATAAACTTTTGCCAAGACGAACGGTGTATGAAAATGTCGCCTTTGCTTTGCATGTGATGCATGTGCCACCAAAAAAAATTAAACAGCAAGTAAACTATGCATTGGATTTAGTTGGATTAACCGCTAAGAGTCATCATTATCCAAGAGAGTTATCTGGTGGTGAGCAGCAAAAGATTTGTATTGCACGAGCAATTGTAAATCAGCCATCCATTCTTTTGTGTGATGAGCCAACAGGGAATCTTGATCCAGAAACATCTTGGGAAATCGTCCATTTGTTAACTAAAATTAATGCCCACAATACAACTGTATTAATGGCAACGCATGACACGGAAATTGTAGATGGAATACCAAAGCGTGTTATTGCAGTAGAAAAAGGTAAGTTAGCAAGAGATCAAGTGTTAGGAACGTATGTGGAATGATTAATATAAATGCAATTGTTTTTTTCTTAAAAGAAACATTTACTGGTCTGAAAAGATCAAGTCTAATGACATTAATTGCAATTGCTACAGTGTCTATTTCCTTGATTATTTTAGGTCTATTTTTATTGATCTCTGTCAATTTAAATAAAGTGACACAAGATATTGCGTCAAAGCTTGAAATACGGCTTTTTTTAAAATCCAATTTAGCGATTGAGGATATTCAATTATTTCGCCGTAAATTAAAAGCAATTGATGGTGTTAAAGATGTTACATTTATCAATAACACTACTGCATGGAAAAACTTTCAAAGTGACTATGCTCATTTAAAGTTAAAAGATTACATCGGTTCAAATCCATTGCCCCATTCTTTAAATATAAAGCTTGAACGAACAAAGGATATTCAGCCGATCTTATTGTATATTAAGCGATTTGACACCATCATTGATGATATTGTTTATGGCGGTGAATTAGCTAATCGAGTCGAAATCTTTCGTCGTATCATGACAGTATCTGGTTGGTCTCTTATTCTTTTGTTAATTCTGGCGTCACTATTTATCATTGTAAATACCATACGTTTAACTGTAATTGCACGAGATGAAGAAATTAGTATTATGCAATTGGTCGGGGCAACAAAACGTTTTATCAAAGGCCCATTTTTAATTGAAGGATTTATTATTGGGGTTTTTGGAGCCAGCATAGCTGTTGGTCTATTATTCCTAATCTATTCTCTCATGATTCATCAATTAATGGAGAAAATGCCATTTTTCCCTTTTATTACCAATCACTCAGCGCTCTATTATATTTATGGTTTTGTATTACTTGCAGGTGCTACTATAGGAATGATGGGGGCATATATTTCAGTCTCAAGAAGTTTAAAGTGAGGTAATTAAATGTTAAGTTTTTTTAGAAATAATAGCGTTAAGATTGTATATGGGATCATTATAACGTTTGTTGTTACGACCTTTTTAGGGGTAGTTTTTTTTAATGAATCGTTTCGAACGTCAAAAGATTTACAAAAAGAACAACTCGATCGCCAGAATGCAATTGCAACACTTGGACCATTATCTATAACAAATCAAATGTATCAACTTGAGTTACAGCGGCTTCAAGCATCTATTCCAAAAGAAATAACCATTACTGAGCAACTTGTCGAGCAAATTCAGCTGCAAGCATTAAGTTCAGCAATTCAAAATAGATTACTCTTATCGCTCGGTAAAAAGCAAAAAACAAAAGCGAGTCGCAGTGAAGTTGATGCTGCAATGATTAATGTTTACGAACAATTTGATGTAAATAATAAAGGTGATTTGAAACAGGTTATTCGACAAGCTGGTGGATCGTATGAGAATTTAGTCAACCAAATCAAAGATGATATTATTGCGGCTAAGACAAAGCAAGCCATTCAGCAAATGGCCGTAATTTCTGAAAATGACCGTTTGTACTTCGGTAAACTATTTGAAGTTAAAGAAATATTTATTTCAAATATATCAACCAATAACGCAAAACTGGATGATAATCTAGTATTACAAACGGCTAATAACATACGCGATTCTATTGTTGATTCAGATTCCTTTGATGCAGCATTTCTTAAACAAAATCCTTCATTCAAAGATGCACCAAGCTATCAGAAAATTTTAATTAATCAAACATTTCCTGAAGTTAGCCGATCAATCTACTCATTATCAGCACCTGAAATTTCGCAACCAATTAAATCAATTGCTGGTTATCATATTATTGAGCTAAAAAGCGTGGAGGAACTACCTCCTTCTCAACATATAACTGAGCAACAACTTCAACAAGACTGGGGAAACGCTTATTTATATTCATATTTAACACGTGAGCAAAGTGGTGCTGAATTACGAGTTGTAAACCCTTTATTAAATGCAATAAAATTAAAAGCTGAAGGTAACATCGAAGGCGCCATTCAAGCATACCAAGGGGCGATTTCTCAAGACTCAGCTAGTCCTTTTCCTAATTTGTATATTGCTGAATTGCAGTTAAGAAAAGGCGATGTGCCTGCTGCCAAGCAGTCTCTACTAAAGGCAGAAATTAAACAAGGGTTACTATCAGACAGTGTATTAGCACCTAAAATTCACATTCTTCTAGCAAGCATATATAATCAAGAAAAATTCCCTAAAAAACGTGATGCTCAGTACGATAAATTAATTCGGAATAATCCTTCAATATCTGTCTTAAAGTACCTAGAAACCATACTAGAAAAAAGTAATGATAAAAATCGTTTGTCAAAGGTGACCAAATTGATTGCTGAAAAGACAGCAACAGAGGCAGTAAAAATTGAAAGTGATATTAAGCTTTCAAATGAAGAAAAAACAAGTTTAGACCAACCATTAGAGTTTAACTAGA
The DNA here is from genome assembly GCA_049889215.1 of Candidatus Marinamargulisbacteria bacterium. Taxonomy (GTDB): domain Bacteria; phylum Margulisbacteria; class Marinamargulisbacteria; order UBA817; family UBA817; genus UBA817. The sequence continues at coordinate 13,202 of JBMHDV010000022.1, forward strand.
CATCGCCCATTCACTATATGCTTCGTTTACATGGTTGGGGCAAATGGTTATGATTTGTGGAACATCGTATGGGTGAGTTTCTTCTAATAGTTTTCTAACAGTTTCTTTATTTTGATCCGTTATTTTTAGAGTAACTTTTTTCTCAAAATCAGTCTCAACCTTATTATTCCATAAATAGGTACTTTTAATTTGGGGAGTTTCTTGAATACAGATAGCAAGTTGATCTTGTACTAAGTCTTTGGCAATATCTGTCAAATCAAAATCATGTGGGTATGTTGTTTCAATAATCAATAGTTTTGATGTCATACAATTTATTTAACCATAAAAAGTTTTATTTTTGTGAAAACTACCTCTATGCTATAATTTTCACATGAATCCAGATGAATTGAAGAATATTAATATTTCAGAAGAATTAGAGTTTAATGATGGCGTGGGTGATGTTTTAAAAGAAAAAGAAAATTATCGATTTTCTTGGAAAAAAACAGTTACCGTTTTATCAATAGGGATTGTAGCGGTTATTTTGGTTACTTTTTCTATTTTAGAAATAGGAAAGCTTATTTTAGATTTAGATAGCTCTGAGACCCCCACGACTCAAGTAGTTGATATATCATCTGTTGAAGATGCTATGACTGGGATAGATGATCAATCGTGGGAAATCTTACCGGAAGATTCAGTGAATAATGCTAAAGATTTATCATCAGCTTCAGTAGACTCTCAACCCGTAAAAGCCGTAGATACCGCGATGGTTAAATTAAAAGATTCAGCGCCTGAAAAAGTGAGTGCCTCAAAATCGAAGCTCCCAAAGACAATGACAAAAACAACGAGTAAAAAGGTGATTTATCGAGTCATTGCTGGTAGTTTTTCTGAGTATACCAATGCAATTAACGAATTGAATCGAATCAAGTCTTTGGGCTTTGATGGTTATGTCTGGTCACTTACATCACCAACCAATGGTGTCAGTTATAAGGTGCAAATTGGTGCATTTTCTAATCGATCAACGGCAGATAAATTGGTTGGCCGATTAAAATCAAAACAAATTAATTCGTACATTTCAAAGCATTAATATTCATGTCAATTCAGTTGCATATCTGTAGTCATTCACCACGACGCAGAGATTTGCTAATTGAGCATGATGTTCCATTTAATTTAATTGATAACCTGCTTTTAGATGAACCAAAAATAGCTCAAGATGAATCTATAGAGGATTATATTATTCGACTTGCAAAGCTTAAAGTTATGGCATCAAAACAAAAGTTCGAGGGGTTGATACTCGGTGCGGATACCATTGTGCATTTCAATCAAACGATATTTGGAAAACCAGATTCAGTTGATTCTGCAATTGCAACACTGCAACATTTAAATGGGCAGTCTCATCAAGTAATTTCTGCAGCTGTAGTTTTAAATACAGTGTCAGGGGAATTTTACCAAATGGTTGACACTGCTACAGTGCACTTTCATAAGTGTAAAACCGATGCAATAGTTCAATATGTTAGAGAATTCCACCCAATGGATAAAGCTGGAGCATATGGCATTCAAGATAAACCGCCATTTTTAAAGGGGTATGATGGTGATTACAATACAATATTAGGTCTACCTCTAAACGCTTTATTACAATTATTTTCTAGCTATGGTATAGTCAAATGATGTTTACTCAATTAAAGAGCATGACACGGTGTGATATAGGTATAGATTTAGGAACTGCAAATAGTGTTGTTTATAAAGAAAACCACGGGATTATCATTCGAGAGCCTAGTGTTGTTGCGTTTGATCAACAGTCGCAAAGTGTTCTATCCATTGGCGACTTAGCCTATGAAATGGTTGGTAAAACACCTGCTTCAATCATTGCCATTCGCCCGTTAAAAGATGGAGTTATCTCCGATTATCAAACCACTGAAGCAATGATACGTCATTTCTTGAATTTATCTCAGGTGCCAATGTTACGAAAAATTCGACTACTAGTCGGCGTCCCTTATGGCATTACAAACGTTGAGCGGCGTGCCGTGTTGGATGCAGCGTCCATGGCTGGTGCAAAGGAATGTTTTTTAATTGAAGAGCCAATGGCAGCTGCGATTGGAGCTGGACATGATGTGTTTGAACCGAGTGGTCAGTTGGTGGTTGATATCGGTGGTGGTACAACTGAGGTGGCCGTCATATCGCTTGGCGGCATCGTTGTTTCCGAGTCGATTCGAATAGCTGGTGATGAAATTGACCAAGCCATTATAAATCATTGTAGAAAAAACTATAATTTATTAATTGGGGATCGCTTTGCGGAAAAAATTAAAGTAAGAATAGGCTCCGTTCTTCCATTTAAAGAAGAGCGTCAGATGGAAGTAACCGGTCGTGATTTATTAACAGGCTTGCCAAAAACATTCACACTCTCTTCGATGGAGATTCGCGATTCTATCGAAGAACCAGTGTTGGCCATTGTGTCAGCAATTCGTCGGACCCTTGAACTAACCCCTCCAGAGTTATCATCTGATATATTCACTAATGGGATTACGTTAACCGGTGGTGGTGCGCTTTTGTATGGGTTAACCGAATTTATTGCAAAGCAAATGGGAATAGACGTATTTGTTGCAGATGATCCATTATCCTGTGTAGCGCTTGGTACAGGTAAAGTGCTGGATGAAATGGATCGCTACGTTAACCGAATTATATATAATTAATCGACGGTTTCGTCAGTACTAATGGCCAACATGTTTAATTTGGTCATCCGTTCCATAATATATTGACGGTGATCAAACTTATATTTCATCGCTGTTTCTTTACCACAAGATAGAACCAATAGTTTTTTTAGTGTTTTATCCTGTTGTTGCTTCATATAGTCTTCTACCAATTGTTTGGAATTGGAAACGGAACTAATGTAGCCAAGTACATTTGACCAAAATGGAACCAAAAACTCGTAGGTCTCAACGTGAACAAAGCCGTCATTTTTTCTAAATTCTTCGATTAAGAAGTCGCGAATCTTTTTATAATCCAAATCATTACCGGCGATTGTAAATGTGGCATTTTCACACATTGTTTTTAATTCTTCAATGTCAGCTTTGTACAAAGAGATTATACGTTCAAAATGTGACTTTGGTGACGTGTTTTCTGGATCATATGTTAATTCTTTCTCCATTAGTTTGAAGTCAATATCATCTTCTTTCAAGTAGCGAATTAAAATTAATGTCATTAGATCTGAATAGGTGTACATGTAGGTGTCTTCAGTATTGTAAAACCAAGTGTCTGACATATACATAAGGTACATTCTCTTCGCACGATTTTTATCCGTTTTACTGATTTTAATCATGTTTTGAATTGGCCCCATTAATTTATCATGTTCTGGTGAAAAATCAGCTAAGAATTCCAAGATTGCAGTATAAATATTTTCACCAAAGATCTTCGATGCTTCTCCAATCGCACCTAATTCAAAGGGGAGGATATTGTGCTGAATAATGCCATGCCCTAATTCATGATATAAAATAGTTTCAGACATATCATTGATGAATGTTTTTTCTTTTGCGATGAGTTGCTCTTTTTCGGAAATATTATAAAGCTCCAATACTTTTTGTTTGATGCCTTCTGCAATGTTCCAGAAAGGATCAGAGTGAATGGTTAACATTTCAAACTCATTATAATCAAAAATTTGCAACCATTTTTGAGCAAATATGGTAGATAATGACTCCAACCGTACGTATATATTTTGGTGGCCAATAATTGCAGCCATTGACATTACATTATTTGGTGTACGAATGTACTCTTTTTTTACAAATGTAACAGTATAACCGTGGTATTCTTTCACTGCGCCTTTACCGTAAATTAATTCCATCTGGCTGCCATATTGACCGGCATGTAAGAATTTATCGGATCCTGCAAACTTTAAAAACCGGTTTAAGTCTAGGGCTCGGAATGTTTCAAATTCTTTGCCAAAAACGTTGAATTTATAGTTGCGAAGTTGTTGTTTTGCGGTTTCTGGCGTGTAGGTATTAATTTGAAGGTCTTCAATTGTTTTTTTAACCTGCTCGGTAAACGCATCTGCATGTTCCATGGTTAAATGCTCTTTTGGGTCAATTTTTAATAGGTTTCGACAAAACGTGATTTTGACTTGCTGTTCACCAGGTTCGCCCCAATCACCGGATGTTTCCATGTAATGGTACATCAAATGTGCGTAATAATTGACTTGGTCAAAAATGAGTCGTTCTAATTTTTTCAAAAACTGAGTAGCCTCGGTCTCATCAATTTTTAGTTTGTTTTCTTTGCAGTAGTCTTGAATGGTTTTAAAGCGATTAATCTGCGCTTTATCTAAAAAGATTTGAGTTGCTTCATTATGAAATTGTTTTTTGTCGTCGAGTAGTTGTAATTTCGCCATAACTTCAGTGTAAACCTTGGGCAATATTTGAGCAATATAATTAAGGTGGTTTTTTTTAGCTGTGTGGTTTGTAAAATAAGCATGAATTCGCTATTATTTTTTTAATGTCATTAATAGAACAACTCAATTCAATCGACCAAGACCTGGAATCTCAAGTAAAAGATGTGATTAGCATCGATCAATTAACCGAATTAAAAGAATCTTTTTTCGGTAAAAAAGGACGCATTAGCCAAGTCATGCAAGGCATTCGGAATGCCTCCAACGAAGAAAAACCATTGGTTGGCCAACGCGTAAACGAGCTAAAACAAAAGTATTTGGGCTCAATCGAACAAAAATTAAAAACACTAGAAGCTGAAAAACTCAATCAGCAACTTGCTGCGGATGCCGTCGATATTACGCGTCCAGGGGACCGGTTTGATATCGGTGCCATGCACCCCATCAAACGGGCAGAAAAAGAATTGGTTGCCATTTGTGAATCCATGGGGTTTTCAGTGGCCGATGGTCCAATCATTGAAGATATGTTCCATAACTTTGAAGCCTTAAACATTCCTGATTCACATCCATCACGTGACATGCACGATACCTTTTACTTGAAAGATGATCATGTTATGAGAACCCACACATCCTCAGTTCAAATCCGCTACATGACCCAAAATCAGCCACCCATTAAAATCATTGCTCCAGGCCAGGTGTTTCGCTGCGATGCAGACCGAACACATTCCCCAATGTTTCATCAATTGGAAGGCTTATATGTCAATAATAACGTCACACTGCCCGAACTAAAATACGCATTGGAAACCTTATTAAAAACTTTTTTTGATGACGATTTTCCAATACGATATCGATCAAGTTATTTCCCATTCACGGAACCATCATTTGAGGTTGATGTGCAATTTAAAGGTTCCGGGGAGTGGATGGAAGTCCTGGGTGCGGGTATGGTGCATCGCAATGTCTTTCGTTCAGTTAACTACGATCCTGATCAAGTATCAGGGTTTGCCTTTGGCTTGGGCATCGATCGTTTGGCGATGTTAAAGTATGGCATAAAAGACATCCGTGCTTTTTACGAAAATGACACCCGGTTTTTACGGCAAGGAGGCCCCAGCGCATGTTAGTATCCATCAATTGGTTAAACGAGTTTTGTGAGATTCCATCCACCGATCAATTGGTTGCTGATTTTAATCGCATTGGCTTTGAGATTGAAGACGTTCTCGATAAAGGGCAGGGGTTATCCAACATTGTTGTTGGCCACATTAAGGAATTTAAGCCCCATCCAGATGCCGATCGCTTACGAATTGCCCAAGTTGATATTGGGTCAGAGACGGTGCAAATTGTCACGGCTGCAACAAATGTAAATGATGGCGATAAAATTCCAGTGAGCTTGCCAGGCGCAGTCTTAGCGGGTGGTTTAAAAATTAAAAAAGGCAAACTGCGTGGTGTTGAATCCAATGGCATGATGTGTTCAGCCGTTGAATGCGGCTTAACCGATACCTCACCAGGGGTATGGGTGCTACCACCAAATACCCCCGTCGGTGTGGATTTTATTGAGCACGCCCAACTCCTCGATACTGTACTGGATGTTGCTATTTTACCCAATCGTGGTGACGCCCTTAGTTTGGTTGGTTTGGCCAGAGAATGCCAGGCATTGTATGGAACAAAAAAAACATTTAACCCACAACAACAATCCGCCAGTGGCGATGCGCAATTAACCTGCACGATCGATTCATCGTTTTGCAATTATTATCGAGCTCAAAAAATAACAGGGGTCACCAATCAACACACCCCATTAACCTATCAAACCCGCTTGTATTATTCAGGGTACCGGCCATTATCGTGGTTGGTGGATGTAACGAACATTGTTATGATCGAAACCGGTCAACCGTTGCATGCCTTCGATGCGTCGAACATCACCAGTATTGAGGCCACTTATGGCGGTGGTGAGACCATCGAGTTGTTAAACGAAAAAGAAGTAACACTGGACGCAAGCATTCCCGTCATTAAATTAAACAACCAGCCATCGGCCGTTGCCGGTGTTATGGGCGCGCAGCAAGGGGAAGTCTCCAACCAAACCCAAGCGATCATTTTAGAAACCGCGTTGTTTGATTCTGTGGTGGTTCGCAAAGCCACAAAAACCTTGGGCATTCGGTCCGAAAGTTCCAATCGGTTTGAAAAGCATGTGGATGCCAGTGGCGTTAATCTTGCTGTTGCACGAGTCCACGAACTATTAAGTGCCCACGATACCATTACGGTGCACTCACCAGTAGAGGCTGGCCAATGCCAGGCAACCACGTTAGATATTCAAATTGAACTTGCGCGAATCAATCAATTTTTAGGAACATCATTTTCTGATAAAGATGTGCATGGGCGATTGGAACCACTTGGGTTTACGATCAATGGCACATCGGTTACCGTGCCAAGCTATCGAACAAATGATTGCACTGAGTGGCCAGACATTGCTGAAGAGCTTTGTCGCTTTTCAGGCATTGAAGATGTCACGCCAACCCCAATTGCCGATATGGTTCCCATTAACCATAGTGCACAGTGGCGCCAGCGGCAGGCCATTCAACAAGCGGCCTTGCAACTGGGTTTAACGGAAGTGGTTCCATTTCCATTGCATGCACCTGACGATTCATCTCAGCCGGTCATTTTAAATCCCATCACTCCTGAATTAACAGTATTACGCTCATCAGCAATTCAATCTTTGATTGCCACCGCACAGTTTAATGCCACGCGTCATCACGCACCGTGCCGCTTATTTACCATTGGCCCGGTATGGCAAAGCGATGGCACCGAACAACTGCACTTTGCAGCGTATGTTGCCGGCCCACATCATCATGAGCCGCATCTGCCAGCCCATAACCGCAGTGTTGATTTCTTTAGTTTAAAAGGGTTGGTGGAGCAAATCTTGCAAGGTCAATCATTCGATGTCCAAAAAAGTGCATCCCCGGCATTGCATCCTGGCCAGTCTGCCGATATTATCATTGCCGGCCAATCGGTTGGGTCCTTTGGCATGCTGCACCCAGCACGTGCAGCTGAAACCAAATTGGATGCAACCGCTGGCGTGATTGAAATTAATTTATCGGCATTGCCCAACGTTGCACCTGCAACACCGTATAAAGCCGTATCCAAGTTTCCATCCACAACACGAGACGTCACATACATTATGGATGCCGGTGTTAGTGTAGGCGATGTGCTTCAAATTTTACGCGACAATAAACCCGCACTGTGCGATTCGATTAACTTATGTGGCATTTATCAAAAAGAGGGCAGTGAGGATGTTAATGCATCCTTTCGAATGATTTACCAAGATAACGAAGGGTCTCTCGAAATGGCAGTTGTTAATGATATCCATAAAACCTTTGCCGAGGAAGTTATTCACAAATTACCTTGCCGGTTCCCATAAAAAGGCAAAAAAAAACGCCCATCATGGATGAGCGTTTATAAGTTCGTTTAAAAATTTAATATACTACTTTTCTAAAGTTCTAACATGCTGTGAGTTTTTGCTTACTGTTAGATCATTAAGTGTTTGTGCTGTTTGACCGTCGATAGATGGTGTCACACCTTCAGGGTTAGCAACTGCATCAGTTTTTGCAGCCCCACGACCTTGTACAGAACTTGATCCTACAGCGTTTCCGTTTTCAACAACTGTTGTCGTAACTTTAGCTGCTGCTCCGTTAGTAGTTGGTTTAGCGCCACCTATTCCTTTTGTTGGTTCCATAATTTTCCTCCATTTAAATCTGTTTTTATTTAATATCGGTGTTAAGAAATAATTATTTCATTTTTCTCTTCACCATGCAATTTAATTAAATTTTATCATGATTGTCAACTACAATCAAATTCAACGCCTTGCAGGAAACCCTCCTTCATCTATAATAATACCATGGCCAATACACCAATGATGCAACAATATAACGCCATCAAAAAAAAGCATGAGGATAGCATTCTGTTTTTTCGCTTGGGCGATTTTTACGAAATGTTTTATCAAGATGCAACAACGGCATCATCTGTTTTGGGATTAACCTTAACGGGCCGAGGCAAAGATGATCAGCGGGTGCCCATGTGTGGCATTCCATTCCATGCGGCTGAAGGGTATGTGTCAAAGCTTGTTAAGCAGGGATACAAAGTGGCCATTTGTGAGCAAGTCGAAGCAGCGGATGCTACCAAAGGCCCAACCAAACGGGATGTTGTCAGGATTGTGACCCCTGGTACAGCGCAGCTAAGCCCAGTATTGGATGCAACAGAATCCAATTATTTAGCGGCCGTTTGTAAAGTCAAGGCGCAGTATGGACTGGCCGTTGTGGATGTATCTACAGGCGCATTCTTATGCAACGTTTTTGAATCCTTCCATGATGTTACGGCCGATATTCACCGCTTGGGTGTGATGGAATGCTTGGTGGACGATGCCTTAGCAACCCACCAGTTATGCCAAACACAGTCCACATTTTTTCCATATGACGTTAATCAAGCACAATCAGCCATCTGCAACCATTTTAATGTTCAATCATTACAGGCCTTTAATATTCAAGATTTAACCGCCAGCTTTCCAGCCATTGTAGCGATACTTGATTACTTAAATTACACTCAAAAAGGCGCTTTCGCTCAAATTAAAACCATTCAGTCTGCTAGACAACATGACTATTGCCGGTTTGATGCTGGGGTAATTGATCATTTGGGGTTATTTGATGCAAAAACCGGTTTATTTAAATTAATCAATCATACCACCACCAGTATGGGGGCACGTCAATTGCGACAATTTTTACGATACCCATTAATCAATCCGGCGGACATTGCCCATCGTCATGCCCAAATTGAAACGCTTCACAATCACCATACCTCACCGGAATGGTCAGAATTAACCCATCAAATCAATGACATTGAACGCGTATTGGGCCGCATCTGTTCAAAGTTTCAAAACCCAAAAGATGCATTGGCACTGACCCAATCATTGGGGAATGTTACCGATGTCCTGCAATACCTACAGTCGTTAGGGCCAGCGTTTGAACCTCAATGCCAGGCATTGAGCGCTATTTCGGATGAGTTAATTAAATTGCATGATCATTTGGATGCGGCTTTATTGGATGATGTGCCGACGCACATTCGCGATGGGGGCATTTTTAACGCCACTCATTCAGCTGAACTGTCAAGCTTACTAGAATCCTTTGCATCCGTAAGAACGTGGATCAATGAACTTGAACCAAAATTAAAGCAGCAGTTGGACATTAAAAGCTTAAAGGTTGGGTTTAATAAAGTCTTTGGGTACTACATCGAAGTGCCAAACGCTCAGCAAGATAAAGTCCCTGAAGAATATATTCGTAAACAAACACTAACCAATGCGGAGCGCTACATCACCAACGAATTAAAAGAAAAGGAAGCCATTATCTTGAATGCGCAGTCCCAACAGGCAGAACTCGAAAAACAGTTGTATGCCGAATTGGAATCGACCATTGAGTCGTTTATTCAACCATTGCAATTGTATGCGCAAGTCATTGCCCATGTGGACGCCATGGTATCACTGGCGCATGTCGCTCAAACGCAAGGGTTTACCAAACCAATCATTCATCCGGCCACCAATCGGTCATTGGTCATTAATGGGCTTTGGCATCCCATGGTTGCCGTTAATCAAAAGCAACCATTCATTCGCAATTCCATTGCATTGCCCGAAAATCAGCCGTTCATGCTCATTACAGGGCCAAACATGGCTGGTAAGTCAACCATAATGCGAAGCGTGGCCATTGCGGCGATATTGGGGCAAATGGGCAGCTATGTGCCAGCCACCATGGCGGAATTTGGTGTGGTTACCGAAGTATACACCCGCATTGGTGCTAACGATAAACTTGCTGAAGGGCAATCCACCTTCATGGTCGAAATGATTGAAACCGCAACAATCACACAGAATGCCACCAGCAATAGTTTGATTTTATTGGATGAAATCGGGCGGGGGACGTCCACCTTTGATGGGGTAAGTATCGCAGCTGCCGTTGCTGAGTATATTGTCACCCATATTAAAGCCAGAACCTTATTTGCCACGCATTATCACGAATTAACAGCCTTAAGCGATAAATACCCGCAAATACAAAACACATCCATGCAAATAAAAGAAGTGGATGATCAATTGGTGTTTGCTTACACATTGGCTGCCGGCCCCGCTGAAAAAAGTTATGGGGTGATGGTGGCAAAAATGGCCGGTTTGCCCAAAGAGATTACCGACAAGGCGGATGCTTGGCTGGATCGATTTGAACAAAAAGCAGCGCAAGGTGAGATTGTACAATTATCATTATTTTAGTCGCTAATTTGTTTGAGCGTATCATAATAGTTTTTTGCATATGGTAAACTTTAAATATGAAAGTGTTTCATACAGAAATAGATAAGGTTTTAGAAATACAATGCACCGTTTATGGCGATGAAAGAGGTTTTTTTAAAGAAGTCATCCATCCCGATAAGCTTGCTGAATTTGGAGTTAATCATCGATTTGTTCAATTAAATCATTCGAAGTCACAGCAAGGAATTCTTCGTGGCCTTCATTATCAATTGCCACCATATGGCCAAGCCAAATTAGTAAGGGTTCTATCAGGTAAGATTTTAGACATTGCTGTGGATGTTCGTCCAAAAAGCCCAACATTTAAACAATATGTTGCTGTTGAGCTTACTGCAGAAAAGCATAATATGCTCTATGTTCCGGTTGGTTTTGCTCACGGGTTTTATTCAATTACCGATTGTGAAGTTGAGTATGCGTGTAGTGATGTATATGCGCCTGAATTTGAAGGTGCCATACGGTGGGATGACCCAAGCCTCAAAATTGATTGGCCATTTGATGCTAAGCCAAAACTTTCCGAAAAAGATGCAGTTGCCCCCTTTTTAGATGATAGTATTTCAACTTTAAATTGGCCAAATGAGGTTTATTAAGCAATAGATTCTGACGTGAAGTCAAACTGGATATGTTCTTGCTCTTTAATTTCCCGTTCTAAGCTCCATTTTGTCTCAGTTAAAAACACCCAGTGGCCATCCTTATCTTTTGCTACTTGAGATTTTCGACGCCGAATAAACTCTTTTAGTTCGGCTTCATCAGCTGACGAAATCCATGTTGCCTTTGTATAATTCAACGGTTCAAATCGACATTTTGCCTGATATTCATGATCTAGACGATATTGAATTACATCGAACTGAAGTGCGCCAACCGTACCAATCATGGCTTGCCCATCAGACTCTCTATAAAATAGCTGAGCAACACCTTCTTCAGACAGTTGTTCGAGTCCTTTTTTCAATTGTTTTGATTTCATTGGGTCAAGATTTTTTACCACTTTAAAAATTTCTGGTGAAAATGAAGGAATCCCAATAAATTGAAATTCTTTTCCTTCAGTAAGCGTATCCCCAATCTTTAAATTTCCGGTATCATGCAGCCCAATAATATCACCAGGGTAGGCTTCATCAATGACTGTTTTTGATTGTGCCATAAATGCAGTAGGGTTGACACTTCGAAATGGTTTCTGACTTCGAACATGGAAATATTTTTTTTGCCGTTCAAATGTGCCAGAACATATTCTTAAAAATGCAATTCGATCCCGATGTTTTGGGTCGATATTGGCATGAATTTTAAAAATAAAGCCAGAAAATGTTGATGCATCTGGATCAACATCCCCAGCGGTTGTTTCTCGTCGTTTTGGTGTTGGCGCAATATCAATAAAACAATCCAGTAATTCTTTGACACCAAAATTATTAAGTGCTGAACCGAAAAATACAGGAGTGATTTCACCATTTAGATAGTCATTGACATCAAACTCAGGGTAAACCCCAATAAGCTCCATGTCTTCCTTTAATTTTGTTGTTGCTTCTTCACCAATGAGCTCGATAAGCAAAGGATCATTTAAATCCGTAATCTTTTTTGTGTCATGGGTATCTTGCTTTTGATGAGGTTTGTACAATACTAGTTCTTTAGAATAGATATTATAAACACCTTTAAACTCTTTCCCTGATCCAATTGGCCAGCTGAGTGGGCAAACATTGATTTTTAAACTGGACTCAATATTATCCAGTAACTCAACCGGGCTCATGCCTTCACGGTCCATTTTATTAATAAATGTAATAATAGGCGTATCTCTCATCCGACAAACTTCCATCAATTTAAATGTTTGAGTTTCTACACCCTTCGTCGAGTCAATTACCATAATAACAGAGTCAACAGCTGTTAATGTCCGATACGTATCCTCACAAAAGTCTTTGTGACCTGGGGTATCCAAAATATTAACTTTCTTATCACGGTAATCAAAGCCCATAACGGATGTTGCAACAGATATTCCACGTTGCTTTTCGATCTCCATAAAATCAGATGTCGCATGGCGAGAGGCCTTTTTAGCTTTAATCGCTCCAGCAACTTGAATTGCACCACCAAACAAGAGAAACTTTTCGGTTAACGTTGTTTTTCCAGCATCTGGATGCGAAATAATTCCGAAGGTTCGTCTACGTGCGATTTCTTTTCCTAATTCTGACATGTGCTTATTGTACGTTTCGATGCTAAAAATTGCCAGTCAGGTAAAAAAAAGGCCGATGGATATCGGCCTTTTAAGGTTATTTATGAATTGACGTTAGAAGTTAATGCCAACATAAGCAGATACTTCAGGTAGTCCAGGAATTTTAGCTAAGCCCTGATCAATACTGCTGGTATCATTAATTTTATTTCCAGCAACAGTTGCACTTAGTGCTGGTTTTGCCATCAAGTATGCCACGCGCACACCAGCCAAAACTGGGCCTACACTTAGTTCTTGTCCATACTCCACAAATAGACCAGACAGTTTTCCATCAACAATAACGTTATCATTAACAGAGATTTCACCTACAGTTTTAGATGCTACATATGAATAATCCGCATTCATTGAGCCAAACCCCGTACCAATATAACCTAAAAATGGTATTTTTAATCTTGCACCAATAGTAATGCCACTAAAGTCTGTTGAATAACTCTCGTATTTTACAGATCCTGATCCATAACTTGCAAACGCACGTAAGCCGGGAAGTAGACTACTCAATTTACGTTCATATTCAATTGCAAATGGTCGAGGGATATTTAATACATTAAATTTTATTGCATTTGTAGCTGCGATTAAGTTGGAATTTAAGCATAATACAAACAACACTGTTAATAGTAATTTTTTTTTCATTATCGTCTCCTTTTGGAGTGTATTATGACACAAACATATAAAATATATAACTTTAATTTGACGAAAATGATTTGAATCTATGACAATAAGAATATGGATATTGTTTATGATTATTGGTTTGGAGAACAACTGCAAACCGTTATACCCACAATTGCTGAATTTAGAAAACAGGTATTGGGTCAGCAAGATCAAATGGAGCAACAATCATTGTCAGAAGAGATTAATTATTTGCAACATTATTTAGATAGTGAAGCAATGGTTATTGTGGCAAATGATTGCGGTTCAATTGTTGGTTATGCATCATTAATTTCAAATATTAGTGCTCATGAAAACTGTCAGATGTTTTCCTATTATGGGGATGATGTTTTATTAACTGAAGGGCCTTTAGTACACGAGTCATATCGAGGACAAGGGATTGGTACTGGATTGTTTTCTGAATTAATATCCATTTGCCAAGAAAAAGATATTGAAATTATGCTCTGTGATCCTGATAATCTACGTATTGCTCAGGATAATAGTGCATCAGAACAATTGATTAAATCGTTTAATTTTGAATTGATCGATGTAAATAAAGGGACGATCTATAAAAGAGATATTAATTTATAGGTGTTTTTGGAGCGTCCAGTAAAGCCAGGCGATCAACGTGTCTCCCTGACTCGAAGTCCGTATCTAACCATTTCTGGATAATTAAGGTGGCATCTTCGCTTGATAGGGTTCTCCCTCCTAAACAAAGAACATTCGCATTGTTATGAGCTTTTGCCATCTCTGCAGTAAAGGAATCATAAACTAAGGCGGCACGTATGCCATCATAACGATTAGCTCTAATGCTGATTCCAATGCCAGTTCCACAAATTAATATTCCTTTGGTTGCCTCATCAGATAAGATGCCTTTGCATAATTTATCTGCAAATAACGGGTAATCCACCCGATCAGCAGAGTGAGTGCCAACATCCTTAAACGTTAGATGATTTAATTGCTCTTTAATGGCTTCTTTAAGCTCATAGCCGCCATGATCTGCTGCGATTAATATCATAGATTAAAAATACAATAAATTACTGTAACAAACAACCAAGCAATTGGTTCAATAATCGACGTTCAGAAGATTAGAGTCATTTAAATGGTTGATTCGAATAAGCTTATTTTTTTTTGGTTATCTTAGTCCAGTGGGAAGGCCTTGGTTTTTTTTGGATCTTTGAACTTAAACGAACAAAAGCAAGACGACCTTCTTTTGCAAATAACCGCTGAATAAACGTTTCAATCCAAGCTGGTTTATCTTCATCAGCTAAGATATGGTGATCAAATGACAGGTTTCCTGATCCAATAATGGCATAGATAATTAATATAAATAAAACCAATGCTGTTAATTCAATATTTTGGTTAGTAGAAAACAATGCCTCTTTTGAATGAACCAAGCCCAAAGCCCCAGTTAAAACTGGAATCTGAATTAGAGCACCAACACGCGTTAATAAACCAACAGTTAACAGTAACCCTCCAACTAAATGAGCTGAAATAACATAGTGTGATATAAATGATTCAATAATATTAAGTTGACCTTGAGTTAAAAAGAAAACTAAATCTTGAGGGTTTGTCATAAAGTGAATTCCTTTAATGAATAATGCCACTCCAATGTAAACTCGCAGTAATTCAATTGCATTTTCATATTTTGAATGTTTAATAGCTGTTTTAATTAGTCGTTGAATCACTATGAAACTCCTTATAATATTGGTTGATTACATTATCGATATAGTTTTGCGTAAAATTTAGCATTAAAGTAATATGCAATTATGAATACAGGTGTTTTTTCGGTTGTATATTGTGCAATTTCTATCATACTTGGAGCCTATTTTCAGCATGGTCTGGATCATGGTGTTACGATGGAACAAAAAGTCTCATTAAGCGTAGCTACTCGATATTTATTTTATGTTGGCATTATTGGCTTAATAATATTTTTTTCAAAACCTCAATGGGAATGGTCAAATAAAAATCTTATTTTAATACTCGTATCTGGTGGAATATTCTCATTTAGTATCATTGGATTGGTTTTATTTAATTTAAAGTTTCTTGGACCATTAACTCCAATTGGCGGAATAGGAATTATTATTGGATTACTAATTTGGGCACGATTAATTGCTAAACATGGCCGATCAAATTAACGTTCATTTTTAGGATTGGGAGTCAGTGTATTGAAGGTTTTTTTCCACTCAACAATGCCCCCTGCCATGTTAAACAGACGTTTAAACCCATTTTCTTTTAGATAATCAAGAGCATGCTGACTTCGGCGTCCAGAATGGCAATAAATTAAATATGTTTTCTCTTTATCTAAATTTAATAGCGAAGCTTTATCATTCACAATATCGCGATGAATTGCATTTAAAATGTGCCCATTATTAAATTCTTCTACCGTTCTAACATCTAATATTTTAAAGTTTTCATTTCCATTTTGTTGAAGGATAAGATTATGAGCCATTCCAACTTGAATGGTTTGTGCTGATAATGGTGTTTCGTTTGTTTTACAACTCATAAAAAATATGCAGATTAAGAGGAATGTAAAATATCGGATCATAATATTCAGTATACAAAAAAAAGAAGAAATCAATTCAAAAAAATGAATTTATGTTTAAGATTAAAGAATTTTGGGTACGTACAATTCAGGTAGTAAGGAGGGAATACCGATGAATTCTTTAATCGAACAAAAAGCACAGAGTATATATAGCCAATTTTCAAAGGCACCAATTATTGAAATGGTTCAATATATGGTTGAT
The DNA here is from genome assembly GCA_049889215.1 of Candidatus Marinamargulisbacteria bacterium. Classification (GTDB taxonomy): domain Bacteria; phylum Margulisbacteria; class Marinamargulisbacteria; order UBA817; family UBA817; genus UBA817. The sequence goes on from JBMHDV010000022.1 coordinate 29,464, forward strand.
CAAAGCGTGGATGCTCAATTGTTGCATCAATTAAAATTAATTGATAGGAAGTGCCACAAAAATCCGCACGTAAAATCATATGCAGAACGAATTTATGCCAGTTATGAACGCATATGCAAAGTATTGGTTACTTACCCAAAGCTACAGTTTAAAAATTGTCAGTTTTTAACAAAAAAAGAGAAACTACCATTGTTAATTAAAGAATATTCATCAGACCCAGAATTGGATCAAACAACGATGACAGTTATCTTAACAATTTTAAATACGGCACTCCTTTATGGGATCGAAGCAAATGATGAGAACATTCTTAAAATTTCCAATTATCTCAATAAAAAAGAGGAGCAAAATAAACTTATTGAACTATTAAAAGATGCTTGTGGTGAAGATTATTCCTCGTATATTAAAAAATCATTGATGAGATAAATCAATTGAGAAATCTAACCACATATTTAATTCAGATGGGTGTATTGATTGCTGACCACGAATATATTGGCTTAGTTTGTACCTCCAATATATTGAATTTGAAATAAGCGGCTGTGAAACAACCAAATTTATTTCTGAGCCTAAATCTTTAGTTAAGGTGCCATTCCTAAATAAATAACCATGAACACCAATGCTTTGTTTAGACTCTAACTGTGTTTGAAAACTTAATTTGAAGGAGCGGAAATCCTCACTAAAACCATGAATGATATTGGGTTGGAAGATATTTGAATATCCATCCCATGAATGACCACTACTAAATGGCGCAATGAATTGGCCATATACATCTGTTGAGCCACTAAAAAATCGAGATCCAATGGTTAATTTAGCGTCTGTGGAATAGATGTTATAATCAAAATCATAATAATAGCTTTGTTTGGTTAAACTGGACTGTTTTGATTGAATTGAAGGGGTTTTTTGTAGACCTAATGAAGCAGAAAATAATTCAGATTGGGTTGAAATGAAATATGTATCCCCGATATCCTCTAATATAAATGTAGCCAAAGATAAATGCTGATAGGGTGTTATTTCAAAAATATAGCCTCCCTTTTTAAAGTGATGGGTTGTTTCAGATCCACTATTTAAGTAAGAGAATAGGGTGAAAAACCGGAAGTTATAGTCGGATGAATTAAAACTGAATTGATTAAATACACGCGGTGTGAAATTGAATTTTGAGTCTGAAATAAATTGCCCATTGTGAAATGAAAGCCGTTTTCGACCAACGCTTAAAATGCCCCATGACATCTCTTGATTTACATGGAACTGTGATAACCTTGTTATGGAACTTTGAGTATTGATATGTCGAGCTTGATGAGTGAATTCAATCAAAGGGGTGAAATTTAAATATCGAGTAATTTTAGGAAATGTAAGCGTATTACCAATGGATGACATAACTTGCCAATCTGTGGGGGTATTTTGATTATAAATAAGTCGAGTTGTGACTTTAACATCTGATTGTATATCATTCAGTATATAATTTGCGATTTGATTCTTCACTGAATAACAATTTAAAGTGAATAGTAGTACAAATAAAATATTCCGTATCATACGCTCATTTTAGCATATTTTTTTATGGTGCATTAAACTTGTGCTTCATCAACTTATTTGGTTTAATGAATTTGTATGGGATTATCTAGAATTAACTTAAAAATAGTAAACAAACCGAGAATAGATCCATCTCGGACCAAAGGTATAGTTCATGCAGAACAATTATTTGTTTCTAAAGACTATGGTTCACTTAAAGATATCAAAGATCAAATAACAAGGTTTTTAGCATTGTTAGAATCAATTATAATGCCCCAATCTGACAAGATTAAACTAAGTCTTGCTCTTTCAATTAACGACTTTTGTATTCAGCTTCACATAGAAAGCATAAATAAAAATAATGATGTCAAAACCCAGTTGAATACGGATTGGTTCAAAGTCGTTGATCAATACAATCAGTTAAAAAGAACCATTCCAGTCTCTCAACAACATGATATTGAAAAGGCATGGATTTCTCTGTCTCCTAAAATATCAGGGTATCTATTATCTCTTTCAAACTCAAAATAGTGAGTAATTCAAAAATAATGTTTTAAATCTTCACTCTGTGGGAATAACAAACTATTCCAAGAGATATGAGGGTTTATGAAGCATATTTTATTAATGTTTTTGATTGCTGTTATGGGGTGTACAAGTCAACGTTATAATCTTAGTGAGAATCAAACAAGTGGGTTCTACTTTTCAACATCTTCAGGCGGAGTTTATCAGTATGATGGAACCATCTCAAAAGTGTCTGGTTTAAACGTGAATTCAATAGAGTCTCTCCAAGAAGAAAATGTTTTTGCAACAACACAAACAGCTCTATCATTTATTGGTATTAACAATGATAAAAAACAGTTTATCGAAGTCGATGATCGTATCGTTGTATCAACAATATCAAATGATCAAATGAAAACATTTTATGTTAATCAAGAGGGGCAGTTGAAAATTTACCACAATCAAACTCAACTTGTCGAAGATTTAGGGGTCCAGCTGTTTCCACTGCCAAAACAGCTTATTTTTTCAGAGCGATATCAGAAATTAATTTATCATGATCAACAGAATATATTCGAAATCCATGTGTCATCAAAATTTCGGCAAAAAGTCACTAAAAAAATCTTTCCAATTAATTCCATTGCATTTGATGAGAATATGAATGATATCTATTTTTCAACATCAACGAATGGTCGAATTTATCGTATAAACTTAGGAACTCATTATCTTTATTCAATACATCATTCGGTATCGGTGAATGGAAGTAGTATTGCTTATGATAAACATCAGCACACACTTTATTTTTCGCGTGGAAATGGTCGTGATACACAAGTGAAGTGCATTGACTTAGACACAAAAGATGAACACTTGGTTACAACACTTTACAATACTGCTTACATTAAAAACTTAAGGTTGCGTTAATGTGTCATCTGCCCAAGAAATCAAATTCATTTCATTAGGCCCACCCCAATGCCCACGATAGTAGTATGGTGGCTTTGCTGAAAAAACATAAAAATGGCGATGATTATAAATAAATCCTTGCCAACCAGTTACTTTTAGTGAATAGACGAAAACCTCCTCATTAAATGATCGAAAGAAAGCTTCAAGTTTTGGGGAAAGTGTGTACCGATCAAAAAAAGGTAGCACATTACTTGTTTTCTTTTTTAAGATTGCGACAGGAACTTTTAATCCCATATGCTGAACGGAAAATTCAGCTGTAAATGTCGATTCAGCTGAATTGCAAAGTACTTGTAAGATAGGGATAATTGAAAATGAGTCAATGGTATTTTTTGTGTAATACACACCTTTGTGCTTTAGTTTTTCTTTATTCTCATAATAAGAAAAGACAACCTCATCGTAGGTGTTTCTAAGTGCAATACGTTCATCATAGCCAACTTTTTCTTTTAGTGCAGAATCATGAACAGTAAATGTAGATTGCATTACAGCATAGTTGGAAGATAGACGTAAGCTTGACGATGTGACTGGGGTTTTTACATCAATTTCTAATCCCACTTTAGATGGTGTAAATGACATTTTATAATCAAAGCTATTATTTTCATTTGCATTATAAATTTTTCCTAAAGATGTGTACTGTTGGAAATTTTTGACAGATTTCGATGCAAGTAGATTTTCTATCGATGATGTTGCTGCAGCATTAAGGATGGCTACGTGTAAAATTAAGTAACTCAGTGTTATTTTAATCATGGTTAACTTTCCAAGGAAAAAAGTAAGATGTTTCTCGTTGATATGTTTTAAAATCAGATTTGTAACGTTCAATGCTTGAGGATTCTGTAATACGGCCAGTAATAAAATAAGTGATAATAAAGATAGATAATGGACCAATGAATGAAATGAAACTACCTGGGTTTCCAATAAATGTTACTGAAATGCCAATCCAAACCAATGTTTCAAAAAAATAATTAGGGTGTCGTGAATACTTCCAAAGCCCTTGTTTCATTAAACCATTCGAGTTTTTTTTATGAGTATACAGTTGAAAATCTGCAATGGTTTCACCAAGAAGCCCAAGAAAGAATATGCAGCTACCAACAATTATGCATGACATATTTAAATTGGGAGTTAATATTATTGGGTAAATTGTGAATAAAAAAAGAGCCTGCATTGGCGCTTGAATCATCGCATGCTTAAAGGCGAGTCGAAAATAAGATGACGTTCGTTGTTTTTCATATCTTCGATCAGTAAAGTCGTTTAATATTCGAGTATAAAATAAAAAACAACTTAAACGGATGCCCCAAAGGGTAACCATAATTATTGGCGCAGACATAATTATTTCAGGTGAAAAAAACCAGGTTGAAACCAGTATACTAAAGCAAATCCCAATACTCCAAAAAACATCCATAAGGTGAGGTTTCTTTGTGAGTGAAATCAGCGGTGTGACAAGTATTAGTGTGCCAATGCAAATAAAAAATCCAAAAAATATAAATTCAATTAATTGCATTTTTGGATTAAAAACTGATGGTTGTGAATAAAGTCTGAGTCAAATCCTGCCGCACAATAATTAAAATAATAACGCCAGGTATTAAAAAATGCATGGTCAAACCCAAGTGCTTTTATATCGTTTATTTTCTCTTGAAATGAGATGTCCCATGCGCGCAGTGTTGGCACATAATGCTTGGTAATGGTATGACAATCAACCCAATTGAATCTTTGTTCACCAACCACCTGTTTAATATGCTCCAATGATGGCAGATGGCCCCCTGGAAAAATATGAGTTTGTATAAAGTCAGGTGATTTTAAGTAGGCACTATACCGTTCATCTGGAATCATAATGCATTGAAATAAAGCTTTTCCTTTAACCGTGAGCAATTGGTGACATTTTTTAAAAAATACAGGTAAATACTGGTGACCAACCGCCTCTAACATTTCGATTGACACAATACGATCATATTTGCCTTCAAGATGTCGATAGTCCATCAATTTAACTTCAATTTTGTCGTCCAAGTGCAATCGATTGATTTTTTTCTTAACAAAGTTATATTGCTCTTCACTAATTGTAACCGTTGTGACGTGGCAGCCAATGGTTTGAGCTGCATAAATTGCCAATGCACCCCAGCCAGATCCAATCTCTAAAATTTTATGTGATGGTTTCACATCTGCTAAGTTTAAGGCTTGTTCAATCTTATTTATTTGAGCCGTCTCTAAGCTATCTTCATTGGTTTTAAAAATTCCAGACGAATACACACGATGTTGATCTAAAAATAACTGAAAAAAATCATTGCCTAAATCGTAATGTTCAAAAATATTTTTTTTCGAGTTTGTTAAGCTGTTTTTTCGGTAAGCATGTTTTATTCTGTAAGTAAGTTTTGATAATGATGAGAAGATATTTTTTTGATTCGTTAAATGAGCATTTTCTATAAAAAGTTGAAATATTGCTTCCAAATTATTTGTGAACCATTCTCCTGTGATGTAAGCGTTTGCGAAGCCAATATCTCCACCAAATACAATTCGTTTGAAAAATTTGTAGCTTTTAACTGAAATGATAGCACCATTTTGGTCTTGATTTCCAAATGTTAACACCTTCCCATTGGGCAGTTCTAATTTTAATGACCCAGATGAGATTCCATTGAGTTTTTTTATAACAAGGTTCATACAGATCTTTTCAAGAAGTGACGGTTTTTTACGAGATGACGATTGTGGTGATTTTAAACCAGTATTTTTAAAGTGAGGTAGCTTATGCTTCACTTTTAGTATGGTGGCTTGAAAAAGTATTCTAGGAAATGTACCTATGGCAGTAACAATAAATTGACGTCCTATCGAAAAAAACGAAAATCGTTCAATTGGTTTTGGTGATAATGTTAGATTTGCATGAAACATTTTAGTTTCCCCTTTAAAATAATTAATAGTTATATCTATCCTATCCAGATTTTTTGAAAATAGAAAACAATACTTTCCTTCAGTCTTAAAAAACGGAGATACATGGAATTCTTTTTGTGATTGAAATAGTAGTGTATTATTTTCCTCTTTTGGATTTTCTAATAAATAAATGTGTTTTTCTGAATACGTATTATGAACTTCTGCAATAATGGCAATTATTGCGCCAGTATTGTCGAGCAAATAAAAAAATGAAACAGGATTAAAGTTTTTACCTAAGAATTCAGGTGTAGTTAGTAAATAAGCATTTTTATACTTTATATGGTTTGCCTGTTTGCTCAAAAAGTCATCTAACTTAGTAATTAAAGGTTGATTTTTTTTGTTTAAGTAAGTGGAATCTTTTACAGAAAATAAATTGCGTCCGTTCCATTTGAAGCCGGCAAATTTGCTAAGTTCATTCACTTTAGAAAGGTTGATAAGTAGATAACTTAAGTCATATCGAAAAGTTCGTTTAATTGGTGTAAATCGAGTATGTGTAGTGAATCCGGTTACAATTTTAGATGTCATAATTCACAGTCAAAGTATTTTGCGACTTTAACGGCTGAGGCAATTCCATCTTCATGAAACCCATTGCCAAAGTAACTACCACAAAAAAAAGTATTCATGTTTCCATTTAAGTCTTGTAAATGGGGCTGAGTTGATACCGAGTGTTTTGTCATCATAGGGTGATCATATATGGTTTGATAGTCAATGCTGTCGTTTAATATGCCATCATCAATATTTAATGAAACAAAATAGTCCTTTGATGAATTTAGAGCTTGCAATCGATTCATGTAATAGGATGCAACCATTTTATCATCATTCGATCGAGCATAGATCCAAGATGCCCAAGCTGATCGTTTTTTTGGTGCAATTGAACAATCTGAATGGAGGATTGTTGGATTCTTTGAATACATCCATTTTCCTAATAGTCGGACTTCATTATCAGATGGGGATGCCAGCATTTTGAGTGCTTGGTCTGCATGGGTAGCAATAATGACTTGATCAAATTTAAATTTTTGTTCATTCGAATAAATTGTGGCTTCATCCAAACCCCGTTCAATTTTAGTCACAGGGTGGTTCAATTTGATTGTTAAATTACATTGTTCGATTACTGCATTAATATATGAGATACTTCCATTTTTAAGTGTTCGCCATTTTGGTCGATTTAGAACCTGTAGTAATCGATGGTTTTCCCAAAAACTAATAAATAATTTAGCCGGGAATTTTTGAATATCATTTTGAGAAGTTGACCAAATTGCAGCCCCCATTGGTAGAACATATTCTTTTATAAATTTTTCATTAAATCGATGTGCAATTAGAAATTCATAAATTGTTAATTCATCGCTTAAAGAAGAGCGAAGTTTTACTGCGAGTTTATTAAAACGAAAAATATCCATAATAAATTTGTAAAACTGAGGCGAAAAAACATTTGATGTTGTGCTAAAAAGCCCCTTTGGAAAGTCACTGCTATAAGCGTACTCATTTGATTGGTCATAATAAGCAAAGCTCATATCTGATTCAATTGATTGAACCCCAAGTTGATCAATGAATTTACAAAAATGTGGGTAATTAAGTTCGTTAAATACAATAAAACCAGTATCAACCATAACACCTTCTTTGGTTTTAACTGTGTTTGTATGCCCTCCCAAGCGGCAATCAGATTCAAAGATTGTAATTTTGTGTTTTTTGCTCAACATATAGGCAGCACTGATGCCTGAAATGCCACTTCCAATGACTGCGATATTTTGCATTTATTCATTATATAGAATTTATTTTGAAAACAAAATTTATACTGGCTTATGTTCGATTTTTGTTATTGTCATTTTGGGTTCATCTAATTTTTTGATTGACTGAATAATTGCAGCATCAATCAAGTTTTTTAGATATTGAATGTCTTCTCCATAATTAAAGTCAGACTCTTCAAACGCAATAGGGGTAAAAAGTCGATAGAAAATACTTTTGTAAGCCAAGAAGAACGCTTGTTGGTCTTCTCGTTTAAAAATGAATGTATCAAACCAAATGTTAGAGTTGTCATTGGTTTTTTCAATGTCAGAACTGATTTTATGAATAGAAATTGCGGTCGGGATTGCCTGGCGATATGCCGATGTTGGATGTTCTAATGATTCATTTACATCCAAAAGCCAGTCACGAGCATAGGGTTCGTTAAGATTTTCCGATAAAGCTAAAGCAATTCTATCAAATGCTTGGCAAAGTGTTGTTCCAAAAAAAGCATTAATCCCTGTGGTTGTAGCATGAAATCCTCCTGGGTGATCAAACACATCAAAACGAGCCTTATCATCCAGTAAATGAATCACATTGGTTGCAATTAAAGGTATTTGTGATAGTCCTGGAATACTTGCCAATGAATGGAAACCATGATTTTTTTTCTCCAATAGATAGCCTGTACAAGCTATTTTTTGATTCCGAACATACCCAACAGTTGCTGGTAATAATGCTTGTTGTTGCCGGGTATTAATATCAATAAGGTGGATTTTTTTGCATGCCGTTGATTGCAAAGCGGCATCGATATCCAAACGCCCGTGTGGGCCTAAAATTGCGATTTGGTTTGAGTTTCCAATAAACGGTGCTATGCCTTTGTACGTTCGTCCAAACCCATTTGGGTTTGCCATTGGAGTCGCATAATGGTTTGATTTTTTTTGATCCGTATTAAAGTCGGGGGCTACAATTTGATAGGTGGAGTAGTATCTTAAAACGTGTTTATTCGTTAGTTGTGAATAATTAGTAAGGTGTCGAATCATGTTAATGTCTCCCAGATCTTAATGATGCATCTAATTATATATAAATAAATGAAAGTATAGAAGTCAAATGCATCTATATTTGCTTTCATTTAATATAATTCGCTAAAGTGAACTTGTTGCAATGGCTAAAAGCAGGTAAAATAAAAGAAAAAATTTAGGAGGACAAATTATGGGACTTACAGGAAAAAAAGCACCAGATTTTACCGCAAGCGCTGTGATTAACGGCAATCAAATTGTTGATGATTTTAAATTGTCAAATTTCGAAGGGAAATACACAGTATTATTCTTTTATCCATTGGATTTTACTTTTGTGTGTCCAACTGAATTGCATGCATTTCAGGATAAATTAGCTGAGTTTGAAGCAAAGAATACGCAAGTTATTGGTTGTTCAGTTGATTCTAAACATACACATTTTGCATGGTTAAATACACCAGTTGAAAAAGGTGGGATACAAGGAGTCAAATACCCACTCGTTGCTGATTTAACTAAATCAATTGCAACTGATTATGATGTTTTAAAAGAAGATGAAGGTGTTGCTTACCGAGGCTTATTTTTAATCGATAAAGAAGGCATTATTCGTCATTCACTAATTAATGATTTACCACTGGGAAGAAACGTCGACGAAGCATTACGTTTGGTTGATGCACTTCAATTTCATGAAGAAAACGGCGAAGTTTGTCCAGCAAACTGGAACAAGGGTGATAAAGCATTAACTGGCGACGTTGAAGGTATTCAGTCATACCTGCAAGACGTTCGTGTTGTTGCTAAATAAAATCTTTAAATGAAGGGAATAAAGGAAACCATGAGCAAATTACCAGCATTGGACTATAACTATAATGAATTAGAACCTCATATTGATGCAAAAACCATGGAGATTCATCATTCTAAGCATCACCAGGCATACATTTCTAAATATGATGCGGCGATTGAAGGAACATCTCTCGAACAAAAACGTGTGTTTGATGTTCTTTCTGACTTTGCATCTGTATCTGATGATATCAAAGGTGCTGTTAGAAATAATGGGGGTGGGCACATTAATCATTCATTATTTTGGAAAATTATCGGTCCTAACTGTGGTGGGGCACCCAGTGGTGACCTAGCATCAGAAATTGATAATACTTTTGGTGATTTTGAGGCGTTTAAAACAGAATTTGCAAATGCTGCGGCTACTCGCTTTGGTAGTGGTTGGGCATGGTTAGTTGTTGATTCAAATGGCAAGTTAGCTGTTTCATCAACCCCAAATCAAGACACACCAGTTATGGAAGGTTTATTACCAATATTGGGTCTAGATGTTTGGGAACATGCATACTATCTTAATTATCAAAATCGTCGTCCAGATTATATCTCGGCGTTTTGGAATGTTGTAAACTGGAACCGTGTGGCTGAATACTTTCAAGCTGCAAAAAGTTCAGATTCAAGCTATTTAGTATAATAGTTTTAATTTCGATCCAAAAATATTATAGGAAAGCGCAATATCAATATTGCGCTTTTTTTTAACCCTTAATTGGGTAAAGTTCGTCTTTTGTTTTTAGTTCTAGGTTATTGTTGTTAAATGCATCGAGTGCTGCAGCTGTTTTAGCTGATTCTTTAAGAGGTGTTAAATCAATGTCAGCATCAACTTTAAATCCTGCGCGCTCAATCATTCCAATTGTGTCGTGAATATCTGAGCCCTTAATGTTTAAGTATCCATTCATAAACAATGAGTTTGCAGCCATTAACGCCATCGGTTGCATATCTCCTAGATAGTATTCACGTCCTGCAGCAAGTCGAATTTCTGCAGTTGGGTGAACCGCTCTAAAAAGCCCGACAATTTTACAACATTTTTCAGCCGATACTTTAGGTAGCTTTCCAAGCTTATTGCCTTCCATGTGTAAATAAAAGTTAATAGGAATAGATTTTACGTTTACTTCTTTCAATTTAAATGCAACATCAACAATATCTTGATCGGACTCACCCATGCCTACAATCATTCCAGAACAAATATCAATATTGTTTTCGTTAACGTTTGATAAGGTATCTAGACGATCCTTAAATGTATGTGTCGTACAAATGTTGTCGTAATGAGATTCAGATGTGTTTAAATTATGGTTGTAACGATCAAGTCCTGATTCAGCCAATAGTTTTGCATCTTCTTTTGAAATTAATCCAGGGGATAAGCAAACCTCAATTGGGAAGTTTGATTTAATTTTTTTTATAACATTAGATAAGAATTCAACCCGCTTTTTCGATGGACCTCGCCCTGAAAAAACCATGCAGTATCGAAAAGCTCCCTTTTTATAGGCATTCTCAGCTTCTTGTAGAATCTGGTCTTCATCCTTTTTTGTATATTTTTCGATTGGTACTTTTGAATCTTTGGCTTGGACACAATAGTGACAATCTTCAGGGCAGTATCCGTTTTGAGAATTGTTTAAAATATGAATTCTTACGTCTTTGCCAAAGTATTTTTTACGCGGTGCGTATGTGGCACTTAACAACTCGATTGTATCGATATCTGAAGATAATAGCGACAAGGCTTCATCATTAGTCAAAGAGTCTTCTGTTCTTATTTTTTCAATAATGGAATTCATACAAATTAGATTACATTTTTTACGTTATTTGATCAAATAAGATTTTTTAAATCAATGTTAAATCTATCTTTATCAAATCATGAAAGATGTCATATTTTGCCAACGATATATAATAGCTTGGATGCAAAGGGTAAATGAGTTAATATGATTAAAGATATTATGACACAAAATATACACGATTTTCATATTCCTGTAATGGGAACAGCATTCACGATTGACACCCCATATAAAGTGGCTAGATTTGGTATTTCATCCGTGGTTTCAATTGGGGATGATGAGCTATGTGAAAATATGCGTCAGTATTATTCAAAATTGCATGATATCAAGTTTGAATCCATCGACAAAAAAAATGATGTTGATTATCGTGCTAAAAGAATTACAGCTTACTTGGATTTATTAAATGATTTGATTAATCAGCAAGTTGAAGATATGAAAAACACATCATTTACGCAAGATTCTGATAATACTAAGTTTTTTGAATTACT